>CAZRMD010000067.1:0-13529 GCA_964601135.1 uncultured Actinomycetes bacterium | reverse complement strand
CTAGGCAGGATCGCCAGATGCGCGCCGTTACTTCGCCATGGCATCTGCGGCGATCGCTGTGCGCCAGCCCCACCCCCGCTACCGAGTCGGGGTCGGAGCGGTGCTGGGGGTTGCGCTGCCCATTCTTGCCTTTGGCTTCCTCCTCGCCCATCCTGGCGACGACCCGTCGCTTCGCGTTCCGCTGCACCACTTCTACATTGTGACCACCGTCTCGCTGCTGGCCTTTGTCCTGGCCGTCCCGCTGGCGTTCGCCGCCATGCAGATCGCTCAATATCGCGCCCTCTTCCTGTGCCTGGGCTTCATGGCGATGGGTGGCATCTTCGCCGTGCACGGCTTCAGGACGCCCGGGATCTTTGGCGATCCCGCGGACGTCGCGTATGCCGGCCGGATCGTCGGGGTTTCCGCCTTTCTGAGCCTCTTCGTTCCAGCGCTCCTCTTCGCCGCCAGCTACACGCCAGTCACCGCCGCGTTTGAACGACGCCTGCCCTTCTCGCCGGCTGGATGGATGATCGTGGTGGTCGTGGCCGCGCTCGCCATCTACGCGGCGCTTGCCATCTTGAGCGGTGAGCTACTCGCTCAGCTGCCGTTCGGCACGAAGCCGTATTCCTACGCCATGGCCGCGACGACGATCGGTCTTCTTCTCTTTTCCGCGTTGCGTCAGGCACGAGCATACCTGGCCGCGCGCATCCCGCTGCAGGGCGTGCTTGTTATCGCGTTCCTACTTCTGGCCGAAGCCCAGGTCATCATGTTGGTGGGAACGGTCTGGAAGGTCTCCTGGTGGGAGTACCACGGCCTGATGCTGGTCGCCGTTGTCCTCGCGCTCTGGTCCGTAGCGGCACAGCGAGCCCGCGGACAGTCACTCCGATCACTGGTTGAGGCCACCCTCGAGCTCGAAGTGAAAGTGGGCACCGAGCTGGAACACGTGGACACCATCGCCGCACTGGTCGCAGCCGTCGAGGCGCGCGATGAGAACACCAAAGGGCACAACCTGCGGGTCGCCGATCTGGCGGTACAGATCGGCCGTGCACTGGAGCTTCCCAACGACACCCTGCGCACGCTCGCTCGAGCCGGCCTTCTGCATGACGTTGGCAAGATCGGAATCCCCGATTCCATCCTGAGCAAACCCGGCGCGCTCGACCCCGCCGAATGGGTCGTGATCAAGCGCCATCCGGAAATGGGGAACGCGATCCTCGGCCGCGTCGATCGGCTGCGCCGGGAGGCGGAGATCGTCATGGCCCACCACGAGCGCATGGATGGCAGCGGCTATCCGCGCGGCTTGCGTGGCGAGCAAATCCCTCTCGAGGCCCGCATCCTGGCGGTTGCCGACACCTACGATGTCCTGGTTTCTGACCGGCCCTATCGCAAGGCATTCGACCGTTCGCACGCGATCGGCGTACTGCGTGAGGAGTGCGGCACCCATCTATGGGAGCCCGCGGTGCGGGCGCTCGTTCGCAGCCTCGGCGAGCGATGGGAGGACGCCCAAGAAACCCGGGCAGCCTGATCAGCGCAGGCCGACAAGCCCGAGCAAGCCACCGACGATCAGCAATCCTGCCGCCGCCAATGGAGCGCGCAACGGAATAAGCTCGAGAAGCGATCCGGACAACTGCCGATCGATTATCGCCCTAGCCGGTCGTTCCCCTGATCAGCTCGGTCATGAGCGAGGTCGCCTGCTTGGCCAGGCCCAGACGCGGGACATGGAGGGCATCCTCGATGGTCGCGAGCAACGAGTAATGGTCGAGCTGTTTGGTGATCTGACCATGCAGCCGCGGGCTGACGACGAAGAGGGCGACCTGGTCATCGGAACCATTCCCCTCGTCAAAGGTGATGAAGAGAACGCCATTGTGTTGCCAGGCAGCCGAGCGAGTGATCTCCGGCACGGCCCGTGCTAACCAGTTGTCGGCCGTGCCGATCGGGCAGTCGTGCGCATCCTTACACATACCCGGCGTGATCCATGAGAGTTGCGGCGTGTTCCCGGCCAGATCGGCAGTGACCTGGCTCATCGGCACGACGTTGGTCGGGCACTGTCCGCCGTAGTAAGCGAAGGGATTGTGCTTCAGCGCATATGGGTACGGACTGCTGAAACAATTCCCGGTGAAGCCTTCGAAGTAGGCTTTCCAGCTGATGCCGGCGGCGGTCAGCTGCTTGCCGATCCCGGTGGCAGGCAGGCGGTGATAGCCGTCGTCGGCAATGCCCCAGGTCGATCCCGACGTCATCGCCAGGTAGTTCGGGAGGCTCGGAGTCCCGACGGCGTGATAGTTCGTCGCGACCGCATACTGGCTGGCCAGGCTGCTCAGGTACGGCTGGGCGAGGGCGCGCTGATACGACGTGTTCTCCATCACGATGACGAAGATGTGTTTGGGAGACGACGTCGCGCTCGGCGTTGGCGAAGTGTCCGCAGCGCCCTGAGATTTGGTTGCCGATGGCAATCCCGGCTGGCAGGCCGTGGCCAGCAACAGGGCGACGACGACGGGCGCGAGTGCTCGAGCCATGCGGACAGTGGCGATGTCATCAATCATGGCAGGAAAGGCTTAAGGCTGGCTAAATTCGTCGTGAGAGCTCGGTAAGAACCTCAAGTGCCCTGGCGCAGCATCTTGATGGCCTCGAGTCCGGTTGCCATCCAGGCTGGCGAGTCGAGCCAGTCCTCGACGCCCCACAGGAGGAAAACGCTGACGCCGTGACCGCGATAGGCGGCGGCGCTCTCCAACAGGTCGGTCCGGGTGAAGCCGGTGGTGCCGATCCAGGGCGTGGCCTGCATCTCCCCGTTGTGCGCCTGAACCGTGGCGATCAGCCGGTCGACTCCCGAATAGTTCAGCGAGGTTGGGGTCGGCGCGACGGAGCTCCAGTACACCGGCAGTCGCACCAGGTCAGGCTGCAGCAGGTGAAGCAGCCGGGCAAGCGCGCGTTCGGGTTTTTGGCCGTCGGTGACGGCGGCGGGACTGAAGGAGAAACCGACCAACGGCGGATTCAGGACCGGAGGCGGCGGGTCGACGGCCAGCGTCGGGAAAGCGGCGGCGGCGACGATGAAGACGAGCAGGGTCGAGATCAGCACCACCGCTCCCCGAATCGGACCTCCAAGCCGGGTAAAGCGTCTCCCTCGCTTCCCCACGTCGGGCCAATGATGCCGCAGACAAATGAGAATTCCCTGAGCCCGTTCGTACGGGCAACCTCAGGTTCCGCTGATGTCGCGCTGCCGGAAGATCAAGAACGCAAGGAGCGTGAACGCGACCAGGTAAACCGCGAGGGTGATCACGCCCCGGCCCGCGGGCAAGAGCTGCGTTGTGATTGCGTTCGGAATCCGGAAGGTCTCCGGGAAGGTGGCATTGATTGCGCTCGCATTCACACCGGGTAGGAACTTCAGCACTTCCTTTAGACCTTCCGTTTGGCGGAAAAGCTCACCGATGAGGAGTTCCCCAACGAAGAGATAGGTCAGCCCGCCGCCGATAGCCGCCGCCGTGCTGCGAAACGCCAGGCCCAAGAACATGCCGAATGCCGTCCAGACGGCCAGTTGAAGCCAGATGGCGCCGACGCCTTTCAGCAGGTTCGTCGCTGAGGGCCAGTAGCTCGAACTTCCGTCGATGGTCACCAGGATGTAGCTGGTCAGCGCCGCTGCACCCAGCACGATGATCGTGACCAGCAGCGTCACGACGGTCAGCAGCGCGATCTTGCCGGCGAGGACAGCAGCGCGACCCGGCTTCTGGACCAGGATCGTCTGCACCGTCAACCAGCCATACTCACTCGCCGTGCTCAGGCTGCCGAAGATGATCATGATCGCTGCGCCGAACGTCGACATCCCGGTGAGGACCTGCGGCAGGAGATTCTCGGGAAAGACCTCGCGTTTCAGCACGCTCGCCGGCACCGTGCTCTCGACCCTCCGCGGTGTCAGCAGCACCACATAGGTCAGTACATAACCAATGAGCACAAGGGCCAAGAGCAGGATGCCGAAAAGAATCCAGTTCGCCCACCGCTTTCGCGACTTCAATGATTCGGCCCGCAAGCTCGCGATCATGCGGAACCCCTCTTGGCCATTTCGGTCGGGGCGGGACTTTCCGTCAACTGAAGGAAAACATCCTCCAGAGACTGTTCCGCAACGCGAAGCTCGCTAACGTCGATCCCATCCGCGACCAGACGTCGATTGATCGATGCCGCCTGCGACGGCTCGACGGCCAGGGAGAAGATGCCATCCTTGAGCTGAACACGGTCCGGCTTCAGCAGACTTTCGAGCAGCGCGCGCGCCTGATCGACCGGCTGGGCTCGAACCAGCAGCGCCGACCCACCTCGAGCGCGCAATTCATCGACGGTGCCCTCCGCAACCAGCTTGCCGCCTGAGATCACCCCGACGCGGTCGCAGGTGAGCTCGACTTCATTGAGCAGATGACTCGATAACAGCACCGTGCGGCCACCGGTCCGCAGATCTCTGATGAGCGCGCGCATCTCCACCGTGCCCTGAGGATCGAGGCCGCTGGTCGGTTCATCGAGAATCAGCAGCTCGGGGTCCTTCAGCAACGCCGCGGCCACACCGAGGCGTTGCTTCATGCCGGTCGAGTACGTGCCGAACTTCTGCCGAGCCCGGCCGGATAAATCGACCTCCTCCAGGACCGGCTCGATGCGTGCTCGGGGGACGCCCGCATAGCTCGCCATGACGCGCAGATTGTCACGGCCGGATAAGTACGGATAGAACGCCGGCGTTTCGACCATCGCCCCCAGCCGCGCCAGGCTCCGTGCGCTGCCGGGGACCGCGCCGGCAACGGTCGCTGTGCCGGACGTCGGACGCAGCAGTCCCGAAAGCATGCGCAGCGTCGTCGTCTTACCGGCACCATTGGGTCCCAGGAAGCCGTAGACTTCCCCAGCCCGAACGCACAGGTTGAGCTCGCTGACGGCCAGAACCCCGGTCGAATATCGCTTCGTCAGGCCGTGGGTTTCAACGGCTAGTGGTTGTGCCAATTCATCGCCTCCTGTCGCAGCGTTTCAGAATAACGGGAGATGCGGTCATCGACGCGCGCCTGATCGTGCACCTTCCAGCAGCCAGCCGCGACCTCAGGCTGATCCTGGGCGCGCGTCTCCTCCGCGCGTCGGCGTTCGGGATGAGCGCGGTGTCGATTGGCCTGCAGCTGGAGCGGCGGGGACTGTCCTCGACGGCGATCGGTCTGACCCTGACGATTGGATTGCTCAGCGCCGCGATCGGCGGCGTCATTGGGGCCGCGCTGTCGTCGCGCATTGGGCGCCGACGCACCCTCGCGCTTGCCGGCATGCTGATGGCGGTCGCCGGTGTCGACCTGGCGTTCGGCACCTCACCGATGCTGCTGGCACTGGCGGCATCGACCGGCATGCTGGGTGCCGCGAACGTCGACTTCGGCGCCTACGCGTCGATCGAGCAGGCTGCCCTCGCAGAGTCGGTGTCACCGCGTTCGCGCAATCTCGCCTTTGCCCGCTACTCGCTGACGGGTGGTCTGGCCGCAGCACTGGGTGCCTTCGTCGCCGGCAGCGCGACCAATCTGGAGCGCGGGCAACTCCTGTTCGCCGGCTATGCCATCGCCGGCGCCATCACGGCAGCGCTGGCCATGATGCTCTCGGCGAAGGCAGAGTCGCCAGTTCGGGGTGCGGCATTGTCGCCGAGTCAGATCCGCTCACTGGCGCCGCTGTCGGCGCTTTTCGCCCTCGATGCCCTGGGCGGTGGACTGGTCGCCAATGCCGTCATCGCCTTCTGGCTCCATGTTCGCTTTGACGCTGGGGCCGCTGTTCTTGGTCCCGCGTTCGCCGGGATCGCGTTACTGCAGGCGGCCTCGTATGAGGTCTCAGGCAGGCTGGCCAATCGCATCGGTCTGATCCGCACCATGGTCTTCACTCACATGCCGAGCAATGTCTTGCTCGCTATCGTCCCGCTTGCGCCATCGCTCCCCTGGGCGATCGCGATTCTGTTCGCGCGCTTCAGCCTCTCCCAGATGGACGTGCCAGCCCGCCAGGCATTTGTCGTTTCCATCGTCCCGCCCGCGGAGCGGGCCGGCGCCGTCGCCTTTACCGGTCTCGTACGCGGGATCGGCCAGGCGGCCGGACCCTTGATCTCGGGCGCCGCGATCCAGAATGCTGCCCTGGGGTTGCCGTTCTATCTGGCCGGCGGGCTGAAGCTGCTCTACGATGGAACGCTCTTCCTGGCCTTTCGCCATCGCCGCGGCGAACACGAAGTCATCGGTCGATGACCTGACGTCGATCAGTTGACGCCGCCTGGCCTATCAGGTCCCGGGCGATCGCAAAGTGGGCATGATGAAAGTGAGGTGAAAAGGCATGAAAGCGCTCGATACCGTCGCTGCCGAAACTCCCCGGTCCGTCGTGCCCACGCGGTCGACTGGTCATCGGATTCCCGCCAGCGGTAACGCCGCACTTGCCGCCTCCGGATTGATCCAGGCGGCGCTCGGGATCGAGTTCCTCCTCTCCGGTCTCAATAAATTCGCGGATCCCAACTTCGTCCGGAACTTCCGGCTCTTCGTCGACGCCAGTCCCGGCACCCATACTGGTTTGCTCGCGCCGCTGATCCACGCATTCGTGCAGCCGAACATCGCCTTCTTTGCCGAGATCACGAAATTCATCGAGCTGGGCCTCGGCATCGTTCTGCTGTTAGGCGCCATCGAGGTCGGACGTCGCCGGCTGTCGGGGCGAGTCGCCAACCAACATGGCTATGAGGCGTCGGTCGCGCTGGTCGCCGCACTCGCAGGATTAGGCGCCGCCGGGCTCTCCCTCTCGATCGCGCTGCTGATGGGCGAACAGCTGCCCACGATCGAGCCGGGTCGCGCGCTGACCACGGCGATCCCGGTCGAGTTGCTGCTGGTGCCGCTGGGCATCGCGGTTGCCTGGATGGAGTTCGGACGCTTTCGCGTACTGAGGCGCCGCTAGTCGATTCGACGCTGCTGGGGAAGCCGGCCGCAGCCGCTTCCCCGCGCGTCGATGCGAAGGAGGAGGTCGTCCGATCTATTGATCAGTCTGCCTCGCCCGGATCACGGCGTCAACGCGGTGAGTTCGCCAGCAACGGATTGAGCAAACAGTGGTTCGACGGCTGAGCTCGCTCGCTCATTGCATCGGGAAGGGCAGCTGCCACCAGGCCGGGACCTCGTCGACCGTGATCGAGGTCACCCACTTGACCCACCAGTAGCCGCGCTGGTTCAACGCGACCAGCCGCACCGGGAAACCGTGGCCGGGATCGAGTGGTGCGCCGCCCAGCCGGGTGGCGACCAGCAACTGGTCGGCCGCGGCGATTGAGAAGCGCCGATCATAGCCAGTCAGGGACCGCACGTGAATGCTGGCGCCCTTTGTCCCATCTGGAATCAAGCGACTGAGCCAGACGCCGGACCAGTCCTGCGTCGAGTAGAAACCACCGGTGCAGTCGAGCGTCGCCAGCACCCGGTCGTCGAAACGCATCAGCTCGTCATGGCTCCACGCCCGGGTGGTTGACGAACTGTGGATCAGCAGTCGCCAGGCCCTGGGGTCGATCGCCGGGACGCCGTCGAACATCCATTGGGTCACCGGGAGAAGCGCGGGCTGGAAGGACCCGTACTCATACGACCCACTAAGACTCCGCCTGCCACCGGGCAAGGTCAGGAGCCGGACGATGCCATCACCGGCGCCGTATGCAAGGCCGGCGCCGGCCAGCAATGCGCCGGTGCGGAGCACACTTCGTCGCGAAAAATCGACGGCACGCATGGGAATCCGGCGGGCGATCACGTGCCAGACCGTGAATGGCAGCGCGATCAACGCGGCGCCGACGTGGACCTCCATCGCGCTGAGTGGACCGGCGGCGATCAGCAGTCCCGTCGAATGGAGGACGCCGGAAACCACGGAGACGACCACGAGTACGGTCAGGAGGAGCGAGGCCCACCAGCCGGGGCGGCGGCGTTGCACACCCCCGGCGGCAATCACGCTCTTCCAGGGCGTGAGCGCGACGATGGCGTAGCCAGAGGTGGCATGAACGATCAGGGACCACCGCGACGGGGCCAGGGCGTAGAAGAACGCGACCCAACCGCTGACAAAGGCGAGACCAAGCAGGACGAAGAGGGCCAGATTGGTCCAGCGCTTCACGACGCTAGCTCACGGCTTGCGCCCGGGCCATGATATCGGCCAGTGTGACCGATTCGAGCGAGCGGATCTTCAGATCTGCTTCGCCAAGGTCGAGGTCGGCGGTCATCGCATTCGGCACCGCGACGCAGAACAGACCGGCGGCCTTGGCCGCCCTGATGCCGTTGGTGGAGTCTTCGAGGGCGATGGCGTCTTCCGAGCGCACGCCCAGCCGGTCGAGGGCCGCGCGGTAGAGCTCGGGGTCGGGCTTGGTCCTCGTCACATCATCCTTGCACACGACCGTATCGAAGCGGTTGGCGATGCCAAATCGCTCGAGGTGCTCCCTCACCCACTCCCGTGATGAGCTCGAGGCGATCGCCGTCTTCAGTCCCAGCGCTCGCGCGTCATCCAGATAGCGGCCGACGCCCGGCAGCAGCGCTTGGGCGACCGTGGCTTCGCGATAGTAGGCGCGTTCGAGGCGGTTGAGCTCGTCGGCGTCCAGCGGAATCCCCGTGCGCTGCCCCAGGTCGATCAACGGGTCGAATGGCCCCGACGCCGTACCGATGATGCTCAGCCACTGCTCGCGTGGCAACTCTTGTCCGCGTTCCCGATAGATCCGTTGCCACACCTCGAAGATCGGGCCCTCGGTGTCGACGATCAGGCCGTCGAAATCGAAGATGATCGCTCGAATCACAAGTTCTTCTGAAAGAACTCAAGGATGCGGCGCTCCATGTCGCTACGGTCGCGCTCCGAGCGGGGCGAGTGGCGCTCGTTTGGATAGATCAGGGTCTCGAAGGACTTGCCGGCGTCAACCAGCGCCTGCATCATCCGCGCGGTATGGCGGAAGTGTACGTTCTCATCGATCATGCCGTGGATGAGCAGCAGCTTGCCCTGGAGTTCGTCGGCGTACGTGAGCGCCGAGCTGCTCCGGTACCCGTCCGGATTCTCCTCTGGCGTGCCCATGTACTTCTCGGTGTAGGCCGTGTCGTAGCCTTCAAAAAAGCTGACCGGCGCCCCGGCGACACCGGCCTTGAAGACTTCCGGTGCCTTCAAGAGCGCCCGCAGGGTCATGTAGCCGCCGTAGCTCCAGCCCTCGATCCCGACGCGAGAGGTGTCGGCGACGCCCAGCGTTCCCAACCACTGAACGCCCTCGAGCTGGTCTCTCAGCTCCAGGTCGCCGAGGTGGCGAGCGATCGGCGCTTCGAATCCGAGCCCGCGTCGAGCGGATCCGCGATTGTCCACCTTCAAGACGACAAAGCCGTGTTGAGCCAGCATCTGCGCGTGCAGGTCCACGGTCTGGGCCCAGCTGTCATTAACCATCTGCGTCCCCGGGCCGCCATACACCTCGACGATGATGCGCGGGCGTGCTTTGCCGCCACCTTGACCCTCTCCCATAGGGGGAGGGAGGTAAAGCGCGGCGTAGAGCTCGGCACCATCGGTGGTCCGGAAGCTATGGAGCTCTGGCGGCGTCAGATCGAGGTCGACCTCGGCCGGCGGATGGATCACCGATTGCGCCTGGCCACCCAGACTGCGGACGGTAACGCCCGGCGCGGTCGTCCGGTTACTCCAGACATCGACGAAGCTGCTGGAGTCGGGCGCGATCGCGACGCCATGCATGCCTGGTTGCAAGGTCAGGCGCTCGGGCAGCCCGCCATCCAGCGAGACCCTGAAGAGGTGACGTTCGAGCGGGCTCTCCTGCCAGCCGACGAAGTACAGCTGGCGACCCTTCTCGTCCAGCGCCACAGTGGCCTCGGCCGGCCAGTCCCCACTTGTGAGTTGGCGGATCAGGCTGCCGTCCGGCGCATATAGATATAGGTGTCGGAAGCCCGTGCGCTCCGAGGACCAGATGAATTCGCCGCTCTTCTCCAGGAACCGCAGGTCGTTGTGTAGGTTGACCCATGGCGTCTGCTTCTCGACCACGATCCCGTTACCGCCGCCGGTGCCGATGTCATACGCCAGGAGCTCGAGGTGCTGCCAGTCGCGTGACAGCCACTGGACGAAGAGCCGCCCGTCCGGGTGCCAGTTCACCCGGGCGATATAGCCCTCCTCGGTGGCCAGATCCATGAAGGTGGTGTGCCCGGTTTCGACCGATACAATCCCCAGCTTCACCCGCGCGTTCTCAGCGCCGGCAAAGGGGTAGCGATGCTCTTCGATCTCGAGCACCGGTTTCGCCTGGTGGACGATGGGATAGACAGGAATATTCGACTCGTCGAGTTGCTCGAAGGCAACCTGCCGGCCATCTGCCGACGGCCAATAGCCGCTGATCCGGTCGAGCTCTTCCTGGGCGACGTATTCCGCGAGCCCATTCGTCGTGTTCGGTGGATGGATGGTCAGCCTCCGCTCGCCGTGCTGGTCGAGCACCCACACGTCGCCATTGCGGACAAAAAAGATGCGGCGCCCGTCCGTTGTGATTTTGGGATCGATGATGCCGCCCCCCGTCAGGTGCCTCGTTTTGCCATCGGACCACTGGTAGAGTTCCCCTCGCAGCGGCAAGAGAAGGACGTTCGCTTTTTCGGCCCAGATGTAGTCCGTGATCCCAATCTCGCGCTGGCGGAGTCGTTCGCGCCGAAGCGCCTCCTCACGAGAAACGGTTTCTTCTGTGACGGCCTCGCCGGGCGGCGTCAGCCAGCGCTCTTTCTTCCCGGTCGACAGCTCGAGCCGCCACAGGTCACGGAAGAGATCGCCCCGCTCGCTGAACAGATAGGTGACGTACTTCGAATCCGGCGAATACTGGATGTTGCCCGGGATCGCCATGCCCGGTCGCGGGAGGTGCGCAACTAGCTCAGGCGTGATCTGCCGGCGTTCGACGGTCTTCATCGGCGTAGCGCCTCAGGATAACGCGAGTCCCTAGAATCCGCCTCGGTGTTGATCAAGGCCTGCTTGAATGGCAGCCGAAGACCGGACGAGCACGGCGCGCTGCCTTTTTCTCCTGCCGCGCTGGCGAACGATGCGGCGGCGTGCGGCGACGCCGGAGCCGGTGCGGTGCACATTCATCCACGGGGATTCGGTGGAAAGGAAACGCTCGAGTCCGACGCCTGCGGGGCCGCGATCGAGGCGATTCGCGACCAGTGTCCGGGTCTTCCCGTCGGCTTAACCACCGGACTGTGGATCAGCGGCAAGAGCTCCCGCCGCCTGGCGTTGATCGAAGCCTGGACCGTGCTTCCGGATTTCTGCTCAGTGAATTTTTCTGAGCCTGGGAGCGACGAGCTCTGCCGGCTGTTGATCCGCAAAGGCATCGCCATCGAGGCCGGACTCACCTCGCTCGCGGATGTTCGCTCGTTTCTCGAGAGTGGCCTGGTCGATCAATGCCTCCGGGTGCTGATCGAGATCGACGCTCCACCCAGGGACGCGATCAAGGAGGCGGTCGCCATCAACAAGATGCTCGACCGTGCCGAGATGCGCCTGCCCCGGCTGCAACACGGAATGGGCGCAACCGCCTGGCCGCTACTAGAAGACGCGCTCTCGCACGGCTACGACATACGCATCGGTCTGGAAGACGTTTTGACGCTGCCAGACGGAACCGTCGCTCGAGGCAACGCCGATCTCGTCGCCGCAGCCGCGCACGTGGCCTCGGCCGTTACGCGACGCGAGTAACCAGGTTACAGGCGTACCGACTCTTACTCGGGATACGTGACCGGCTCGGCCGTTCGATCGGTGAGGCGAGCGTAGTACCCGACCAGGTAGGCGCCGACGAAGCTGGCGTACGGAAGGGTGATGAGAACCCCAATCAAGAATCCCAGGAGACCGACGACGCCGACCGTCGTCAGCACGATGACGAGGACGCCGACCACGATGCTGAGGCCGACGTTGACTCGGAGGCGGCGAATCACGGCCGGCACGTTCAGCGCACCGCGGATGCCACGGTCGAGGTACTGGGTGAAGATGGCCGGCTCGAACAAAAGAACCAGCAGAAACCACAGGCTGCCGATGGCAGCGATGATGGCGGCGACGCCGCTGACGACTGTGTTGACGGTGAAGCCTGGTTGTTCCTGCAGCCCGCTGACGATGCCGGCCGGAATCGACAGCAGCAAGCTCGGCAGGATCCAGACGGTGAGGACGACGTTGATCCTGAACCCCTCCTTGAACTTCTTCCATTTGTGGTTCCAGGAAGGAAGGTCGCGCTGGCCAGCCCGGCCGCGCCGCGATAGCTCGATCAGATACCCGGAGAGGAGGAGGTAGGGAACGACCAGCCACGTGAAGAGCACGCACAGCGCTGCCGCCAGCAGTCGGCGCACCCAGCGGTTCGAGCGGACCACGAACGTGAACGCCTCGGCGAGGTTGAGTTCGACACGAGTTGTGACCGGTTGCGGTTGGCGCACGCCCTGCACAAGCAAGAGGGCGGCAGCCACCGTGATCAATTTGTCGGGCAGATCCACCGTGGCTTCCCCGAGGAAAGCCGCGAGGACGCCTGGCATATGCAGGCTGACGAGCAGGGCGTAGGTCGAGTCACCTGAGCCGACGCCGCTTTTGCCTGAACTGATCAAGAAGTTGAGCGGCGTCGAGACGACAGCCGCGATACTGAAGCAGACGAGCCAGAGCGCGATGCGGCCTGTCCAGCGCCGATGCCAGGTGAGGTAGCCGGCCAGCCCGGCCGCAAAGCCGACCCCGAATGACACGATGCCGTACGGTGCCGCGATTGGATCGACGGTGTTGGAGCTGACCAGGTTGCTGATGAAACCGACGCTGCCGCCAATCCATGGTCCGGCAACGATTCCAGCCAGGATCGTGCCGATGGAATCGAGAAACAAGGGAAGTTTCAGTTCGACGGCGATGGCATGGCCGGCGAAGTTGAGGCCGAGTGCGCCCAGGATAAAGACCAGACGAACGGAATCGAGGTTGAACCGCAATGGACCGGTCCAACCTGCGGCATAGAGGGAGGTCAAACCACGCCGCACCGGTTCTCGCGTGAGCAAAAAGATGATCACCGCAGCGAGCACGAGCCCCGCGGCGAGCAGGACCTGGTGCTCGGCCTCGTGGATCAATCCGAGGACCGGACGGCCGACGGCAGCCCCGAGCCCGACAAAGGCGCCGATATAGACGACGGTTGCCGGGACCAGCCCGGCGACATAGGTGAGGCGAGGCATGCGACTGACACCCGCGACCTGCGTCGTATGGACGCGTAAGCCGGGGATCAATCGGGCTGTAAACACCGCGCGCCAGCCGCCACGCTGCAACAATCCGGAAGCGCGCTCGAGCGCGCCGCGCGCGTGGAGCGGTTCGGCGACGCGCATCAAGCGGTGCCATCCGAGCAGGGAGAAGATCTCGCGCCCGAGGAGTCCGCCGACAACGATCGTCACGGCTAATGCGCCAACGAGTGGGACGGCATTGACCCGCCCGCCGGAAATCGCGATGCCGCCGATCGCCAGCACCAGGTCACCTGGCGCAAAGAACAGCGGGACCCCAACCTCTTCGATGAACAGTAATCCGCAGACGACGGCGATCAGCGCCGGGCCCTGCAGACCCTGAACCCACCCGATCGGGTTCACCGC
>CAZRMD010000066.1:0-13542 GCA_964601135.1 uncultured Actinomycetes bacterium | reverse complement strand
CAACCATTGCCTTCCGCGCGCCAGATCACGCCGTTGCGCTGGCCCTGCTTTCGCAGCTCGGCGAGCCGGTCGCCAGCAGCAGCGCCAACAGGGCGGGTGAACCGCCACCGACGGATGCCGACCAGGTCGAGGATCGGCTCGGGGACACGATCGACCTCATCCTCGATGGCGGGCCCTGCCGGATCGGAGCGCCGTCGACGATCCTCGACGTCAGCGGTCCGACGCCTCGGGTCCTCCGCCAGGGCGCGATTCCAGCCGGGGAACTCCTGTCTCGGGGATAATGAGCCGGATGCTGCAGGCCCGCACCGACCTGACCAGCCGGATCGACGCCGTCGATCCTGAGGTCGGCGCCGCCATCCGCGATGAATTCGAACGGCAGCAATACACGCTCGAGCTGATTCCCTCGGAGAACATTGCCAGCCCGGCAGTGCTGCAAGCGCTCGGGTCGCTGCTGAACAACAAGTACGCCGAGGGCTATCCAGGCAAGCGCTACTACGGCGGCACCCAGGTCGTGGACCGCATCGAGACGCTGGCCATCGAACGGGCGAAGGCCCTCTTCAATGCCGAGCACGCCAATGTGCAGTCGCACTGCGGCACGACGGCAAACTACGCCGTGTACGCCGCAGCGCTGAACCCGGGTGACACCGTGATGGGCATGGATCTCAGTCAGGGTGGCCACCTCAGCCACGGCAGTCCCGTCAACTTCTCGGGGAAGCTCTACCACTTCGTTCCCTATGGGGTCGATCAACGCACGGAGTGGATTGATTACGACGCGCTGGACCGGCAGGTCAAAGAGGTTCGGCCGAAGATGCTGCTGGCCGGCTACAGCGCCTATCCGCGCATCCTCGATTTCGAGCGCCTGGCGGCGAGCGCCAAGTCGGTCGATGCGTTCTTCTTCGTCGACATGGCCCACTTCGCGGGGCTGGTCGCCGGTGGCGCCCATCCCAGCCCGGTGCCCTATGCGGATTTCGTCAGCTTCACCACGCACAAGACGATGCGCGGCCCGTGGGGCGCGATGATCCTGTGCAAGGCAAAGTACGCGGCCGAGATCGACAAGTCCGTCTTTCCCGGCAGCCAGGGTGGGCCACTCAACCACGCCATCGCCGGCAAGGCTGTGATGCTGGCGCAATGGAAGACGCCGGAGTTTCGCACCTACGCACAATCGGTCGTCAATAACGCGCGGGTGATGGCGGAAGGCCTGACCAGGCGGCGCTTGCGCCTGGTCAGTGGCGGCACCGACAACCACCTGATGTTGATCGATCTGCGGCCGCTGAACCTTACCGGCAAGAAGGTGCAGGACATCTTCGATACCGTGGGGATCACCGTCAACCGAAACTCGATCCCGTTCGATACCGCCAGCAAGTTCAATCCCAGCGGGATCCGGCTCGGGAGCCCGTCGGTGACGACGCGAGGCATGGGTCCCGAGGAGATGAAGCAGATCGCCGAGATGGTGGCCGATCTGCTGTACAACATCGACGACCAGGCTGTTCACGAGCAGGTCCGCGCCCGCAGCCGGGCGCTGTGCGAACGATTCCCTCTGCCGTACTAAGCGGCACGCCCTTCCTCAGCGATCCCACCTTTTGGGCGACGTTCTCGCCGGCAAAATTCGTGCCCGCCGTCCTCCCATTTGCCGCCGCCCTGGTGTGCACGTCGATCGTCGTGCTGCCGGCTCGGTGGCTGGCCTTCAGGCTGGGCGCCGTCGCCGAGCCTGGCGAACGCCGCATCCACCTCGAGCCGACCGCCCGCCTGGGTGGTCTGGCCCTTTACCTGGGATTTGGTCTATCGGCGGCGCTCTTTTCCTCCAACCCCAAGACCCTCGGGTTGCTCCTCTCCGCGGCGGTCATCACCACGCTGATGGTCTTCGATGATCTTCACGGCGTTCGTCCGCTTTTCAAACTCTTCTTCCAGCTTGCGGCGTCGCTGCTCGCGATCGGCGTCTTCGGCATCTTTATCGAGTCGGTCGCCATCCCTGGAGAGGCGCATCCGATCACGCTGGTCATGGCCGTGTCGATCCCGATGACGCTGCTCTGGTTCGTGGCGCTGCAAAACACCATCAACCTGATCGATGGGGTGGACGGCCTGGCCGCCGGGGTGGTCGCCATCGTCGCCGCGACGCTGCTGCTGGCCGCCATCAACCGCAACCAGACGGACATCGTCATCCTGTCCGGGGCCCTGATCGGAGCCTGCGTCGGCTTCCTGTTCTTCAACTGGCATCCTGCGCGCATCTTCATGGGCGATAGCGGCAGCAACTTCCTCGGCTTCACCCTGGCCGCGCTATCCGTGCTGTCCGTCGCCAAGGGCGCCGTCGTCTTCGCCCTCGTCGTGCCCGTGCTGGCCCTGGCGATTCCGCTGATCGATACCGGATGGGCCATCATTCGGCGGCGCATGGGTGGCCGGTCCATCGCAGCCGCCGATACCGGTCATCTCCATCACCGCCTGCTCGACTTTGGTCTGAGCCCACGGGAAACGGCGCTGGTCTTTTACTTCGGCACGGCGATCTTCGCGGCGCTTGGGCTCGCCGTCTACGGACACAAGAAGGTGCTGTTCGGTGCTGCCCTGCTGATGGCGCTGGGCATCGTCATCATCGTGGTCCGCCGGTTCCGCCGACTCAGCCGTGGTTGAGCTCGGTTACGGTCCTCGACGGATGGCGACTCGTATTCGGTGCCTGTTAAGCTGAATTCAGTTGAGGCCCCGGTTTCGGAGGCGCTGATGGCCCCGAAGGACGAGCGGAAGGAGCCTGCCATGAGTCATCCCAGTCACGCTGCATCGACGCCGCGCGGCCGGGCCCCGTCAGGAGGGGAGCTGGCCGGGCTGAGCGTCTATCTCGCTGCCGCCGTGGTGATTCCGTTGGTGGCGGGGCTCGTCGTCGACAACCTGCTGCGTACCGGCCCGCTCGTCTTCTTCGTTGGTTTGTTGATCGGCGTCGTAGCCGGCATCGCGGTGGTGATCACGAGGATCAGGCAATACCTATGAACGGGCGATTAGTTCGCAATGCGATGGTCGTGTCGGCGCTTGGAGCCGGAAGCGCGCTCATTCTTGGAATCGCGCTCACACAGTTTCGTGCCGGCCTTGCCGTCGCGGTTGGGCTGCTGGTTGGATCGGTGAATGGCTTGCTGGTTCAGCGCTCGGTCAGCGTCGGCGTGGGCTTCACCGCCCTCAGCCTCGTGCGCCTCATGGTTTTGACGGCCGTCGGGCTCGGGATCGGCTTGCTCATCGGTCTGCACCAGGTCTGGCTCGTCGTCGTCGGAATGGCGCTGGCCCAGCTCGTGCTAGCCGGGTTCGCGGTGCGGGAGGCGCTCGCCACATGATGTTCCTGGCTGAGGGCCCACCCGGGACGCATCCGACCGTCAGCTTCTGCAACGCGTGGTACTGCACGTTCAACTACGACAGCCTGCTGTCGAGTGCGCTGGCAATCATCATCACGCTGCTGGTCGGGTTCTTTGTCGCCAACCGGCTGCGGAGCGGCGTGCCGGGCAAGCTGCAGTTGGTCTTCGAGTTCCTGATCGACTACGTTCGAGGCCTCGTCCACCAGTCGGTCGGGGAGGGCGGGGGGTTCATCGTGCCTCTGGCAATGACGCTGGGTTTCTACATCCTGGTCGCCAACTGGCTCGACTTCTTCCCGCTGCAGCAGCCGATCCATCCCGCGAACGCGGATTTGAACCAAACGCTGGCGATGGCCTTACTCGTGATCATCGTTGTGCAGGCGTACAGCATTCGGGTGCTTGGTTTGCGTGGGTACCTGCGCCGGTTTACGAAGCCCTTCGAGATGGCCCTGCCGGTGCGGATCGCCTTCATCCCGCTGAACATCGTCGAAGAGCTTGTCAAGCCGGTGACCCTTTCGCTTCGGCTCTTCGGCAACATCTTCGCCGGCGCGCTGATGGTCTACCTGATTGGATCGCTCATCACCTTCCTCGCCGGGCTGGTCCCGAATGGAGGTGTGGGCTCCGGAGTGGGCATCGTGTTTGGAGCGCTGGCCGAGGTTGGCTTGATCATCTGGAAAGCGTTTGACATCTTCTTTGTCGGCACGATCCAGGCCTTTATCTTCACGCTCCTCACCATCATCTATTTCGGAATGGCGCGCGAGGGACTCGAGGAGGAGGGTCACGAGGAACATCCAAGGACAGCACCGGCGACTGCCGGAACAGGAGGATAGGCATGAATCACGCGATTGTTCTTGCGGGTGCGCTCATCGCCGCCGGGATTGCACTGGGCGGCGGCGCGATTGGCGCCGCGGTCGGTGACGGTCTGGCCGGCAACGCCACGATTCAGGGTACCGCGCGCCAGCCTGAGGCGCAGGGCCGCCTGCAAGTGATCATGTTCCTGATCATCGGGTTGGTGGAAGCCATGTATTTCATCAACCTGGCCCTTGGCTTTTACTTCATCACGGCCGTCGCCAGCAGCGTGGGCGGGTAACCCCTTTGCTGGTCGCCTATCTCGCCGCTGGTCTCCTCGACATCAATGGCACCTTGATTGCTGAGCTGATTGCCTTCCTGCTCATGCTGGGCGTTCTCGGGAAGTGGGTGTATCCGTGGATCATCCAGAGGGCAGAGGAGCGACAGCAACAGATCAAAGCGCAGCTGGAGCAGGCGGAGAAATCGCGCCAGGAAGCCGACCAGCACCTCCGTGAGGCGGAGGCCGAGATCCAGTGGGCGCGAGAGCAGGCCGGGCAGATCATCGAGCGTGCCAACCGGGCCGCCGAACGGATTCAGCAGGACGCACAGGAGAAGGCACGCGAGGAAGCGAAGCGCATTGTCGAGGCTGCCAGCCGGGACATCGAAACCGAGCGGCAGCGTGCGATCCAGTCGATTCGGCTGCAGATGGCCGACATCGTCGAGGACGCCGTCGGCAAGATCGTGGCGGACAGCCTCGACGGCGAGCGCCATCGCAAGCTGATCGAGGCCGCCATCAAAGAGGTGGAGAAAGAGTCCAGTGCCCCGAACTAACGTCGGCCGCCGGTACGCGCAGGGCGTCTTCCAGCTTGCGGAAGCCGATGACGACATCGACGCCTGGCGCCGCCAGCTGGAGCAGCTCGATGCGCTGCTTCAGGACGATGTCTTGCGCGCGGCATTTGCCAACCCCGCCGTTCCGACCGCGCGCCGGTTGGAGCTGGCGCAGAAGCTCGGGTCCGAGCTGCGCCCGGAAACGCGCAATCTGCTGCGGCTGCTGATCGAGCACCGTCGCACGGCGGAGATGCCCGATGTTCGTCGCGAGTTCGATCGCATGGCGGATGAGGCGCAAGGGATCGTCAACGCCACCCTGACCACGGCCGTGGCCCTGAGCGATGCCGACCAGGAGCGGTACCAGGAGGAGCTGGCCAAGCGGTTAGGGCGAAAAGTGCGCCTCGAATATCGGCGTGACCCGGGACTGATCGGCGGTGCGACTGTGCAAGTCGGCGACCGCCTCATCGATGGCAGTGTTCGGACCCAGTTAGACCGCTTGCACCAGCGGCTGGTGGCATAGGAGGAGCAGCGCACGTATGGGTATCAAGTCGGACGAAATCAGCGGCCTGATCAAGCAGCGGATCAAGGAGTTCGATGTTCCCATCCTCTCAGCTGATGTGGGAATCGTGACCGAGGTCGGCGACGGGATTGCCCAGGTCTATGGCTTGCAAAATGCCCAGTCGCTCGAGCTGCTCGAGTTCAAGGGCGGTGTCTCGGGGATGGCGCTGAACCTGGAGGAGGACTCCGTGGGCGCGGTCATCCTGGGGCCCTATGAAGACATTCGCGAGGGTGATCAGGTCCGCACCACCGGCAAGATCATCCAGGTCCCGGTAGGGGAGGCCTTGATCAGGCGGGTCGTCAATCCGCTCGGCGAGCCGATCGACGGCAAGGGCCGCATCGACACCAAGGAATTCGCGCCGGTGGAGAAAGTCGCTCCTGGTGTCGTGACCCGGCAGCCGGTCGACACGCCGCTGCAGACCGGCATCAAGGCCATCGACTCGATGATCCCGATCGGGCGGGGACAGCGCGAACTTATCATCGGCGACCGGCAGACGGGAAAAACAGCGGTTATCCTGGACACGATTATCAACCAGAAGGGTGGAGACGTAATCTGCATCTACGTCGCCATCGGCCAGCGGGCCGCCACTGTGGCGCAGGTCGCCGCCACCCTCGAGGAGCGCGGCGCCATGGAGTACACGATCATCGTCTCCGCCACCGCCAGCGATCCCGCGCCGCTCTGGTACATCGCCCCCTACTCGGGATGCTCGATGGGCGAGTACTTCATGAACAAGGGAAAGGATGTGCTGGTCGTCTATGACGATTTGTCCAAGCACGCCTGGGCGTACCGGCAGATCTCGTTGCTGCTTCGGCGCCCGCCCGGCCGGGAGGCGTATCCCGGTGACGTCTTTTATCTGCATTCGCGGCTGCTGGAGCGGGCGGCCCGGATGAACAAAGACAACGGCGGCGGCTCGCTGACGGCGCTCCCGATCATCGAGACGCTGGCTGGCGACATCTCGGCCTATATTCCGACGAACGTCATCTCGATCACCGACGGACAGATCTATCTGCTGACAGACCTGTTCTATTCCGGCATCCGGCCGGCCATCTCCACTGGTCTCTCAGTGTCCCGTGTCGGTGGCGCCGCCCAGATCAAGGCCATGCGCCAGGTCGCCGGCCGGCTGCGGCTCGATCTGTCGCAGTACCGCGAACTGGCGGCCTTCGCCCAGTTCGCGTCCGACCTCGACAAGCGGACCCGTGACCAGCTGGAGCGAGGCAAGCGGATGACCGAGCTTCTCAAGCAAGGCCAGTACGAGCCCATGCCGATTCCGCAGCAGGTCATCGTCCTGTTCGCGGGCACCAACGGGTTCATCGACGACATCGCCGTCGAGCAGGTGGAATCCTTCGAGAAGGAGCTGCTGCGCTATCTCGCCAGCTCCCATCCCGACATCGAAAAGACGATCGCGAAAGAGAAGGCGATTTCCGACGCGACCGACAAAACCCTGCGGGCGGCCATCGAGGAATTTAAAAAGCAGAGCCCGCTCGCGCAAAAAGAGGAAAAGGGCAAGCCGGCGGCAACCGCCGAAGCACCCAGGGGTGGTGCGCTCCAGGCCGCCCGACGGGCCACCGAGCGCGAGACCCGGAAGGAGGAATAGCGCCTGGCCACCCTCGCCGAGATTCGCCGCCGGATCGCCAGCCTGCAGAACACGCAGCAGATCACACGCGCCCTGCAGGCGGTGGCGGCCTCGAAGCTCCGACGGGTGCAGAACCGAGCGGAGGCCGCCCGACCATACGCCGAGCGCATGGCGGAGGTGCTCACCGAGGTGGCCAGCCGGACGACTGGCACCAAGAATCCGTTCCTCACGCAGCGCGAGGTGAAGAAGCGACTCCTGATCCTGGTCACCGCCGATCGTGGGCTGGCCGGCGGCCTCAACGTCAACGCGTTCCGCGCCGCTCTCAACTATGTTCGAAGCGGCCCGGATACGGTGCTGGTCACGATCGGGCGGAAGGGCCGCGACTACTTCCGCCGGCTGGGCGTGCCGATCATCGCCGACGTCTCACAGACCGGCGATCGCCCCGAGTTGAAGGACATCCTGCCCGCCATCACCGTCGCACGGGATGAGTACTTGAAGGAGAACGTCGACCAGGTGGCGCTGGTGCACACCCACTTCGTCTCGGTCGCCAAGCTCGAGCCCAGGGTGGCAACGTTGGTGCCGGTGGAAGTGCCGGGGCGAAAGGAAGAGGGCGTCCGGGTCGACTACCTCTACGAGCCCGAACCCGAAGAGGTGCTGGCCCGCTTGCTGCCGCACTACGTCGAGGCGCAGGTGTATGCCGCCGTCCTCGACAACCTGGCCAGCTTTTACGCCGCGCAGATGATCGCCATGCGTAACGCGACCGATAATGCCGGTGAGCTGATCACCGACCTGACCCTGCTGCGCAACAAGGTGCGGCAGGCGACGATCACGAAAGAACTGAGTGAAATCGTCGGGGGCGCCGAGGCGCTGGCCGCCGGCGGCTAGGAGGACATCAATGGCAATCGCCGAAGAGAAGGAAACCAAGAAAGGAGCCGGCGCAAAGAAGGCTCGCGTCGGCCGGGTGGACCAGATCATCGGTCCGGTCGTCGACGTGGCGTTCGAGACCGAAGAGCTTCCCGAGATCAATCACGCGCTGGAGATCGACCGGGGAAAAGACCAGCGGCTGGTGCTCGAGGTGCAGCAGCATCGGGGCAACAACATCGTTCGCACCATCGCCATGGATTCGACCGATGGCCTGGTGCGCGGCACGGAGGTCAAAGATACCGGCGCCCCGATCACGATCCCGGTAGGGAAGTCCACCCTGGGCCGGATGATGAACGTCATCGGCGGGCCCATCGACGGCAAGGGCCCGATCAAGAGCGATGCGCGGCTTCCCATCCATCGCCCGGCGCCGCCGGTCAGCGAGCAGGCCGTCGAGACCACCGTGCTGGAGACCGGCATCAAGGTCATCGATCTCGTCACCACGTTCGCCAAGGGCAGCAAGATCGGGCTCTTCGGCGGGGCGGGCGTGGGAAAGACGGTCATCGTCATGGAGTTGATCCGCAACATTGCCCAGGAGCACGGTGGCTTCAGCGTCTTCGCCGGCGTCGGCGAGCGTACCCGCGAGGGCAACAGCCTGTGGCTGGAGATGAACGAGTCGGGCGTCATCGACAAGACCTCGCTCGTCTTCGGGCAGATGAACGAGCCGCCCGGGGCCCGCGCCCGGGTCGGCCTCACCGGCCTGACGCTGGCCGAGTACTTCCGCGACGAGTTCGGCCAGGACGTGCTGCTATTCATCGACAACGTCTTCCGCTACATGCTGGCGGGAAGCGAAGTGTCGGCGCTGCTCGGTCGACTGCCGTCGGCGGTCGGCTACCAACCGACGCTAGCTACGGAGATGGGCGACCTCGAGGAGCGCATCACCTCGACCAAGAAAGGATCGATCACATCGGTGCAGGCGGTCTTCGTGCCGGCGGATGACTATACCGATCCTGCCATCGCCACCACCTTCGCGCACCTGGGCGCGACGGTGGCGCTGTCCCGCGCCATCGTCGAGCGCGGCATCTACCCGGCGGTGGACCCGCTCGATTCTTTCTCGCGGTTCCTCACGCCCGATGTCGTCGGCAAGGAGCACTACCGGGTGGCGCGCGGCGTGCAGCAGGTGCTGCAGCGCAACAAGGAGCTGCAGGACATCATCGCCATCCTCGGCATGGACGAGCTCTCCGAGGACGACAAGCTGCTGGTGGCTCGGGCCCGCAAGATCGAGCGGTTTCTTTCACAGCCGTTCTTCGTGGCCGAGGTGTTCACCAACCGCCCCGGCAAGTATGTGCCATTAAAAGAAACGATCCGCGGCTTCGGCGAGATCCTCGACGGCAAGCACGACGATCTCCCGGAGCAGGCCTTCTACATGGCCGGCACCATCGACGAGGTCGTCGAGGCCGCCAAAGGCGAGGGCGGTCGGAGGGAGGAGCCAAAGCCGCAGAAGGCGGAGCAGTCGAAGGCGGAGCAGTCGAAGGCGGAGCAGCCGAAGTCGGACCAGAAGAAAGGCTAGGCAAAAGCCGGGCAGGCTTCGAGGTAGCGAGTGGCCGATAAGCTCCACGTCGACATCGTGACCGTCGAGGGCCGGCGGTTCGGCGGCGATGCCGACTTCGTCGTGGCCCCAGGATCGGAGGGTGAGCTGGGCGTGCTGCCCCATCACGTTCCCCTTCTGACCGCCTTAGCCCCCGGCTCGGTGAGGGTTCGCAACGAGGGCGAGGAGCAGTTCTTCTTCGTCTCAGGCGGATTTCTCGAAGTCCGTCCCGACCAGGTCACCGTCCTGGCGGATGCCGCCGAGCGGGCGGAGGACATCGACGAGGCCCGCGCCGAGCAGGCGCGCCGTAACGCCGAAAGCCTGCTACAGCAAAAGCTCTCCGATGCCGACCAGGCAGCCGCCTCCGCCGCGCTGGCAAGAGCCGAAGCACGCCTCAGGCTCGCCGAGATTCGCCGCCGCCGCCGAACATAGCCAAACGCAAGCAAGCCCGGTCGGCGCACGACGTTGTAACTGCGGGGATGGCGCTTGCCTATCAGCCGCCGGTCTCGGACGAGAACGGCCCGCTCGTGATCCGGCCCTCGTGGAACGCACTCCTTCGCTGGGAACTGCACATCGCGGCCTTCTTCCTGCTGTTGATGTTGTTCCTCGCTGTGAAGTTCAAGCCAGTCATCTTTCTTCCGGTGCTGGCGGTGCTTCTGATGTTCATCGGTGGGTACGCGCTGTACCTCACGCTCTACATGCTCGGGACCCGCATCACCGTAACCACCGACGCGATCCTCGTCACGCATTGGTTCGGATCCGAGGCCACCGTTCCGACGAGCGACGTCGCGCAAGTGATCCGCTGCTCGCTGAACGAGAGCCGCGATAACAAGGGCGGTTGGCCGCGGCCCGCGGTGCTTGCCTTTTCGCCCAGCGGGAAATGCGTCCTCTCGCTCTGGGCCGAGCGCTGGAACCAGGACGATCTCGATCGGATCTGGCGGCATCTCCGCGTGCCCACAGATACCTGGTTCGACACGATCCGGGTTGCCGATCTCCGCAAGCGGTTTCCAGACGCCTTCTAGGACGCTGGTGAGCGATCCCATCACTCTGCGTACAGATGCCCCAGCCAGCGGTAGGACTGTTACCCTAGACCCCTAGTGGCGCAGCTCCTGATCGAGGGGGGAACCCGGTTGGTCGGGCGTGTGCCGATCAGCGGTTCCAAGAACGCGGTACTGCCCATCCTGGCCGCCTCCCTGCTGACCGACGAGGAGTGCCGGATCAAGAACGTCCCTCGGATCGAGGACGTCTTCACCATGATCGAGCTGCTCAAGGGCATGGGCGTCCAGATCCGCTGGCTCGATCCCCACCAGCTGCAAGTCAATGCCGAGCGGCTGGCCCGAGGCGAGGTGCTGGCGGCCATGGCCAGCCGGATGCGCGCCTCCTTCCTGTTGATGGGGCCGCTGCTGGCGCGGCGTGGCGAGGCGCGGGTGCCCAAGCCTGGCGGCGACGACATCGGGATGCGCCGGGTGGAGCAGCACATCGTTGGCCTTCGCCTGATGGGGGCGCACGTCGAGCTCGAGAGCGGTGAATACGTCGCGCGCGCCGACCGCCTGATCGGCGCCACCATCCACCTCGACATGCCAACCGTCACCGGGACGGAAAACCTGATGATGGCGGCGGCGACAGCGGACGGCGTCACCACCATTCATAACGCGGCCCGCGAGCCGCATGTCGTCGACCTGGCGATGTTCCTGGGCAAGATGGGCGCCCGGATCAACGGGATCGGGACGGATGTGCTGGTGATCGAGGGGGTGCCCGACCTCAGTGGGGCAAGCCATCGGGTCATCGCCGACAACATCGAAGCCGGCACCTACGCCATCGCCATCGCCGCCACGGGCGGCGAGGCCGTGCTGGAGGATCTCGAAACGCACGACCTCCGCGCCCTGATCCTGAAGTTGCGGGCCGCCGGCGGCGAGGTTGAGGATCAGATTCACACTCTCCACATCCGGCGCGACGGCCGTTTGCGTTCGGTCGACGTCACCACCTGGCCCCATCCCGGTTTCCCGACCGACCTCCAGGCGCCGTTCGTCAGCCTGATGACGCAGGCCGATGGCCATTGCGTCGTCTCGGAAGCCGTCTTCGAGAACCGCTTTCAGCATGTCCCCGAACTGCGCAAGCTGGGCGCGGACGTCTACGTCGAGGGCCGCAGCGCGATCATCTCCGGTCCGACGACGTTGCACGGCGGGGCGGTAACGGTGCCCGACATCCGCTCCGGCGCGGCGCTGGTCGTGGCCGCTCTCTGTGCGAAGGGGACGACGCTGCTCAACAACATCTATCACCTGGACCGTGGCTATGAGGAGATCGTGGCCAAGCTGGAAGGGGTCGGCGCGCGCATCGCTCGGGTCGAAGGGGAGGCGGAAGTCCGTCCCGACCTCTCGAGGGTGGTCGGAGACTGACGCGGTCGTGCTCACCAAGAAGATCGGCATTGACCTGGGGACCTCGACGGTCCTGGTTTATGTCAAGGGTGAGGGCGTGGTCTTGAACGAACCGTCGTTGATGGCCACGGACGAAAAGGGCAGCCGGGTGCTCGCCGTCGGCCGCGCCGCCTCCGACCTCGTCGACCGCGACGGGAGGGTCCGCGCCATTCGACCGGTGCGTAACGGCAACGGCGTCGATTACAACGTGGCTGGGGTGCTGCTGCAGCATCTGATCAATCGGATCGTCGGAAGGCAGCGTCTGTTCCGGCCGGACGTCATGTTGTCAGTCCCTCCGATGGTCACCGGCGTCGAGCGTCGCGCGGTTCTCGAGGCGACCATGCAGGCAGGGGCGAAAACGGCGTATCTGATCGATACGCCGATGGCCGCGGCGATCGGGGCTCGCATCTCCGTGGCAACCACCGACGGCGTTCTCGTCGTCAACCTGGGCGCTGGTTCGACGGATGTGGCGGCGATCGGGCAAGGCGAGATCCTCGCCCTGGAAACCATCCGGCTGGGAGGTGAGGCGCTCGATGCGGCGATCGAGGGCGCGGTGGCCAAGGCCCACGAGCTGCGGCTCCATCCCGGCGAGGCGGAGCGGCTGAAGCTCACGATCGGATCAGCGACCGCACCGGCCGGCGATGCCGCCCTCGAGGTGACGGCTGCCGATGCAACGGGACTCGCGGTTAGGGTGCGCATCTCGGCCGGCGAGGTAAACTCGGCGATCCAGGAACCGCTGAATACCATCGCGACGGCAGTCCAGCGGGTGGCGGACCAGGTGCCCGCCGAGCGCCGAGCCGCGGTCAGCCGCAGCGGGGTTATCCTCACCGGCGGGGGCGCCCAGCTGCACGGGATCGCCGACTTCATTGCCGGCCGAACGGCAATGCCCACCCGGGTCGCGCGCGACCCCCAGACCTGCGTGGCGGTCGGCACCGGGATGGCTCTCGACAACCTTCAGGTCATCCGGCGAGGCCAGCAATACATCACATGAGCGCGGAGCACCGGCCAGCCTCCTCGACGGCGATCCTGCTCGGCGGTGGCGTGCGTGAGGCCCTGATGGCCCAGCCCATCATCCGCGTCTGTGAGGGCGCCGAGGTGTTCGCCTCGGTGGAGGCGATGGGCTCTCTGCTGGGACTGCCGGCCGCGGGTCGAACCGTGGTCTTCGGCGCCTCCGCGGCCGAAGGCATCCGAATCTTTCAGCGCCTGCGGACCGAGCCGATTCGGACGATGGTGGTTCCCTATCCGGGGAGATTCGTCCATGCCGCGCTGGCGTATTTCTCCGCGATTCCTCGCCGCCTGGTCGTGCCAGGTCCAAACGACTGGGCGGCAACCGAGCGCCTGCCGCGGATCAACGGGCAGCATCCGGTCGAGGCGAATTGGCAGCTCGCCGTTGCCGCCACGAGCCGGCCGGCGCGAATGCCGGTGGATCCTCCGCGACTTCAGCCGCCGGACGCCGTCCGCAAGACGGTGATGACCCGCTGGTCGGGATTCTTCGGCACGGGTCGGCGTCCGCTGCTGCTGATTCCTGGTGGTGGCGGCTGGTCATCGGCGCACGCCGGTCCATTGTGGCCCGCCGAACGATTTGCGGTGGTCGCCAACCAGTCGAT
>CAZRMD010000065.1:0-13717 GCA_964601135.1 uncultured Actinomycetes bacterium | reverse complement strand
GGCTCGATCGCGACCATCTTCCAGATGAAGGCGCACACGAACGCGAGCGCCCCAATGCTTCCGGTCAGGCCCTGGGCATAGCTGGTCCACAGGTCGATCAGGTGCTTGAGCTGATCCATCAGCGCTTCTTATCGATCTGTTCGATCACGCGGGCTTCGACGTAGCGCTCCATCGCGCCAGTGAGACGCTGCAGGAGATCCCACTGTTCGATCAGCAAGTTGCGGTCCTGCTCACCGAAGCGTCGAAACACGTCTGGTGCGAGCGGGGTCGAGGTCGGCCGCGCTGCCTTAACGAGTGGGGTTGGCGGCGGCAGCAGCGGGGTCGTCAGCGCCGGGATGATGCCCGGCCGGACCGAGGGCAGAACGAGGGGCGGCGGCCGAAACGAAAGGCGGTGCGGCTGCATCGCCAGATGAATGCCAACGCCGGTAAAGGCAGCGAGCACGGTGACCTCGCCACAGATCAACGCGAGCTTCCAGGATGGGCGCATGGAGGACTCCTCGAGGGGCTTGGATGGCGACAACGCCGACCATCCTTACACAATTCTGTGTATTTGTCAAGGCGAAATATCTCAGCTTCGGCGCCGCTTGAATATCTCCTCGAGCGCCTCATCGAGGCCACCAAACGCAAAGGCATACCCCGCCGCTTGAGCCTTTGCGGGAACCGCACGCCGGCCATGCAACAGCAGGTCGGCTTGCTCGCCCAATGCGAGGCGAAGCATTGGCGCCGGCGCCGGCAACGATGACGGGCGATGAAGCACGTGGCCCATTTGTCGCGCCAGCTCGCGCTGGCGACGAACGTCCGGCGCCACTACATTGATGGGCCCGCTGAGGCTTGGGTCCTCGATTGCCAGGCGATAGAGACCGACCAGATCATCGATATGGATCCAGGTAAACCACTGCCGTCCATCGCCGAGCGGCCCGCCAACGAAGAGACGAAACGGCAGGGTGACCAGAAAGAAAGCCGGAGCAGCCAGCCCGAAGGCCATCGATGTCCGGATCGTGACCACGCGAACGCCGAGAGGCTCCGCCTTGACGGCAGCCGTCTCCCACTGATCGCAGAGGCGCGCCAGGAAGGCTGTCCCGCGCGGACCGTCCTCCGTGATGGGATCATCCTCGCGCCGGTCGGGGTAGTAGTCGATCCCGGAGGCATTGACGAGAACCGATGGCCGCTGACCGGCCGGCCGACGCTCGATGGCCTGCACGATGGCCCCGGTTGGTTCCAGGCGGCTGCTCAGCAGTTCAGCCTTCCGCCGCGCAGTCCAGCGGCGTCCGCCGATGCTGGCCCCTGCCAGGTTGACGATCGCATCCGCGCCATCCAGCTCGTTGACCCAGTCGCCGTCGGCCCGTCCGTCCCAGGTCGTGAAACGAAAGCCGGCGGACGATGCCGCAGCCTGCTGCCGGCGCGTCAGCACGACCACCTCGTGGCCGTCTTGCAGCAGCCTTGCCGACAGATGCCGGCCGATGAATCCCGATCCACCGGCGATCAGGACTTTCATCCGTTGCCCCAATCCTCCTCCAAGGGCCGGACGAGGGCCATACGGTCGGCGCTTGAGGTTACGGCTTGAAACCCTGCATCCGCCGTTCGGTGCGCGACTGATCCAGGCTCTGCAGGGCCTGGGCAATCAGCGAGCGGCGGTCGTCCTTGCCGTGGGCGCTGGCGGCCACCCCGGTATCGACCGCCAGCCGGACGATCTCCCCATTCGGCGTCGCGGCATACGGATGTTCTTCGAGAGCCGGGCGCAGCCGTTCCGCCTGTCGAACGGCCACCGCCCGATCGCCTTCGGGAATCACGAGGCAGAATTGTCCATCGCGGATGCGGCAGAGCGTGTTGACGCGTCGAGTCTTGGCCCGAATTACCGCCACGAACTCTTTGAGGATTCGGCTCAGGCCGCCTTCACCATATTTCCCGCGCAGGATCTCGAAGGCTTCGATCTCGAAAGCCACGATGGCGAGGTCGTGGTTGTAGCGCGAGGCGCGGCTGAGCTCGTTGTCGAGCAGGTCGTCCAGGTAACGGCTGCTGTAGGCGCCTGACTGCGTGTCGAGCAGGGCGAGCTGCTCGGCCTGGATGAGTTTGCGGCCCATGACCAGGGCATAGAGTCCCTCGGAGACGAATCCTTCCAGCGCTGCCAGGACCTCGTCGAGATCTTCGCGCGGCCGGTCGAAGGCGGCGACGATCGCGCCGAATGTCGTGTCGCCCTGCTGTACGGGGATGGGTGCCCCGATGATGCTGCCCTCTTTGACGGCGTCGTCAGTCAGGTATCGGCACCAGGCGCTCTTCGAAATATCCGGAACGGTTACCGTACGGTCCGCGTGCTTGACCCATTCGGCGATGCCTTCTACCAACCGGCGTTTGGACGCCATCAGCGGGTCGGGGACTGGCTGGTCGTACGCCGACGTCAGGTCGGACCCGCTGTCATCCATCATCAGCACCAGGCAATAATCGGCGCGCGTCAGGTAGAGCACCGCGTCGACGATGTGCTGCGACAGCATCTGCGCGTTCGATTCCGCGATCTCTGACTGCAGCTTGCGCAGCGCGTGGCTGACCCGCTCCTTCGACTGCAGCTCCGCAAGCAGGTTGAGTCCGACGGAGACCAGCTCGCCGGCGCCGAGCAGCTTTTCCTGGTCGTGCTCCTGGACGGCGTCAGCTGCCTGGATCAGCTCGTCGGGAAAGACCTTGAGGCGGAACGCCAGCTCGGCGAGCACCTCAACGGAAGTGGCGGCGTACTTGACCGCCGGGCTGACCACGGCGCCCAGCTGGACCTGTTTCTCGTCGCGAATCGGAGCCAGGAAATGTCCCACGCCAGGGGTACAGACCCCAATCGTTTCTTCCGATCGCTTCAGAAAGTTCGGGTCGTTATAGAGGGGGCAGGCCTTGCGCTCCTGCAGCAGCCGGCAGTACCGGGGGTAATCCTCGACCGGCGTGAGCGGCCGGGCGTCGACGTCGAAGACCTGGAGCTTGAGGTCGGTAGACGCCTCGAAGCGGTCGACCATCCGGGCGAATTCCGGACTGCTGACCAGGGCGCCGAGTTCACCCTCCTGCGGTTCTACCTCCATCTTGCAGTCCAGCCTCTTAAGGCGTGCGTTGACCTTCTAGGCAACAACGCCGTAACGGCGCAAAACCTGTTGCCGCCGACTCGGTCTCCGGCCGTATTCCGGCCGAATTCATGGCAAAGGCCCTTCCCGGCGGCCATTCTAGGCGGCCGCCTATACACTGGACGGGGTGCTCTCCACACGGCTCCTGACCAAGCGCTACGGGAGCCTGACGGCCGTGGAGGCCCTCGACCTGGAGGTGGGCGCCGGGGAGCTGTTCGGATTCCTGGGCCCCAACGGCGCCGGCAAGACCACCACGATCAAAATGCTCGTCGGTCTCTTACGCCCGACCTCAGGGAGGGCACAGGTGGCGGGGGTCGACATCCAGGCGGAGCCGGAAAAAGCCAAAGCCCGAATTGGCTACGTTCCTGACAATGCGACGCTGTACGAGAAGCTCAGCGCCCGGGAATTCCTGGAATTCTCCGGTGATCTCTATCACGTCGAACGCGCCGCCCGCGATCGGCGGATCGAATCATTGCTGAAGTTCTTCGACCTACGGGATCGGGCGAACGATTTTCTGGCTTCCTATTCGCGCGGCATGCGACAAAAGATCTCCCTGGCGGCGGCCCTGTTGCATGATCCGCAGGTCCTGTTTCTCGATGAGCCCACCGTTGGTCTCGATCCGCTCAGCGCCCGGCAGATGAAAGACATCCTTCAGGACTTCTGCAAAGAGGGGAAGACGGTGTTCTTCTCCACGCACATCCTGGAAATCGCCGAGCGAATGTGCACCCGGCTGGCGATCATCAACCACGGACGACTGGTGGCGGTCGGCAGTTTGCAGGACCTGCGCAACATGGTCGGTCGCGACGGGCAATCGCTAGAGCAGATCTTCCTCGAGCTAACCGGCAGCCACGAAGAAGATGTCGGCGCGGTGCTCCGTGGGCTCGAAAGCTAATCCGATCGCGCGCATCACCGGCGCCCTCGGCGTTGGCCTGTTGCTCTGGCGCGTCCAGCTCCAGATGGTCATCAATCAGACCGTGCGCAGCCGCCAAGCCGGCCGACTCGCGGGGACCATCGTCGGCGCGGCGGTCGTTTTGCTGGCCTGGTCCTGGGAGGTTATCGCCACTCTGGCCATCGTCGCTGCGGCGCGACGGGGATCCCTCGAGGTGAACGCCGTCGACGTGCTCAGCCTCGCGTTCTTTGCCTACACGGCCATTCTGATTTTCAGCAGCCTCCTCTTCAGCCTCAACGCCCTGCTTCTCAATCCGGACCTCGACCTGCTGTTGGTGGCGCCCAGACCGGTCGAGAGCATCCTGGGTGGCCGGATGGTGGTGCAGATTCTCCGGCTGCTACTGCTCAGCTTGCTGTTCACGGGGCCGGCCTTGCTGGTCGTGGCGGTCGCAATGCAAAACCCGCTGCTCCCGGTCGCTTTCGCCGCGCTCTTCCTGCTCTATCCGGTTTTCGTCGTAGTGATCGTGTCACTGCTCAGCCTGCTGCTGGTGCGGGTGATTCCGGCAGGCCGCGGCCGCGAGATCCTGACCCTTCTTGGCGTGCTGCTGGCGCTGGGGTTTAACCTGGCCAATTTCCTGATCAACCCGGCCTTCCGAGGGCCGGGAGCCGCCGGCCACCGACCGCGCATCGCGCCGACGCTGCCCGACATCCCGGGAGCAGCGTCGGTGTGGCTGCCATCGGGTTGGGCGGGGCGCTCCGCGGCGGCCGTCCTCGCCGGCGACTGGTTGACGGCGATCGGCTGGGGAGCCCTGTTGCTGGCGGTGTCCGTGGCACTCTTTGGGATCGGCGCGGCCTTGAGCGGCCGGCTCTATCTGGCGGGCTGGATCCAGGCAGTGCCGCCACGACGGCGAAGATTACACGCCATCTATCCACGGCCGGGCAAGCTGCCACTGCTGAGCCCGCTGCTCGCCGCTATTGTGATCAAGGACTGGCGGATGCGCACCCGGGACCTGGCGCAACTGGTTCGGTTTGCCATGCCAGTGGTCTTTCTCCTGCTGATCTTCGGGCTGCGTTTTCCCGGGGTCAGCAGCGCCGCCGGCGACCTTGGCCAGGGACCGGTGGCGGCGATGCTCGGGTTGCTGCCGGCCTGGGTTCTGCTCCTGTCCCTCGGGCTGTCGCTGGGACTGACGGCGGTCAGCCTCGAGGGAAGGAACATCTGGGTGTATGCGGCCTCGCCCAATACCGTCTTGCAGTTGCTCCAGGGCAAGTGCTGGTCAACCGCACTGCCGACTGCCATCATCGTTGGGCTGGTCGCGATTGGCGCCGAGATTGTCATCAGGCCTGGCTGGCTCTGGGCGATCAGCGCCACCCTGGTCGCGATCATCCAAGCCGGTACGGTGTCGATCCTCATGGTCGGCATCGGAGCCGTCTGGGCGCGTTTCGACTGGACCGACGCCCGGCGGATGACCAGCCCGCTGGCGGTCTTCATCGCGATGGCGCTCTTCGCCGTGATCACGGTCGCCATCATCGTCATCTTCGGCATCGCGCTCGCGCTGGCGAGCGCTACCGGTTTTCCGCTGTTCACCACCTGGCTGGCGGCGATGGCGATTTCGGTTGGGGGCGGCATCGCGGTCGCCGCGCTCGGGCTCTTGATCGGCAACGAGCGCCTGCGCGCCCTAGAGCTCGGCTGATTCCTCGATCGCGGGCACGGTTTCCAGTTCGGGCTTTGACGCCGGGCCGATGTGGTGATGATGACGGCAGCGCGCCTGATAGGTGGCCGCGCCACCGACGACGACGAGCGGGGCGTCGGCGGGTGCCGGCGCACCATCGACCAGGCGCTGGGTGCGGGTAGCCTGTCGCGAGCCGCAGCCCGGATACTGACAGGAGGCCTGCAGCTTCGTCAGCCGGTCCGCATAGGCGGCGAGCAGCGGCATCGGTCCGAACGGCCGGGCCAGGAAATCGAGCTCGAGCCCGGCCGCGATCACGTGCCGGCCGCGGGTGGCCAGGTCTTCCACCAGGGCCACCAGCTCGGGCCCGAAAAACTGGGCCTCGTCGATGCCGATCACGCGGCTGTCATCGCGCAGCTGATCGCGCAGGGCGCCGACGTCCGGGACGGCGATCGCGGGAAAGCGCACCTGTCGATGCGACGCGACGGCCTCGATCGCGTAGCGATCGTCGAGGGCGGGCTTGAACGCCTGGATGGGAAACCCGGCGTAGCGCGCCTGGTCCAGGCGCCGGATCAGCTCCTGGGTTTTGCCGCTGAACATGCAACCGCTGATCAGGTCGAGACTCCCGGACGGCTCGTCGAACCAGATTTCCTGAAAGGTCTGGGCGCGCGGTTCGGCCGTGTGATGGCGCCGGCACACCGGCAGGAAACGCATCGCATCGCCATTCGCGGCGAGAAACTTCTGGGTTCGGCTGGCCAGGTTGCGGCAGCCCTGCTGGGCACACACTCCGTCATCGAGCTTCTGGGCGAAATCTGCCGTGCACAGCAACTCGGGCATTGGCCCGGCCGGACGGCCGCCGTAGTCGAGTTCCCAGCCCGCGACGACCACATCGATGCGATGGATGGTGGCCAGGTCATTCGCCAGCGCGATCAGGCGGTCGTCGTACTGCTCGGCACCGTCGATGGCGACCAGCTCGGTTGCTGGATCGAGCTGGCTAAGCAGGTCATTGGGATCGCCAACAGGGGCCAGGCGCTGGATGTGCCGGCCCTGACGCTGGGCCCGCTCCGCGTCGGCCTCCAGCTTCTTCGTCTTCCCGGAATGGGTCGGGCCGGAGTACACGGTGAGGCTGCCCAACCGGCGGCGCTCACGATCCGCTAGATAACGCTCGTCAAGCATGCCGGGTCTAGTTTCGAGGAAACGGCGTCAGGTTCGCCGGAATTCGGCTTTGGCCTCGTCCACCAGCGCCGGGTCGGCGAGCAGATCCGCACCCGTCATGGCCAGCGCTTTCGCCGCGTCGACCATTGCCTGGTAGCCCCGCAACGAGTCCGATGCCTCGAGAAACGCCTGCGAGTGCCCGGGGACCTCGGTCGGCGCGATCGCCAGCGTCGGATGGAGGGCGGGAACCACGTGGCTCACGTTGCCCATGTCGGTCGATCCGGCGTTTTCCCAGGGCACGCCCTCGACCGGATGGATCCCCATCCGCAGCAGATTCTCTTCGAAGAGTTTGGCCAGTACACCGTTGTTGCGGAGGTCGGTGTACGGCTCCTCTTCGAAGGTCAGGTTGACGCTGCAACCGGTCGCCAGCGCCGCCGCCTGGAAAATGTTCTTCACTTTCTGAACCAGCTCCAGCATGTAGGCCTCGTCGCGAGCGCGGACCAGGAACTCGCCTCGGGTCCGCTCGGGCACGATGTTGGGCGCGGTGCCGCCTTCGATCAGGAAGCCATGCAGGCGGGCGCCTTCCTTGATGTGCTGGCGCAGCATGCTGATGCCGTTGTAGGCCAGGACGAACGCGTCGAGCGCATTGATGCCTTTTTCCGGATCGCCAGATGCATGCGCCGCCCGGCCGGTGAACTCGAAGTGCATGTGCGTGACGGCAAGCGCCCAGTGCAGCACCTGGGTCCTCGTATCCGGGTGGAACATCATGGCGGCGTCGACTTCCTGGAAAATCCCGCCGCGGATCAGGCGGATCTTGCCGCCCCCGCCTTCTTCGGCCGGTGTGCCGATCACCTGGACTCGGCCCGGGAAGCGGTCGAGAAGCTCCGCCAGCGCGATGCCGGCGCCGGTCGAGGCCATCGCGATCAGGTTATGGCCGCAGGCATGCCCGAGGCCCCGTAGCGCGTCGTACTCAGCCAGGAACGCGACCGTCGGACCCGTCCCGTTACGCCGGGTGGCAACGAACGCCGTCGGAGTGTCGGCGACACCGACATCCACCTTGAATTCGTGCTGGCGCAGTAGCTCGGTGAGCCAGGTGACCGCCTGCTGCTCGTGGTAGCCGATCTCGGGATTGGCGTGGATGTCCCGGCCGATACGTTCGAGCTGCGGACGGAGGGCATCGATCCGGGTACTGAGCTGGTCTTTCAGCTGGCTGATCGACGCCTGGGCAATTGACACGCTGGCGAATAATTGTATGGCGATGGCCGAACATCAGACGCTCGAGCAGGCGAGCGACGAAGAGCTGGCGCAGCGTGTTCGCCAGATCATGGCGGAGATGGCACCCCTTGAGGAGGCGCTGGGCCGGTTGCGAGTGCAGATTCAGCAGGTCGCCAGCGAGCAGAAGCGGCGCGAGCGGACGCAGCATCTGAAGACCAGGATGCAGGTCCGGACCACGGTGGCCCAGGGTCAGATGCCAACCCTCCAGCAGGTCGCCGAGAGCTCAAACGATCTCGTCCCAGCGACGACGCCGCTGAGCGGCTTCCAATTTTTCCGCGACAGCGGCACAGAAGTTGGACTCGGATACGCGACCGCCCGCGAGCCCACCGTCTGGATGACGAATGGATCGAGCACCACAGCGGTCAAGACCATTGCGGAGATCCGCGCTCGCTATCTCGAAGGTTGGGATTTCGGAACGGCCGCGCATCCCGGAGTCCGGATTCACATCCCCAACAGCCGGACTGAAAAGATCCTGCAGGCCGCCGAGGTCTATCTCAAGACACGTCAGGCTTGAACGTCCTGAAAGTCGACATCAGGACAATGGAAACGCTTCGACCTCGCCTAAGCGAAATTCTGATCGACAGCGTCGCTCATGGGGCTTCGGTCGGCTTCCTCGCACCGTTGAGCCCCGCTGAGGCCGACGCCTTCTGGAGTCGCGTGGAGCGATCGGTTGCCGAGAACCGATGCATTGTGCTGGTCGCCGCGGTCGATGACGTCGCCGTTGGGACGGTCCAGCTGGACGTCGACACGATGCCAAACCAGCCCCACCGCGCTGAGGTCCACAAGCTGCTGGTTCACTCGGGCGTGCGGCGGAAGGGCTTCGGCGAGGCATTGATGCTGGCCGCAGAGCAGGCCGCGCTTGGCGCGGGAAGATGGCTGCTAACGCTCGACACGGCCACCGATGCTGCCGCACGACTCTATGAGCGGCTGGGCTGGCAGCGGGCCGGGGCTATCCACGACTACGCCCTCAATCCGGATGGCAGCCTCACCACGACCACTTTCTACTGGAAGAAGCTCGGCAGAGAGGCCTGACCCGTCGACCGTGGACACGAGCGCGATTACAGCCATCAGTGAGCGCCCGGACCTAACCGCCGAGCAACGCACGGTCGTAACGCGTCTCGCCGATCTCTTGACCTCGCTCTCCCCGCAAAAAGCCGTTATCGCCGAGGCGTACGTTGAGGCGAAGTCGCATCGCGTCCAGGTCATGATCACGCACCGAGACGACCCCGACATGTCCCTCTCGATCGCGATCAACCGCCGGAATGTCGTCGTCGGCCACCCATTCGACCACGAACACTTCGGCGAACCTTATGACGATCGTTCGCAGCTGGATGCGATCGATTACGTTCAGCGATCGATTACTGGCGAGCTCAAAGTCGAGGTGACGCACGGGATCCTGTGGCAGAGGACCGAGACCTACGAGCGAGCCGGCGAGACCTGGAAGCTGATCGCGAAGAGCTACATCCCCTTCCCACTGGGTCGATGGCTTGCGCGCGAGCCGACTCGTTCACAACTTATTTCGTTCAGCTAGCGCCGTTCGGCCTGGGCGAACGCCAGACCGTTGCCTTGCAAGCGAAACGCCGCAAAGACCAGCAGGCCCCAACCCTCGAGCACCGCTCCCAGCCCCGTAACTAGCACAGCCAACGGAATGCTGCGGAAGCCGACCATCCCGATCGTGAACACGATCATCAACGGAACGATCAGGAAAAACAGCAGGAACATCCGCAGCATCTGGCCGGGTCCGCGCAGGTCACCTGGACTCGGAATCACCGTGTACGTCCCTATGCCAATCGCCTGCAGCGCCCACACCGCCGCGGCGAAGGCCGGCAGGCCCACGACAATGACCGTGGCCGATCTGGCCGCAATCGCGGCCGCTGCCAGGCCCGCGGCGATGGGGACGATCTGTCGAAGGGAACGCGCTAGGGTGAGTACCAGCAAGCGCGCACGGAGGCTCGCCGATGACAACCACCACAGTGGATTGCGCAAATCGATCCCAAGGCGAAATGACATAAAGATGTTGATGATCAAGACCAGATAAATCGGGAATGAGACGAGAGCGAGCCCGGCCCCTTTAGGCAGACTGCCGAAGCCGCCCCCCGCAGACCAGCCGAAGACGAGCGCGAAGGCCAGTGCGATCAGCGGCCATCGCAGACCGCCGCGGACGCGAAGCGCCGCCAGCCACTCTTTCCACAAAAGAGCCCACGCTCCAGGTGGCACATGCCGGCCACGGGCCGACGATACGCTGAGGCGCCTGCGTTGCGGCACGGCGATGCCGGCCTCACGCATCGCCTGGCGTGTCTCCCGCGCGCTGAGGATGCCACCCCGTTCTCGCGCCAGCCGTCGGACGGTGATCATCCGCACCGACGATTCCCAGACTTCGGGATATACGTCGCCGGCGATCCAAATCGAGAGCGTGAAGGCGCCAACCGCGATGGCTGCCAGCCCGACTAGCGCCAATGGGTTGCCATGAAAGCCTCCCACCATCCAGCTTCCAGGCGGCAGGCTCAGCAGTAAGGGGGCTCCGGCCACCGATCGATGGCCCGCCTGGCTGCTTGCTGCCGCAAGTGAGCCGAGGCCGAGGGCCGTGACAACGATGCCAATCGTGCGCAGCAATATGGGCACCTGGCGGCGGAGCTTCACCAGCGGAAGGTTCAAGCCGAGCATGAATGCCATGAACAGCCCGAAGCTGATCCAGATATCCAGGATTCCGACGATTGCGCCCTGCAGAGTCGAGGCCAACATCACGAACCAGAACGCCACGAACGGCAGCTGGACCAGGACCATCCGGAGCATCCGGAAGTTCAACCACAAGATCACGATGCGGGGAGGCAGGGCGGATCCGCAGAGGAATCGCCCGTCGGCTGCTGACCGAAAAAGCGCCATCGCCCGGCTGGATCTCAGGACCGCAAGGCCCAGCCACAGCAGGATGACGCCTGGAATAAACAGGCTAATGGTGTTCAACAGCGAGGAGATGCCCGAGGAGAACGTCCCCGTCTGACTCCGGATCAGGAATCGCTGGGGAAGGAAGAACAGGATCGCCAGGATGAACACGACCCAGATCCAGAGCCGCTTTGGATCGCGCCGGATCGCCAGGAGACGATTGAGGAAGATGTGCCCGTCCAGATAAATGAGTGATCGCAGAGCCGCGCCCGCGGGGAGTGCGCTGGTTCGGGCGCCGATCATCGCGTGACCTCGAGGAAGATGTCTTCCAGGCGCTGATTTTCGCGCTCGCGCATCACCTCCTCGAGGGATCCGGTCAGCAAAACGTGTCCCTGCTTGAGGATCAGCACGTGATCACAAAGGGTATCGATGTACTCGAGCAGGTGCGTGCTCACGATAATGGCGGTCCCACGCTCACGGAGCTCAATCAGAATGTCTTTCAATTCCCGTTGGCCTTTCGGATCGAGGCCGATCATGGGCTCATCGAGCAACAGCACCGGCGTGTCCGCCAGTACCGCCGCTGCAATCAGGACCTTCTGCCGCATGCCCTTGGAAAGCCCTTCCCCCAGGGTATCCCGCTTTTCCATAAGATCCAGGCGCTCGAGCAAGCGCTCGGCACGGGTGGGCCACTCTCCATCGATCCCGCAGCTGCGCGCCACGAACACCATGTGCTCCCACACGGTCAGCATGTCGTAGACCTCGGGAGTCTCCTGGATGAGGGCCATCGAACGGGTTCGCTCCGGGCCAAGCACCGTTCCACTCCACGCGATCCGTCCGGCATCAGGACGCAACAATCCGGCGAGGCAGAGCAGCGTGGTGGTTTTTCCTGCTCCGTTGGGACCCAGGAGCGCCAGAATCTGACCCGCCTTAACCTCCGTCGAGAGATCGTCGACCGCAATGAGCGAGCCGAAACGTTTCGTGAGGCCGGCTACTTCAAGGCCCCTGGCATCGCCCATTGATTCCAGCCTACGTGCGCCGTCCCGAGTGTGGCAAGCCGCGTGGCGCAGGCACAGTCCGTTGGCGACGATATAGGAACATGCGGTTGAGCGATTTCTCAGCTCTTCTCGCCGCCCTTACCTGGGCGGTCGGCGTACCAGTGGTGATGCTGGCGTTATGGGCCTCCTACCTAGGCGTCGGCGTCTTCTGCGCGATGCTTGGCCTGACACTGATACCTGTGGTGACTGACCTCCGTCACGCGTCGTCGCGCAGACTGACGCTGGCCATCCGGATGAGCGGCGTTGCGCTCTCTGTCACACTGGCGCTCTCGGGCATCGCGCTGACGCTGGGGGCGGCGGGACGGCTCGGCGAGCACGCGCTTGAGTGGCTCCCCGGCCCATCCTTCATCGTCATGATCCTGCTATTCGTCTGGATTGGTTTGGCGTCTTATGCGCTCAGGGGATCATCCGCCAGGGGAAGAACCCTGTGCTGGCTTGGCCAACTAACGGCCACGGCATTTCTGGCACCCGTCCTGGCCTCGCTGCTTTTCTCCGTCAGCGGGATCGTTTACACGAATGTGACCATCCTGCCCTTCCTGCTGCTCGGCCTCTTGTCATGGGTGTCCCTTCCAGTCTGGCTCGCCGCGGTCGTAACTCAGCGGACGGCGACCGCGCGGCCGAGCTGACCAGATATCGGCGGAGCGCCATCGCGATGCACCCGAAGTTGCGCCTCATACTGGAGCGGCCCTCCCTCGAGCACGACCTGGTCGCCAGAAACCGTCAGTCGGAAACGTAAGTGCCGCCGATCATCGCTGATCTCGAAATTGCTGGTGCCTTCGGGGCCGGGGTAGATGTCGAAACTCAACGGATCCCAGGCCTGCTCGTCTGCGAACTGTAACTCCGGCCCCATGGTGATGACGGCTCCCGCCCGAACGAACAGCGGAAGTGTTTCCAGGTCGGCCTCGTACTCCATCCATCGTGCTCCCTCGAACCGGCGGTCGGTCCAGTAGTCGTACCACCGGCCTTCGGGCAGGTACACCGGGCGAGTCCCAGTCGGCTGGAACATCGGCGCCACCAGAAGATCTGGCCCGAGAAAGTACTGGTCGTCGACGTGAAACGTCGTTCGATCGCCAGGATGTTCGTAAACCAGCGGCCGCACCAGGGGAATCCCCTCGGCGGCCCCCCGGGCCGCACTATATAAGTAAGGAAGCAGCCGGTAGCGCAGCTGGGCGTAACGCCGGAAGATGCTCAGCGCCGGCTCACCGTAGGCCCACGGTTCCCGCGGGGCCGTGTGCCCATGAGCCCGAGCATGTGAGAAGAGCAGTCCCATCTGGGCCCACCGGATGTACAGCTCCGGGCTCGGCGGATCAGTCAGCGTCGGAACCCCGAAGAATCCCCCGATGTCGAAGCTCGCGAATGCCGCTCCGGACAGAATCCAGCTGAGCGCTCCACGCAGGCTGGCGGCCATGTCATTGAAGGTGCAGGCCGGATCACCGCCCCAGTGCACTGGGTTTCGCTGCGATCCGGCGTAGCCCGATCGTCCCCAGATCAGTCCGTAACCATGGACGTCGTGGGTCGTCTCGAAGACCGCGCGTTGATAGAGAACCGGATAAAGATTGTGCAGTTCCTCAGTCGGGGTGCCGTCGTGAGCGATGGCGTCGCTCGGCAGGTCCTCGGCGAAGTCGGTCTTCATCACCGCGACGCCCATCTCGAGCAGCTTGCGGTTCTTGTTTTTGAACCAGGTGACGGCATCGGGATTCGTGAA
>CAZRMD010000064.1:0-13798 GCA_964601135.1 uncultured Actinomycetes bacterium | reverse complement strand
ACCGGGCGGCCCGCTCGCGCCGGCTGCGGGCGTCCCTGCCGGCCGACTACGCCCGCATGGTCCGCGCAGGGAAGGGCGTCACCTATCCGTTACAACCGGCGGCGTGACTCAGCCAGTGGTTCGTTTCGCCGGCTCCTCCTCCCGCGTGTCGACCGCCGTCATCCTGTGCGGTGGCCTGGGAACGCGTCTCCGAGAGGAGACCGAGTACCGACCCAAGCCGCTGGTGCCGATCGGAAATCGTCCGATCCTGTGGCACATCATGAAGACCTACGCGTCCTTCGGCATCAGGGACTTCATCCTGGCGCTCGGCTACAAGGGCGAGATGATCAAGGATTACTTCGTCAACTACGACATTCTGACCAGCGATTTCACCCTCGAGCTGGGATCCAAGCGCCTCACCCCGCTGAACGGCGCCCACGACGCGGCCCAGTGGCGAATCACGTTTGTCGACACCGGTCAGGCAACCATGACCGGTGGCCGGCTGCGGCGGCTCGAGCCGCTCCTTCGGGAGCAGCCGCGGTTCATGTTGACCTACGGCGATGGCGTCGCCGACATCGACCTGGATGCAACCCTCGACTTTCATGCCCGCTCGCACTGCGCGGTGACCGTCACCGGGGTTCGGCCGCAAGCTCGCTTCGGCGAATTGCAGGTCGAGGGTGACCGAGCCGTCCGATTTGCGGAAAAGCCGCCATCGACCGACATCTGGATCAACGGCGGCTACTTCGTCATGACGCCGGCGATTTTTGACTACCTGAAGGGTGACGACACGGTGCTGGAGCAGCAGCCACTCGAGCGCCTCAGCACGGACGGCCAGCTGTCCGTTTACAAGCACAACGGGTTCTGGCAGCCCATGGACACCTTTCGGGACATGCAGCTGCTCAACGAGCAGTGGAACTCCGGACGCGCGCCCTGGGTCCGTCGCTGGCAACAGGCAGCGTAAGTGCGCGTCGCCCTGGTCCACGACTGGATCACCGGGATCGGCGGTTCCGAGCGAGTCCTGCTCGAGCTCCACGAGCTCTTTCCGGAAGCGCCGATCTTTACGGCGGCCTTCGATCCGGCGCGGACGCTGCCCGAATTTCGATCGCTTGATATCCGCCCTTCGTTTCTCCAGCGAGCCATCGTGGGCGCGACCAGCTATGGGCCGCTGATTCCGCTGATGCCGTTCGCGTTTGGGCGGTTCGACACCCGTCGCTTCGACCTGCTGGTGGTCAGCAGCCACGCTGTCGCCAAGGGGATTCGCAAGCATCCGGGGCAGGTGGTCGTCTGCTACTGCCACGCGCCGATGCGGTGGGCGTGGGATCTCTACGATTTTTTCCTGCAACATCGTGCCACCACCCCGCGCGCCAGGCTGGCCGCCCGGGTGGTGCTCGGCTGGTTTCGCGGCTGGGACCGGCGTTCCGTGCGAAAAGTCGACGCGTTCATCGCGAACTCCGAGACGGTGCGCGGCAGGATTCAGCGTTACTACGGGCGCGACGCGGCGGTTGTCTGGCCGCCGGTCGACATGGCGCGCTTCGCCGTCAGCCCGCAGGTGTCGGACTACTTCCTGGTCGTATCGCGCCTGGAGGACATCAAGCGGATCGATATCGCCGTCGATGCCTTCACGCAGCTGGGCTGGCCCCTGCGGGTGGTCGGTATCGGGCCGCAGGAGGCATCGCTCAAGCGAAGAGCCGGGCCCACCATCAAATTCCTGGGCGGACTCGGCGACGCCGATCTAGCAACCGAGTACCGCCATGCGCGCGCCATCGTGTTTCCGCCCGACGAAGATGCCGGCATCGTGCCGCTCGAAGCCATGGCCTCCGGTCGTCCGGTCCTGGCCCTGCGCGCGGGAGGAGCGACCGAAGTCGTCCGCGACGGCATCGATGGCGCCTTCTTCGACGCCCAGACGGCGGCTTCTCTGCGATCGGCGCTGGAGACCTTTCGACCCGATCGCTACGACGCCCAGGCGATCCGCCGGCACGCCGAGCAGTTCGACCGGCCCCACTTTCGGGCCGCCGTCAAGGGCTGCATCGATGCGGCCATATCCGCTCGGCAGCCCTGGCCACGGCAGCGGGCGGCCTGACGGAACGATAGGGCCGCCGCGGTTATAGCCACGTGCCTGCTGGTTTGAGGAAGGCCCACCTGGGGCTGGCGCTGGCCGGTCTGGCGGTCCTGGCCGTTGCCGCCCAGCTCGTCTTGAACCAGGCGGCGGCCAACCTCGGCCCCAGCCACGGGCAGGGCTGGACGATCTTCACCCCTGGCTACGACTTCTGGCCGATCTGGATCATGGACCAGCTGCAGATGCAGGGCCACCACATCGCCTGGTACGGGGCCGGCGTGAGCAACGCGTGGCCGCCGCCGCACGAAGTGCTGCTCGCCCCCTTCGGGCTGCTCGATCACGACGGCGCCCGGACGGCAAGCATGCTCGTCACCGCGGCCCTCATGGTCTTCGTCGTTGCCTTGTGGTCAGGACCCCGTCCCCGGCCGGCCCCACAAGCGAGAGGGAGATGGGGATTTGGCAGCGTGGCCTGGCCGTTGCTATTGAGCGCGCCGGTCTTCGCCGTCATCTGGGTCGACCAGTTGCAGGCCGCTCTCGGCCTGGCCGCGCTCAGCCTGGCGATCTGGGCGCAGCGTCGCGAGAAGTGGTGGCTGGTGGGGATCGCCGCCGCCGTCGGCATGATCAGAATGCTGAACGCGCTCCCCGTTCTCTGCATCCTTCTATTAGGTGGGTGGGGCAAGCCGCGACGGCTCGCGGTCGCGGCCGGTGCCGCGGCGGCGTTCATGGCGCCCCTGCTGTTCGTCAGTTACCTGTGGGACCACACCTTCATCAGGGATTACGTGACCAGCCTCACCTACTATCCCTATAACGCCGCGCCGAAAGTCGCCGTTCTCTCGTTCGGCATCTGGGGATTGGGGCTGCTCGTCCTCATCGAGTGTGCCGCCGCTCTGTGGCTGGTGCGGCAGGACGTCGGCCGGCGGCTCGATGCCGGACGCGCCGGCCTGGGGCTTGCGTTCACGGTCGCCATCGCTCCGCTTGGCGGTCTCTATCCGGCCATCTACACGCTGCCCGCGCTGATCCGTCTGGGCCAGCGTCCGGGCTTCAGCGCTGTGCCATGGATCGCCGCCGTTGTCCCCTGGCTCGTGGTCCTGGGGCTGTCGCCATGGTTGCTTCGGACCAGCGTGGGGATGACGTTGAGCTACGTCAGCTTCATCGACTATGGACTGCTTGCCCTCTGCTATCCGCTGCTACGGCTTCCGCCCGAGGCCGATGCATCCAGGGAGCGGTCGATCGGTTCATCGGCCGCCTGATGGGCCGATGACGCGCAACGCCGGCGCATCGACCCTGGAGCTACTGGAAGGTGCGCGCGCGTACAATCGCTGGACCTTCGATCGCATTCGCCAGCATCTCGGCGGGCGCGTTCTCGAAATCGGATGCGGCACGGGGACGATCACCGCCTTCCTGCTCGATCGCGAGCTTGTCGTCGGCATCGATGTCGATGAGGCGTACGTGCGCTTCACGCGGGCGCGATTCCGGGGGCATCCAAACGTGGTCATTCAGAAGCAGGACCTGACCGAATCGATCGCTGGTCTGTCGGAGTACGGGTTCGACTCCGCGGTCAGCGTCAATGTCTTTGAGCACATTCAGGACGACGAGACCGCCATGCGGGCGGTCTTTGCGCTTCTTCGTCCAGGAGGGACGCTGACCCTGATGGTGCCGGGCCATCCCGTACTCTTGGGCGGCTTCGACCGGGCCATCGGCCATCACCGGCGCTACACCAAGCCGGAGTTGCGGCGCAAGTTGGAAGCCAGCGGATTCACGGTAGAGGCAATCCGCCGAACGAATCCGGTCGGTGCGCTTGGATGGCTTCTCCTGATCCGGGTGTTGGGATTCCGCGAGCTGCGCGGCGTAGGCCTGAACGAACGACTGGTTCCGCTGTTGTCGGCCCTTGATGTCGTCGAGCCACCCTTCGGCCTCTCGCTGGTCGCGGTTGGACGGAAGCCCGCTGAGGAGACGTACCGTCGACCGGCCGAGAGCCGGCCGGAGGCCGCCTGAGGATGGCCGCGCTTCCTGCGTCCGACCACCCGGCGGCTGGTCACGGACGGCCGGTGGGGGAGCCTCTTCTGGCGCGGATCACACCAGGGCTGGTGTTGATGGCATTTCTGGGGCTTGCCGGCATGGTGTTCATCCGGGTCTGGCAGGCACCGCTCTCATCAGTCGCGGGCACGGACCCCTCCGATCCGGGAATCATCGTTTGGTGCCTGGGTTGGGTGCCCTTTGCCGTCAGCCACCTCCAGAACCCCCTGCTGTCCACCTACCTGGATTGGCCCAACGGGGTCAACCTGATGTGGAACGCCGAAATGCCATTAGCCGGTCTCTTGCTGTGGCCACTGACGGCGGCGTTTGGTCCGTTGCTGAGCTACAACCTCCTGGTCACGCTGGCTCCGGCGCTGTCGGCCTGGGCGGGATTCCTTGCCATTCGCCGGTACGTGGCCAACCCGGCGGCGGCCGCCCTCGGCGGGATGCTGTATGGCTTTTCGCCCTACATGATCACCCAGTCGCAAGGTCATCTCCATGTGACCCTGGCGTTCATTCCGCCGATCATGCTGCTGGTCCTGGACGAGCTCGTCGTACGTCAGGCTCGACCGGCGGTCCGGATGGGTCTACTGCTGGGCTTGCTGGCTGTCGCGCAGCTTCTGATTGGCGAGGAATTGCTGACCAGCGAAGCGTTGCTCGCCGTCCTGGGCATCGTGCTCCTGGCCAGCCTGTATCCCGAGCGTGTGCGCGCCCACCGCCGCCATGCCCTGATCGGGCTGGGCACGGCCGGCGCCCTCTTCGCGGCCATCGCCGCCGTGCCTGTGGGCGTGCAGTTCTTCGGGCCGCAGCACGTCGTTGGCGCCGTGCAGATTCGCAACGAATATGTCAGTGACCTGCTGGGCTTCGTGGTCCCAACCGGGCAGCTGCTCTTCGCGCCGCCTGCCGCGCAGGCCATCACCCAGCATTTCTCCGGCTATTCCGCCGAATGGGACGCCTACCTCGGCCTGCCGCTGCTGAGCCTGCTGGTGTTCACTGCCGTCCGCTTCTGGCGGCTGCCGGTGGTGCGCTTCGCATCGACGCTCGCGTTGCTGATCGCCCTGCTCTCCATGGGAACCACCCTGCACGTGGCCGGTCGATCGACGATCATCCCACTGGGTGCGCTGGCGATCTGCGCGCCTCTGTTGAGGCGCGTGATTCCGTATCCCGTGGTGCTCTACGCATTTCCCGCCGCCTGGGTTGGACTTGCGGTTGTCCCGCTGCTGAGCAATGTGCTTCCGGCGCGGCTCATGCTGTACGTGTTCCTGCTGGCTGGACTGCTGCTGGCGGTCGTCGTGGCGGCGACGCTCCGACCGACGCGCTCCAGCCTACCGGCCTGGGTGCTGATCGGCGTAAGCGTGCTTGCCGTGACCCCGCGATTTCCGGTACCCGCGGAGCCGGTGCCCATCCCGAGTTTCTTCACCGGCCAAAGCGTGCGCAGTATCCCCGAGGGGAGCGTGGCGCTCGTACTGCCCTACGCCCGCCTGGTCAATAGCCGGGCGATGTTCTGGCAGTCCGCTGCGGGCATGCGGTTTCGGATGCCGGAAGGCTACGCGCTGCTTCCGGGGCCGCACTTTTCGCCTCCGCCGACCGCGACGGGCGGTGCGTTGGCCGCCATCGAGTCCGGCGCCGAGGCGCCGGCGGTGACGGAGGCGCTAAAAAGCCAGGTCCTTGCCGACCTCAGCGCCTGGCAGGTGCAGAGCATCATCGTCGGACCGATGTCTCACCAGGATCGCGCCGTTGCCTTTCTCACGGCGGTACTCGGTCGCGCGCCAGATCAGCGGGACGGTGTGTTCCTTTGGAGGCTGTGAAGGCCGCTTGACCTATGCCGCGAGATCGGTCGGCAGGTTCGGCAGCCGCGGCGCCAGGGCCAGCTCGCGCAAGCGCCCGGCGTGGTAGGGATCCTCGATTCCAAAAAGCCGGCGCTTCGATTGCACGCGTAAGGAGATCAGCGTTCCGAGCGCCTTGACCCCGTCAAGCCAGCTCAGCTTTTTCCCCGCTTCACGGGTGCGGGCGTAGTAGCTGATCGGGACTTCATAGATGCGATAGCCAAGCCGCAGGATGCGCGCCGTGATCTCGGGTTCGATGTCAAAACGATTTCCACGAAGGCTCAGCCGGCGAAGCAATTCGGTGCGGATGGCCTTGAAGCCACTTTCCATGTCCTGGATGTAGCAGTTGAACAGCACATTCGTCGCCGTGGTGACGAGCCGATTGCCGAGGACGAACCAGTAGGAGTACGAGGTGTGGCTGGCGAAGCCGCGCACCCCGTAGACAACATCGGCACGTCCCTGCAAGATCGGCGTGATCATCAGCGGGTACTCGACGGGGTCGTACTCGAGGTCGGCGTCCTGGACGATGGTGACCGGCGCCTGAATCGCCTCGATCGCCGTCCGCAGAGCGGCGCCTTTCCCACGGTTGACCGGATGCCGGCGGATGGTGACCCGCGGATCGCTGTAGAACCTATTCGCCACTGCGAAGGTGTCATCGATGGAGCCGTCGTCCACAACGATGACCTGCCGCACACACGGCTGGGCCAGAACACGGTCCAGCACCTCGCCGAGCGTGCGGCCCTCGTTGAACGCGGGCACGATGACGGCAAGAGTTGCGGCCATATCGTTACAACCCGCAGCCGAACGGAAATTTGCGGCCGTTTTGCCCCACCCGGACCTCCCAGAGGCGAGGGTGAATTGTTGACTCCCTGCACCGCAATAAAGTTGGCGCCGCGAGCGTCCTGATCTCGTGACCCTCGCCCATCCTCGAGTGGCCGACAGGGTGCGGCGCTACCTCGTCATCACCGGCGTCGGGCTGCTGCTTTCGGCGTGCGGCCCGGCGACCGCCCCCATCGCCGCGGCTCCTTTGCCCACGCCGAACACCCTGGATCTGAAGCTGTGGACCGTGTCGATCGTGGGGAGCGGCCCGACCGCGACGCAAGCCAACAGCGGCATTGACCTGGTGATCCCGGCCGGGGCCATCCAGGATCCGAAGCAGGGAAACCTGGCGATCAATCTTTCTGCCAGCTGCCAGTTGACCGGCGATTTCGATCTGCAACTGGACTACACGCTTGTCAAATGGCCCCCCAGAAACTCGGTTCGGCTCGGCCTGGTCGCCGGCCACTACTCGGTTCACCGAAGCAGCAACACGGGCTTCGTCGCGGGCTCAGCCGCGGACAATCTCTATGTCACGGACTTCGCCGGTGCGCTAACCAGCGTCGGAACGCAGGATGCCACTGGTCGCTTGCGGATATCCCGGGTGGGAAGCACGATGACGGGTTACTACCGTAGCAACGGAGCCTGGGTGAAGATATCGACCGCGAGTGGACCCACCGCACCCATGTCGTACGGCATCGCCGCATGGACTGATTACAACGCCGTCGTGAAGACCGACGTCAGCGTGAACATCAAGAATTTCACCGTCGCCCCGCCGCCCTCGAACTGCCCTTAGGGTTTGCGCGCTTCGATTCGCAAGCAGGCCGCCGGCTGATCGGTCTCGATCACGACGTCGTGGGGAAGTCCCACGGCCAGCAGGCTGGCAAGACCTCGTGCGATGGGCAGTGGGAGGCGTGAGCCCGCCCGACGCAATCCCAGTGTTCGCTGGATTTCGATCGGTTGCTTCGACCGGGCAAACAGGCCGTACAGAATCCCTGCCGTCATGCGGCTGAGCCCCTCCCATCGGCGCAGTTCCCGGCGGGACATGTAGCGACGTGCCGAGCTGATTTGCAGCCCAACCTCGCTCAGCGCGGCTTGCCAGCGCTGCTCTCCCCAGTAGCGCCGATGGGCCACCCGAGCATCCAGCTCTGCGAAATAGCGCTCTCGACCAACCCACGGAAGCAGGGGGCCTCCCAGACAGGCGTGGAATTGAGGTCCGGGCACCGTAAAGAGAAAGGTTCCGCCTGTTTTCAGGACGCGGGCCACCTCGGCGAAGATCCCGGGAATATCGTCGACGTGCTCGAGCACCGAATTGGAGAACACCCAGTCACAGGCGGAATCGGCGACAGGCATGGCATTCCCTGGAGCCACGTGGAGCGCCTGATACAGCCCCAGCCGGCGTGCCGCTTCGATCTCCGCAGGGTCCGGATCGATTCCGATGACGTTCCGTGGTCCGGTGCGCTCGAACAGGATGCTGGTCAGAAGACCGTCACCGCATCCCAGATCCAGGCCTGTTCCGTTCGGAAACGGGAAGCGTGCCACCTGGTTGATCTCGACCGCACGGAAGAGCGCCGTCGCCGGCTGGAACGGGTAGACGTGCAGAAACCGAGCCATGAGCTCGCGAGGAACGCCACTCGATCCTTTCGTCAGGCTGTCGAACGCTGTCATGCAGCGGCCTCGAGTGGCTGTCCATGCTGATGAGCAAACAGCGCCGTGAGCAGTTCCTCATAGCGGCCGACGGTTAGCCCCCAGTCCCAGTGCTCACGCGCGAACGTTGCCACTCGCTCCTTGAAATCGGGCTGTTCCTCGAGAACCTGCAGCGCCCGCTCGATGGTGGCCTCGATGGCGGTGGCTGTGCGGGCCGTGCCGAAGGTGCCTAGCAAGGGGACGGGAGGCTGCAGCTCTTCCGAAATAACCGCGGGGGTTCCGCAGGCCATGGCTTCCTGCACCGTCATCGGGAATCCCTCCCCGGTGCTTGGCAGGACCAGAAGGTCGGCCGCCCGATAGTAGGACGCCAGTCGCGTCGGCTTCATGGCGGCGACGACACGAATATTTGGAAGCTGCCATGCCATCGGATCGATATCCCCGGTGCGCCCGATGAAGACCCATGACCACTGCGGCTTTCGCGCGGCGACATCCCGGAGTAGATGCAGTCCTTTCTTTTGCACAAACCGTCCGCAGAAGAGGAGGAGCGGTCCGTTGCTGGGCAGCCCGAGCTCCGTTCGGAGCGCCTGACGCTGTTCAGCTGGCGCCGGGGAAAACAGGGCCGTATCCACGCCGTTCGCGATCACCGCCGCCGATCGGGCGCGCGGCACGTAGCCGGCAAACGAGCGGGCCACCGCCTCGCTGACAAAGCTGAGCTGATCTGCCTGGGCGAGCACGAGACGGCCCAGGGCGTGATAGGCAAGATGCTGAAGCACGCGCAGGACCGGCTGCTGGTAAGGAACTTCGCCGACATGCTGGGTCAGTAGAACCGGCCGGCGCAGGTGCTTTGCCGCCACGACGGCAATGACGCTCGACGGATAGAGGCAATCGTGAACGTGAAGGACATCGCTGCGCTTGACGGCCTGGACCAGGCGACCAACCGCACCGGGATGCAGGATCGGGTAGGGGAAGCCGAAGTGTTCCTCGGTGACGTTCCAGGCCGGGAGGGCGAGGTCGTCACTTGCGCCAGCTTGGATCGAATCGCCGACCTGGGCTGCAGCCCAGCAGACCCGATGGCCACGGCTTCGATAGCCGCGTGCCAGGTTGTCGGCGACGGTCTCGACGCCGCCGATGTGCTCGGGGAAGTAGTTGCTGACCAGGAGGATGCGCAGGGTTGCTGTCGCCGCGGTCACGCGGCCGCTCGCGCTTGGCTGCGAAGAACCTGGTGCTGCAATTCGACGATCCGCAGACCATCGACGGCGGAGATTCCGTCCGGCGGCGCCCCAGTCTGGCAGGCCTGAACAAAGCGACGGATCACTTCGTCATTGCCGTACGACAATCGGCCGGCCAGCATCAGGCCGCCCGAGCGCGCCACTCCCCACAGGTGCGACGCGATGGCGGCGGCACTGGTCCGCATGATGTCGGCAGGCCCGTGGCGCCCATCGTTGGGGCTGACCACCAGGACATCGCGAAAAATGTCGACCACGGCCAAACGCTTCGATCCGAAGACCGCGAGGTGCCATTCGCTGACGGGCGCCTCGAACCGCATCGTGACGGTCACTGGCACCGGCCCGTCGAAGCGCAGGTCGACCAGCGCCGGGGTCGGCTGGCCGGAACGCGAGGGCACGACATCGGCCCGGACGATGGCGGGTTCCTCCGACAGCAGGCTCCGAACCAGGTACAGCAGGTGGGGTGACTCGTCGTAGAACAGACCGAGCGGCAGATCCTGGTACCAGCTGGGAAGCCGACGGCTGGGGTTCGACAGCTGAACCGCCGCGATGCCGAGAACCTCACCCAGGTCGCCCTTGGCGCGCATCTCCTGGAGGCGGCGTGTAGCCCGCGCGAACTGAAAGTTGTGGACCACTGCCAGCGTGCGGCCGCGGGCATGCGCGGCCTGGGCCAGCTGCGATGCCTCGATCGGGTTCATCGCCATCGGTTTTTCGACCAGCACGTGCTTTCCTGCGGCCAGGAAGCTTTGCGCCAGCGGGAAATGGGTCTGCGGTGGGGTGCCGATCGTGACGGCATCGACCTCGTCTAACCACGCGACATCCTGTGGCCGGCTGCCGATTCCCGGCCGGATCTTGAGCTGCGCCGCGATGGCCGAGACGTGCTCCGGCCGAGGGTCGATGACGCCCACCAGCTCCACGTCGGGACAACGCCGCAACCAGGGAAGATGTCGATTGACGGTCACCCACCCGAGGCCAACCGCCGCGACGCGCAACCGTTTCACGCTGCGTCGATCCCCAGGATGCTCAAGAAGAAGCTGGCGAAGACGGTCTGGGTGCCAAGCGCCATGAGCATCACGGCCGGAATCAGCTGGCGCATGGTCACCTGCGGATCGAGGGCGCCGAAGCCTGCTGCACGCCAGCCCAGCGTGGCGATCACGAGAATCACGACGCCGGCGACGAACAACGCCGCGCCGATCAGCAGGCCGATCTCCAGCGTGATGCGGCCGTACAGGCGTTCCAGGACCTGATTGGGTCGATGAAACCCCTCACGCACCGCAAAGATCTTCGTGAACACGCCGAAGAGGATGGCCTGATAGCCAACCAGGCAGGAGAGCCCGGCCAGCAGCAGCGTGCCAATGTCGAATCCGAATGGCCCCAATCGGATGGGCTCCACGGTCAAGAGCAGCGAGGCCAGGGCGCCACCACCAAGCAGCGCCAGCCCCGGAAGCACGAACAGCCAGCGGGGGGAGAAGAGCAGCATGAAGCGCAGGTGGCGCCAGCCATCCCGGAAACTGCGCAAATGCGGACGGCGCGACCGGCCGTCGCGGTGCAGCACAGTTGGGACTTCAGCGATCTGCAGGCCTTTGATCGCGGCTTTGACCACCATCTCGCTGGCGAACTCCATCCCGGTGGTGCGCAGATTGAGCCTGGTGTACGCGTCTTTGCGGATGGCGCGCAGGCCGCAATGGAAGTCGCCGATCGGCACGCGGAAGAAGACGCGGCCGATGGCGGTCAGGATGGGGTTGCCGATGTAGCGGTGCTTCCAGGGCATGGCGCCGGGCTCGATCCCGCCCTGGAAACGATTGCCCATCACCAGGTCGGACCCCGCCCGCAGCTTCTCGATGAAGGGAGCGATCGAGCCGAAGTCGTAGCTGTCGTCGGCATCGCCAATGATGACGTACTTGCCCTGCGCGGCATCGATGCCGGCCCGGATGGCCGCGCCATAACCTCGCCGCGGGGCATGAACGACCTGCGCGCCCAGCGTCCTGGCGATGGTCACGGATTGGTCGCGGCTGCCATTGTCGGCAACGATGATTTCGGCATCCAGGCGGTGCTTGGCGATGGCCAGCTGGGCCTTGCGGATGCAGGCCGGGAGGGTCTCGGCTTCGTTCAAACAGGGAATCACGATCGAGACTTCAACAGCCGGAACGGGCGCATACGATTCGGTGACAGCCCGGTCAAGAGCCACAGGCGATGTAACGCTTTCGCCGGGCCAAACTTTGCCGCGCCGCGCCCGGATCCAGCCAACCGGATGGGTTGGGCACGGGGTAACCCGCTTGCGACAGCGTGCGCTAGGCTGCTGCCTAGGCCCTCAACCAGAGTTCAGCGCCGATCCAGAGGCAGCCCACGGCAACGACAAGCCCATGGGCGACACGAACCGGCTGTGTTCCAAAAAATTGTGGGATGTACAGCGCGAAAGCGACGGCGAAGGGAACGCCACTCCATTTGCGAAGGACGCCGGATTGCCAGATCACGATCGCGGCCATGACGGCGGCGACCGCGATCGCCAGCAGCCCCAGCAGGAACATGATCAGTTGCGGAGCTGACCGCACGGCGCTGGCGAGACCGAGGAGAGATGAGCTGTGCTGCCGCAGCGCCTCCTGGCCAATCGCGTGTAACCCAAACGCCTCGCCTCCATAAAAGGGAAGGGTCAACCCGGCGCCAACCAGCCCGAGGGCGAGCGTCCAGAACGCGAGGCGCTCTACCCGCGTTTGCTGGAGGCAACGGTAAAGGCCAAGCAGCCCGAGCATCAGCAGGGTGAAGGCGACCATGGCGAGCATGTGCGCCACAATCCACGCCGTCGACCCGAAGGCAGCCGCGCCTTGCAACGACGTTTCGTCAGAGAATGGCCGGATCGCGGGGTAGAGGAAGAACAGGACGCCGGCAATCGCGAGCGCCGTCGCTCCGAGTCGCACCCGGCCCGGATTGGCCGGGTGCCCTTGCAAGTCGACCGGGGAGCTAGGCGGCGCGGACCCGGTTCGCGCGCGGCCCCTTCTGGCTCTGCTCGATGTCGAAGGTCACGGCCTCGCCACCGCGCAGGCTGTCGAAGTTCAGCGATCCATCGACGCCACTCTGATGGAAGAAATACTCCTTGCCATCCTCGGCGGCGATGAATCCGAATCCGCGGTCGGATACGACTTTCTTCACAGTGCCCTTTGGCATGCCGTTTCTCCTGCTCTCGAACTCAGCTGACAACGCACCGGCCCGTTCGAGAGAGAAGAAAAGACGGCCGCACGTGAGTTCGCCGAAGGCCGGACGAACGGCGGTACTCTACCACAGCCGGCAAGCCCGGTCGGCTACGTGTCCCGCCCGCCCCTCGGGCGTGCCGCGACAGCTGTGCCCGATTGCTGGCTTTAGGGCCGCTTCCAGCCACGTTCCTCGAAGCGCGCCAGGAGTTCACGGGAGCGCTGGATTGCCTCGGTCGCTTCCTCGAACACCCGTCTTGGGTACTGCTGGCGGACCGGCCACCGCAGCGCCTCGGCCTCGTCGCAGGCCTCGCTGATGATGAAGTTCAAGCGGTCGATCGCCGCCTGGCAGGCCTCCGCTGCCGCCTCCCACTCCTCGGGGTTGCCGGCTTTGGTGAGATCGCCGTCCCGGATGAGTGAGTACCAGCCGGCCAGGATCGACAGCGGCGTCCGTAGCTCGTGGGCAAGCACGTGCGGTTCGCGAAGCAGCCGTCGCGGCATTGACCCAGTCCCCTCCTGACAACCTTACTGTGACCCGCCGACGCACTTAAATAGTGGGCCACGATGGCCCAAACCGCAAGCGATACAGTTCCCAGGCAGATAGCCTACGACTCCCAGTACTGGCAGAACTTCTATGTCATGGTCGGGCGGGGCCGCCGCGGCGCTCACCGGGCTGCTATTTGTGGCGACGCACTCACGCCTGGAGCCTGATCGCCGATGTCGTCGAGTAACGCGTCCGGTTTACTCCGCTGGGTGCGCGGGTATCATGGTGGTTGCGCCCAGCGTGGGTGCGCTCGCCGTGGGCCCCGCTCGAACAGGCCTCGACAGTGCGAGGCAGTACGTTCGGGAAAGGAGGTCCAACAAAGTGTCTGGAACCATCAAGAAGCTCGTCGCCGAGCGTGGATTCGGGTTCATCACCGCCGAAGACGGTAATGACTACTTCTTCCACCGCAGCGGCACCGTCGACTTCGACCGGCTGGATACCGGGATCAAGGTCAGTTTCGTGACTGAGCCGAGCCCCAAGGGTCCGCGGGCGACAAACGTCCG
>CAZRMD010000063.1:12715-13925 GCA_964601135.1 uncultured Actinomycetes bacterium | reverse complement strand
CAACTTTCCGGTGCGCTATCATCATGATGACATACTTGCGGTGTTGTCAAGGAACCTCGGCCCTATTTGCGTTCTGCCTGGAACCTCGCGGCTCACAGGTCGGACGCGCCCGTGTTGAAGGGCTGACAATGGAGAGAGGGTCAGAGCGGCCTCGTGCCGGAGTCAATTCCGGCTCCGTTTCAGACCAAACTCTCTAGGCGCCGGGTACTGTGGGGGCTACGGCAACGGTCATGTGCGTATCAGGAGGCAGTTACGCGGAAAGTGTCGTCGGATATTCGATGCGGCACATCGGACTCGGCTTTACACTCCCCTGTACGTTGGCGATAGTTTCGACTGCATCATGGAGATGGAAGCGATGGGCGAAGCGCTGCGTGACCGCATCGGTGTAGATATCGGGCGACGCTTACGGCTTGAGGACGGGCTCGAATGGGCCGCGCGCAACGACGTGCACTACGTCGACATTCAGCTCGACACCGGAGCCAACGCCTTCACCACGTTCGACGACGCGCGAGCGAAAGGGATCAGGGAAACCTGCGACCGGGACGGAATCCATCTCGGCCTCCACACGCTGTCGGCGATCAACGTTGCCGAATATTCTCCCCTCGTCTCCGACGCGGTCGACGAGTACCTGAAGGCCTACATCGATATCTATCCGCGGCTCGGGGCCGAGTGGATCGTCGTGCATGCAGGTTACCACTTCACGGCCGACGTTAAGCTGCGGATGGAAGCGGGACTGGAGCGGCTGAAGCGCATGGTCGAGTACGCGGAGAAACGCGGCGCCCGGCTGCTGCTCGAAAACCTGAACAAGGAGCCGGCCGACGCCGAAGTTCATTATCTCGCGCATACGGTCGAGGAGTGGCGCTACTACTACGAGCAGATTGACTCTCCGGCGTTTGGCCTGTCCTTCACCGCCAATCATGCGCATCTGCTACCGCCAGGTGTGGCCGGGTTCGTTGACGCGATCCCATTCGAGCGGGTGGCCGAAGTGCGCCTGGCGGATTGCTGGCGCAACGGCCACGAGCAGCATCTGCGTCCCGGCGAAGGCGACTTCGACTTCGGGGACATGTTCCGCCGCATCGAGGCAAAAGGATTTACCGGCCACTACATGAGCGCCTTCGGTTCGGTGGAGGACATGCAGGCGGCGCGGGATACGTTCGTTGTGGCAGCACGGACGGCGGGGGTGGCACAACCCAGCGCGTGAGCCTCGGAC
>CAZRMD010000063.1:1009-12615 GCA_964601135.1 uncultured Actinomycetes bacterium | reverse complement strand
CGTTGTGGCAGCACGGACGGCGGGGGTGGCACAACCCAGCGCGTGAGCCTCGGACCGACAGTTTCTCAGTGCCGGCGTCCCAGGTGCAACCAAACTGGGAACGTGAAGCCCGTACGCATCGGCCGGATGCAGTAGGGTCGAACCAGCGACATAAGGCTCGCTCCACGCGGCCGATAGCGCCGCCGCCACACCCGGCCGCTCCTCAAAGCGTACTCCTCAGGCGAGCCGAGCGAGAGCGATCAGCGTCAGCGTAACGACGATCGCGCCCCCGATCCGGGTGGCGATCTGGGCGAAGGGCATCAGCTGCATGCGATTGGCCGCCGTCAGGATGGCCACGTCGCCAGTACCGCCCTGACCACTGTGACACGCATTCACGATGGCGGTCTCGATCGGATACATCCGCATTAGCCGGCCGACAACAAAGCCCGTCGCCATCATGCTCGCTACGGTCGCCACGATCGTGACCACGTTCTGAACTTGAAACGACAACATGAGTTTGTCCCAGGGAGTCATCGCGACACCGATGGCGAACAAGAGGGGATATGTCACGCCGACCTGAAAGAAGCGGTAGACCCGGTGCGCGCCGGCCTCCAGATCGGGCGGGACTACCCGGCCCAGCTTGAAAGCGACCGCCGGGAACAGCATCGTCACAGGCGCCGGAAACTCGAACAGACGCTGCCCGAGCACGCCTACGAGGTAGAGCGCCACCGCGAGGACGAGGGCCGCTCCCACGGCGGTTATATCGGGCAGGACCGGACCACTCCTCACCGGACCAGTCTGACCTGCGTTGGCAAGCCCGGCGTGGTCGCGCTCGCCCGGCTGAAGCCGTCCCTCACCGGTCAGATGCGGGTAAAGCTTGCCGACGTGGTTCAGCACGCCGGCAAGCACGATGGCCGTCAGGCTGCCGAGCATGACAGGGGGCAGCACGTGGGCAAACGCCTCGCCTTTTGCATTCTGGTGTCCTCCCCTTCTACCCGTGCTATTCAGCGGCTTGCAGAAACGGCTGACCGATGTTCAGCGTCTCGGCGAGTTGCGCACGACCGCACCGCTTCATCCAGCCGTCCGCCTGGCGCGCGTAGGCGATCACCTCGCTCATGTCGGAGTCGAAGCCGAACAGGCGGTACGGCAGACGGAGCGCCTCGGCGGTGTCGCGCAACACGCTCATGCCACGAACCAGGTTGGGGCCACCCCGCCCGACAACGAGGTAGAGCGGCATCGGAGCATGTTTGCTGAAATGGTCCCGCAGCGCGTCCGCGATGGCCCGGAAGGTTTCGAAGATATCGGTGTTGTTCGATTTCCCGCCGATGATGAAGAGGACGTTTGTCTGCTTGAGCCGGTGCTCGAAGCAAATCCGCGCCACGTCCTTCATCTTCTCGTACGGCGGATTGCCGCCAAAGTCCGACGATATGATCGCGTCGTCGCCGAGCATCTCGGTGCTATCGCCGACACCAGAACACCAGCAGAACCGGAAAAGTAAGATGATGAGTGAAGTACTAGAAGTTACCAGCTTCAAACTCGCCGGGTTTTCCGCCGCGCAGTTCGTCGAGGCCAATGACGAGATCAACGACTATTTGAGGCGTCAGCCCGTGCATACAATGATCGATCAGCGGACGGTGGACTGGTGGCTTGCGCCGGTCCTTCAGCAGATTGTCCGCGACGCATAGAAGCGCGGATGGCCGCCATCCGGCAGGCGAAGGTTCTCGTCGTAGAATAGAGCGCCGAGCCCATGCCATAGAACTCTGGCCGCGCCGGCGGATCGACGTTGAGTGGCGACGGGTGAGGCGTCCGGCGTCGGAACGGGCAAAGACGCCGCCGAGACGGAGTCCGGCTAGCATTGAATGGGATTGCCGCGGTTACGACGACGCGGGTGAGCCGTTGCAGGGTCTTCCCACGCTGCTCACGGTCCGGGCCATTAATGCATCAATGCGTTTGTCTGCTGGACGATCTGCTTCAGCGCATCCTCCGGCGCGGACTCGCCAGACATGACGGCCGCGATGATGTCGCGTTGGGTGCGCCAGATCCTGACCGAGTTTCCCCCGGGATAGCCCTCCCAGGGTACGGCCCTGTCCGCCTCCTTCGCCACTGTCGCAAAGTTCGGGTTAGCGTCATAGAAGGGCTTAAGGTAGTCGGGGCCGGTCGCCTTGACGTTCAGCGGCATGTAGCCGGTGGCTTTGACTACGATGGTCTGAGCCTCCGGCGCAGTCATGAACTTCAGGTATTCCCAGGCAGCCTTTTGCCTCGCACGGTCGTCCTTGCTCATGATGATTCCGGCATTGCCTCCGGTCGGCAGCCCGCCGTTCGACTTGTCGTCCATCGGGAACAGCGCTGTTTTCAGCACGAAGCGGGTGCCGACGAGGCCCGTGACCTGCCGTACCCGGGCCGAGCTGTCGTAGTAGATGCCTGTCTTACCGGCAACGAATGCCTCGCGTGCCTGGTCGAAGTCGATCAGCGGCATGCCGGCGTCTGTGACGAAGGAGCGCAGCAGCCTGAGCGCGGCGAGACCGACTGGTCCATCATAACCGACCTTGGTACCATTGGGATCGAGCATGCGGGCGCCGCCCTGCATGATGATCGCTTGCCACAACCAGTCGTCCGGCCAAACCTGTGCGCTGAAGACCGCACCGCTCGCGCCGCCGCCCACGGCCCGGATTTTCTTCGCGAGGTCCATCGTGGCGGCCCAGTCGCTCGGCACGTCGTCGGGATTGCCTCCGGCCTTGCGCACGAGGTCGGCATTCACATAGGCGATTGGCAGCGAGGCGTTGAAAGCCAGTCCGTACTGCTTGCCTTCGATCTTGGCCAGGTCGAGCGTGTTTGGCCGGTAATTGGCCTTGATCCACTCCGCGCCTTCCGTCTCCAGCAGTGGGCGGAGGTCGACGATCTGGCCGCGCTTGGCCAGGGTGTTCACCAGTTCGGGCATGAAATTGAAGCTGGTGAAAGTTACGTCCGGCAACTGATCGGTCATGGCCTGACGCACCAGGGTTTGATGCGCGACATCGTAGCTAGGAGCAGGTGCGCGGAACTGGATCGCGATGTCCGGGTTCCGCTTCATAAACTCCTGTGCGATCTGGTCATAAAAGGTCGCGAAGCTCGAGAAGGCATAATACACCTCCAGCGTGAGCGATCCGGCCGACGCGCGCCTCTCCGGTTTCAGCAGCAGCGCTGCTGTGGACGCGCAGGCCAGTTTCAGCAAGGCTCTCCGGTTCATGCTCGCCCTCCTATTTTCAGGCGTGCTATCGATTACTGCATCCCGCTGATGGCGATGCCTCGGACGAACTTCCTCCGCGCCAAAAGGAAGGCAATCACCATCGGCGCGGTCGAGATGGCCGCCGCCGCGCACAGTGCGCTGTAGTTTGTTCCGGATTCCGCGCTCGCAAACAGCATCATCCCGAGTGGCGGCGTGGCTAGAGCCGTTTTCGTGATTACAACGAGCGGCCAATACAGGTCGTTCCAGTGCGCCACGAACGAGAACACGGCGAACGCAGAAATGGCCGGCCCGGCGCTGGGTACCACGATCCGCCAGACGATCTCGAACTCGCTGAACCCGTCCAGCCTGGCCGCGTCGATGATTTCGTCCGGAAAGGTTTTGAAGAACTGCCGGAACAGGAAGATCCCGAACACCGACAGGAAGAACGGGAACATCAGTGCGAAATAGGTGTTGAGCAGGTGCAGCTTCGCCAGCGCGATGTATAGCGGCAGGGCGGGAACTTGGATTGGGATAGAAAGCCCGACCAGCACCAGCGCGAACAGGGCCGAGCGGCCGGGGAAGCGCAGCTTGGCGAGGGCATACGCGCAAGGGATCGCCGTCGCCAGCTGGCCGGCCAGAATCCCGAAGCAGACGATCAGCCCGTTCAGCGCGAACCGCAACAGGGGCGCCTGTGCCATCGCGAAGGCATAATTCTCCAGTGCCGAGAAGTGCCGCGGCAGGATGTGGAATTCCGGATCGAAAACTTCGCCAACCGGCGTGACCGACGTCAATAGCATCCAGACGAACGGCACCAGCATGACCACGCTGCCGGCTATCAGCACCAGATGAATCAGCGCTAGCCCGGCGAAGCGACTGACGAGACCGCGCTTACTACCGGCTGGAGTGCGCCAGCGATCAGCCATAATGGATCCGCCGATCGGCCAGGAAAGTCAGCACCACCGCGAACACCCCGGTTACCGCCAGAAAGATGAGGGTCAGCGCGGCGGCACGGCCGGTCTTAAGGTATTCAAACGCCTCAACGTAGATTGAGTATAGCAACACCTGCGAGGCGTTCATCGGTCCACCGCGCGTCATTACTGCGACGGTGTCGAATACCTTGAAGGCCGTGATCGAGCTGGTGACCACCACGAAAATGGTTGTCGGCCCGAGGAGTGGCCACGTGACCAACAGGAACCGGTCCACCGCGGTGCGACAGCCGTCGATCTCCGCGGCCTCGTACAGTTCACGCGGCACCGAGCTCAGCCCGGCTAAGAACAGGATCAGGTTGAACCCGAGCAATTGCCAGACCCCAATCGCCGCCAGCGTCGGCAGCACCAGCCCCGGATTGCTGAGAAAGTTGGTCTGCTGGATGCCGACGGCACGCAACCCATGGCTGATCGGGCCGATCGTGGGGTGCAGCAAGAACATCCATACCGTTGCCATCGCTACCAGCGTGGAGGTAACCGGAAGATAGTAGACGACCTCGTACACTGCCCGCGATCGTCGCCGGCCAGACATCATCATCGCGAAAACCAGTGCCAGCATCGAGGCGCAGGGGACCACGATCGCCACATACTGGAAGGTGTTGCCGATCGACTTGCGTATGGTCGGGTCGCTCAGCGCGTAGCGGAAGTTTTCGGCGCCCACGAACCGGATGGGGACTGCACCCAGTTCGTAGTCCGAGAGCGAAAGGCCGAGTAGAACGAGCAGCGGCAGCACGTTCACGAGCAGAAGCAGCAGCAGAGCCGGGACGGTGAGCCCAAGGGTGGCCAGCCGCTCCATCCGGATGTGCCGCCGGCGCCCGAGCGCGGCTGCCTGAAAATCCGCGGAGCATGTCGTGGGCCTGTTCATTTCATGCCGAGCGCCCGACCTGCCGTTTCGTGTCGGACTGGGCTTTCGTGCCGGCAAGGGAGGCGCGCGCCATCTGGACCGAAGACATGGCAATCCTGGGCCGCGAAATGCAGCGCAAAGTCCCCGTCGCGAAGCGTTTCAGCATCCTTTCGGGCGAGGCGGCATACCGCGGTCAGGAGCGGCTCGTCGGACAGCCGAAAGTGCAGAATTTGCTCGGAGCCGAGGTTTTCGCGGATGTGCAGCCTGGCGCGGAGCATCGCTTCGCCGCGTATCCGTTCGCCTCTGCCGCGCGGGATCAACGATTCCGGCCTAAGCCCGACATCGACCCGAGTTCCGGGAGGCAGATCGACATGTATGGGCAGCCTGTTCCCGAGAACATGCACGCGCCCCTCCGCATCAACCGCGCCCTCGAACAGGTTGATCACTGGACTGCCGATGAATTTGGCCACGGTCCGGCTCTCCGGGTGGTCGTACAGCACCGAGGGCGTCGCGAGTTGCAGCAACCGGCCACCGTTCATCATGGCGACCCGGTCGGACATGGTCATCGCCTCGGTTTGGTCATGCGTGACGTAGATGATGGTGGTACCAACCCGCGCGTGCAGTTCCATCAGTTCGGCCCGCATATGAACACGCAGGTTGGCGTCCAGGTTAGACAGCGGCTCGTCCATCAGGAACACCGCCGGATGCCGGACCATTGCGCGCCCCAGGGCCACGCGTTGCCGCTGCCCGCCGGAAAGTTGGGCAGGCCGGCGATCGAGGAGCCCCTCGATCTGCAATTGCGCGGCAACGCTTCGCACTTCGTCGGCAATCTCGCGCACCGCCCGGTGACGGCGCGCGGACAGCACGCGAAGGATGGGCAACCGGTGTCTCAGCGCGAGCCGGGTCATGATCAGCGGCGTCGCAATGTTCTCGAACACCGTCATGTGCGGATAGAGGGCGTAGTTCTGAAACACCATGGCGACCTTGCGCTCGTACGAGCGAAGGTGGTCCACCGGCATCCCGCCGATCCGCACGCTGCCGCTGTCCTGGAATTCCAGGCCGGCGATGATCCGGATCAGCGTGGACTTCCCGCAGCCGGATGGCCCTACTACCGTGAGGAACTCGCCGTCATCGACCGATAGGTCGATGTCCTGCAGGACCCGGTGCTGCCCGAAGTTCTTGCCGATCCGCCTGAGCTCGACGCTGGCCATCGCGCACCAACTGGATCAGGCGGCCCGTGGCTCCGGTTCCGGCCAGCAACTGGCATCTGGCTCTTCGGCATCCTCGAGAAAGAGAGACAGATGCAAGAGGCAGGCGATCCAGCCTGAAGCCGCGGATTCCATCGCCGTACGGTCCCAGGATATGGTGTGGTAGTTGAGCCTGAACCGCTCGGGGTCTTTAGTCCAGATCTGACAGACAAACTCGTAGGGGGGATCAGATCTCCCAGGGTCTTGGTTCGCAGTCGCCTGACGGATGAGGAGGTGGCCCCTGTCCGGCGCTTCAGACACGCGTTCTCTCGTTCTCGTCCGACGGCGACCCGCGACGTGACGGTGGGGCAAATGGAGGACCTATCCTCTCAGTTCGACGCTCACGGAGGTCTCGGTCCCGAGGTCGTCTGGGAGGACGGTGAACGCGTGTTCTGCAGAGGGTGGCGCCTCGGGCCCGACGGCAAGCGCACGGCCGTTTTGACGGTGTCACCGGCTGCCGAGCAGCCCTCCCCCGCTATCCTCGCTCGCCTCGCCCACGAAGCCGGCTTGAAGGAAGAGCTGGACGGTGCGTGGGCCGTCCGACCGCTGGAACTTGTGCACGAGTGCGGCCGAACCATGCTCGTCCTGACGGATCCCGGCGGCGAGTTGCTCGAGCGGCTACTCGCCGGGCCGATGGAGGTGGAATGCTTCCTGCGGTTTGCGATCGGGATCACCGCAGCGCTGGGCCAAGTCCACCAGCGCGGCCTGATTCACAAGAACCTCAAGCCGGCGAACATCCTGATTGAGCCCGCGACGGGGTGGGCTTGGCTCACCGGCTTCGGCCTTGCCTCGCGCCTGCCGCGCGAACGCCAGCCGGTGGCGCCGCCCGAGGAGATAGCCGGGACGCTGGCATACATGGCGCCTGAGCAGACCGGACGTATGAACCGCTCGGTCGACGCCCGCAGTGACCTCTGTGCGCTCGGCGTCACGCTCTACCAGATGCTCACCGGCACGCTACCGTTCACGGCCGCGGATCCCATGGAGTGGGTGCACTGCCACCTCGCCCGGCCGCCGCAGCCGCCCTCCGAACGGACCGCCGGGATCCCGGGGCCGCTATCGGCAATCGTTATGAAGCTGCTCGCCAAGACCGCGGAGGAGCGTTACCAGACTGCGGGCGGGCTGGAGGCCGACCTGCGGCGTTGCCGAGCGGAATGGGCCCGGCGGGGCCGGATCGATGGCTTCCCGCTGGGAACGCGGGACCTGCCGTACCGGCTGCTGATGCCAGAGAAGCTCTACGGCCGCGCGCGCGAGATCCGGACGCTGCTTGACGCTTTCGACCGTGTGGTTGCCACTGGCGGGCCGGAGCTGGTGCTGATCTCCGGCTATGCTGGCATTGGCAAATCCTCTGTGGTGCACGAGCTGCACCGCGCGCTGGTGCAGCCGCGCGGCCTGTTTGCGTTCGGCAAGTTCGATCAGTACCAGCGCGACATCCCCTACGCGACCCTGGCGCAAGCCTTCCAAAGCCTGACTCGGCCGCTGCTGGGCAAGAGCGACGCCGAGCTGGCGCCCTGGCGCGACGCCCTGCAAGAGGCGGTGGGCCCGAACGGCCAGCTCATGGTGACCCTCATCCCCGAGCTCGAGCTGCTCATCGGCCCGCAGCCGCCGGTGCCGGAGCTAGCGCCGCAGGACGCGCAACGGCGTTTCCAGCTTGTCTTCCAACGTTTCATCGCCGTGTTCGCCCGGCCGGAGCATCCGCTGGCGCTGTTCCTCGACGATCTGCAGTGGCTCGATGCGGCGACGCTCGACCTGCTCGAACACCTAACGAGTGGTTCCGCGCTGCGCCACCTGCTGCTGGTCGGCGCCTACCGCGACAACGAGGTCCCGCCCACGCACCCGCTCATGCGGCGGCTGGCGACGATCCGCGGCGCCGGCGGCCGGGTCCACGAGATCGTGCTGGCGCCTCTCGGACTTGAGGATGTGGGCCGGCTCATCTCCGATGCCCTGCACTGCGAGCGGGACCGTGCCGCGCCTCTGGCCCGGCTGGTTCACGACAAGACCGGCGGCAACCCCTTCTTCGCCATCCAGTTCCTTACCGCGCTGGCCGAGGAGGGGCTGCTCGCCGTTGATCATGGCGCCGCGCGCTGGTCCTGGGACCTCGATCGCATCCAGGCCAAGGGCTTCACCGACAACGTCGTGGACCTCATGGTCGGCAAGCTAAACCGCCTGCCCGATGTGACGCAGGATGCCCTGAAGCAACTGGCCTGCCTGGGCAACGGCGCCGGGATTGCCACCCTGAGCGCGGTCTATGATCGCTCCGAGGCGGCGCTGCACGCGGCGCTCTGGCCAGCGGTGCGGGCTGGGCTGGTGGCGCGTCTGACGGGGGCCTGCCGCTTCCTGCACGACCGGGTGCAGGAGGCGGCCTACGCGCTGATCCCCGAGGGCGAGCGAGCCGCCGAACATCTCGCCATCGGCCGGCGGCTTGCCACGCACACGCCGCCGGAGGCGGTGGCGGAGAGCGTCTTCGAGATCGTCGGGCAGCTCAACCGGGGAACCACCCTGATCACCTCGGCCAAGGAGCGAGAGCAGCTGGCCGAGCTAAACCTGCTCGCCGGCCAGCGCGCGAAGGCGTCCACGGCCTACGCCTCCGCGCTGGCCTACCTCACTACCGGCTGCGCGCTGCTGCAGGAGGACGCCTGGGAGCGCCGGCCCGAGCTAGTCTTCGCACTCGAGCTGCACCGTGCCGAGTGCGAATTCGTCACTGGCCACCCGACGACAGCGGAGGAGCGCCTTGCCAACCTCGCCCGCCGTGCCACCAGCCTCCCCGATCGCGCCGCCGTCACGCGGCTGCAGGTGGAGCTTTTCAAGAGCTTGGACCAGACCGACCGCTGTATCGAGGTCGGCCTCGAGTACCTGCGCCGCGTCGGCGTCGCCTGGTCGGCACGTCCGTCGCAAGAGGAGGTTCGGCACGAATATGAGCGGATGTGGCAGCGGATCGGCGATCGTCCGATCGAGACGCTGCTCGACCTGTCCCGGATGGTCGATCCTGTCGCGTGCGGGACGATGGACGTCCTCACCGGACTCATGGCGCCGGCTTGGGACACTGACGAGAATCTGCGCGCGCTCGTCGTCTGCCACATGGTCAACCTCAGCCTCGAGCACGGCAACAGCGACGGATCGTGTTTCGCCTATGTGTGGCTCGCCATGATCCTCGGGTCGGACTTCGGCGACTACCGGGCCGGGTTCCGCTTCGGCAAGCTCGGCCTGGACCTGGTAGAGAAGCGCGGGCTGCGTCGCTTCGAGGCCCGCGTCTACATGGGCTTTGGGAATCGCGTCATTCCGTGGACGCAGCCCATCCGAACCGGCAGCAGCCTGGTGCGGCGCGCCTTCGACGCGGCCAACAAACTCGGCGATCTCGTGTATGCAGCGGGCTGCTGGAACAACCTGATCACAAACCTCCTTGCCACCGGTGATCCGCTCGGTGACGTGCAGTGCGAGGCCGAGGCCGGGCTCGACTTCGCGCGCCAGGCGGGGTTGGGTCTCACCATCGACAGGATCACAGGGCAGCTTCAGCTGATCCGGACGCTGCGCGGCCTGACGCCGGAGTTCGGCTCCTTCAACGACGCCGGGTTCGACGAGGAGCGGTTCGAGCGACATCTGGACGCGGTTCCGCACCTGGCGAGTGCCGCCTGCTGGTACTGGATTCGCAAGCTTCAGGCGCGCTTCTTCGCGGGTGACTACGTTTCCGCCATCGCGGCGGCGGCGAACGCCGAACGGCTTCTCTGGACGTCACCGTCATTCTTTGAGGTGGCGGAGCATCATTTCTACGCAGCGTTGACGCTTGCTGCCCTGGCCGCCCACCATCGGCAGCTTCAGGAGTGGGCCGCGAACTGCCCGGACAATTTTGCCAACCGCGCCGCGCTGGTTGGCGCCGAGATCGCCCGCCTCGACGGCCGCGTGCTCGATGCCGAGCACCTGTACGAGCAGGCGATCCGTTCGGCCCAGGCAAACGGTTTCGTTCACAACGAGGCGCTCGCCTACGAAGTGACCGCGCACTTCTACGCCGCGCGCGGCTTTGAAGAGTTTGCGCGCGTGTATCGTCGTAGCGCTCGCTACGCCTATGTCCGCTGGGGAGCCGATGGCAAGGTGCGGCAACTTGAGGAGATGTATCCGCACCTGAGGACGGAAGAGCCCGCGCCTGCCCCGACCAGCACGATCGGGGCGCCGATCGATCACCTCGACTTGGCGACCGTGATCAAGGTGTCGCAAGCCGTCTCGGGCGAGATCGTGCTGGAGAAACTGCTCGACACGCTCATGCGCATCGCAGTCGCTCAGGCGGGCGCCGAGCGCGGCCTGTTGCTTCTCGTGCGAGAGGGTGCTTCGCGGATCGCGGCGGAAGCCACGACCGGTGGCGACACGGTCACGGTGCATCTGCGCGATGCGCCCGCGGCCGCGCTGCCGAAATCGGTGCTCCACTATGTCATGCGGTCCCGGGAGAGCGTGATCCTCGACGATGCCTTGGCCGAGAACTCCTTTTCGGCAGATCCCTACATCCACGAGCGTCAGGCCCGTTCCATCCTCTGCCTGCCGCTACTCCACCAGGCCAAGCTGCTCGGGGTGCTCTACCTCGAGAACAACTTGGCGCCCCGAGTCTTCGCGCCGGCGCGGATCGCTGTGCTGAAGCTGCTCGCCTCGCAGGCGGCGATCTCACTCGAGAATGCCAGCTTGTACCGCGACGTCGCAGAACGCGAGGCCAAGATCCGGCGCCTGGTCGATGCCAACATCATCGGGATCTTCATCCGGGAGGACGAAGGTCGAATTCTCGAGGCCAATGACGCGTTTCTCTGCATGGTGGGATACGACCGTGAGGACCTCGCCGCGGGCCGCCTGCGTTGGACGGATCTGACGCCGCCAGAATGGCGCGACCGCGATGCACGCGCCATTGAAGAACTGAAGATGACCGCAACCGTGCAGCCATACGAGAAGGAGTATTTCAGGAAAGACGGCAGCCGTGTGCCCGTCCTCATCGGCGTTGCGAACCTCGAGGAACGTGGGAACCAAGGTGTCGCCTTCGTGCTCGATCTGACCGAGCGCAAGCGGGCCGAAGCAGACGCACGCGAGAGCGAACGGCGATATCGCGAGATACATGGGGATCTCGCGCACGCGAACCGCGTCGCAACGATGGGGCAGCTCACGGCCTCGATCGCCCATGAGGTCAACCAGCCGATCACCGGTGTCGTCGCCAGCGGCCATGCCGCTCTGCGCTGGCTCGGCAATGAAGCGCCCGATTTGGAGGCGGCAAGACGAGCGATCGAGCGCGCGATCCGGGATGCCAGTCGGGCGGGTGAGGTCGTCGGCCGCATCCGCAACCTGATGAAGAAGACGGCGCGGCGGAAGGACAGATTCGA
>CAZRMD010000063.1:0-999 GCA_964601135.1 uncultured Actinomycetes bacterium | reverse complement strand
CGCCGCGACGGTCACCAACGCCGGTGCCGCTCTGCGCTGGCTGAACGCGCCGAGGCCAGATCTCGAGGAGGCGCGGCAGGCGCTCGCGCGCATCGTCAGGGATGGCCATCATGCGGGCGAGGTCATCGGCCGGATTCGTGCGCTGATCAAGAAAGCGCCTCCACGGAAGGGTGATATGGCAATCAACGACGCTATCCTCGAGATTGTCGCGCTGACCCATGGCGAAGCGATAAAGAACGGCGTCTCAGTGCGGACGCAACTCGCGGAGGGCTTGCCCCTCATCCAAGGCGACCGGGTGCAATTGCAACAGGTGATACTAAACCTGATGATCAATGCGATCGAGGCGATGGGCGGCACGAATGACGCGCCTCGAGAATTGCTGATCGTCACCGAAACGACCGAGCCCAGTGCCGTACACGTCGCAGTACAGGATTCGGGTCCGGGACTGGCGCCGGAGGTTTTGGAACGCCTCTTCGATGCCTTCTATTCGACCAAACCCACCGGCCTGGGGCTGGGGCTCTCGATCTGCCGCTCGATCATCGAAGCGCATGGCGGACGATTGTGGGCGACAGCCAACGTGCCCCGCGGCGCCGTTTTTCAGTTCACTCTGCCTGCCCAACCGTAACCGTCGGCGATCGATCGCGCTCACAGGGCCTTACGCCAGCCGTCGGGGCGCCACTTCGATACCGTGCCGGCCGGGCTGCGCGAAGAACTGTAGGGCGATCTGGCCGACTTGCTGCCGATTGCCTCCAGCGCCCGAGCGGCAGCGCGTCAGGGCCGCCCCGCCGGCGTGCTCAGGCGCGTGGCGGTCAACTGTCGTTGGTTGCGGGGGCACGCAACCGACGATCCCATCATTCGACCGTGCCGATCTGAACCCGTCAGCCTCTGACATTGCCCTATAACAGCGGCAGACCAGCCGCACGCCGGCCTTGGCGAGGCGGCGGACGTAGAACTCGAGCTGGAACTGGTCACGGAAGAAGCGGCTGAAGCTGTGGACCA
>CAZRMD010000062.1:1914-13930 GCA_964601135.1 uncultured Actinomycetes bacterium | reverse complement strand
CGCGACGTCCAGGAGAACCGGCTCTCCGACCATCTGCGATCGCTGCGACATCCGACCCTGCTCATCCTCGACGAAATGGGCTATCTGCCCTTAGACCAGGTGGCCACCAGCTTCCTCTTCCAGCTGGTCTCGAAGCGCTACACGAAGGGCAGCATCATCGTCACCTCGAACAAGTCCTACGCCGAGTGGGGCTCGGTCTTCGGCGACGAGGTCGCGGCGGCGGCCGTCATTGATCGCCTGCTCCATTACTCCACCACGGTCAATATCCGTGGCGAGAGCTACCGCCTCAAGGACAAGAAGCGCGCCGGCGTCTTCTCGACCCCTGCCGCCAAGTCAAGCTCCTGAACCCCGCACCTGGGTATTTTGAAACCGTGGATCGGTTAATTTCCCTTCGCCAGCTGGGTACTTTGAGACCGGGGAAATCTGGGGAGTTTCAGACCGGGCTTGACAGACGGAACGATCCAGCGCAGATCATGTCCGGCGGGGACACATCAGCAAGCAAGGGTCTCGCCTCTTGCGCTGGGCGCTGGTCGAGGTCGCGACCGCCGCCACTCGTCATGCGGAGCACCGTCGCTATTTCATGAAGGTGCTGCACAACGACCGACGGCGCGCCAAAATCGCTCGGCTGGCCCTGGCGCGCCGACTGCTGACGCTGTGCTACTACGCGCTCCGGGATGAGGGCGGCTGTCGGGCGTATCCCGTGGCGACAGCCGACGACGGTTGCCGGTCGAGGGCGCGCTCCTGCTGAGTCTGGCCTCCGTGGACGGCCTGCAATTGATTGAGTTGCCCCAGACCGCATGTTCACCATGGACCCCGCAAGGTCCGAATAGATGCATGGTTCCGGCAACCCCAACCTGGTGCCTCAGCGGTCCCTTTCGTCGGCAACTGCCTGCGGACGCGGAGCTTGATCAGATGACTTGACAACCGGCCGCTTCTTCATAGATGACCCAGCCATTGTCCTGTCTCAGACTTTGCGGGCGCCTGTCTCAAGACACTCGAGGCGGTCCTCCTTCCCGCTCGGGCCAATGGCTCATGCCGGCGAAGCGAAGCCAGCAAAACCTCTGTCACACCGCCGAGCAGACTTGCGGCTCGCGGGTAGCATGACGTCGCCATGGCTTACGAGGTCAAAGTAGTGACGGTCAGCCAGTGTCCTACCGCTGTCGTCAGAAGAACCACAACATGGTCTAAGTTTCCAACCCTATGGAAGAGCCTGCTCGACCAGGTGTGGGCGTTCCTTGCTGGGACCGACCTTCGGACGGATGGACACAACATCATGCTCTACCAGGAGTCCGGCAGCGCCCTCCGGGTCGAGGTGGGCGTGCAAGTTGTACGAGCGTTCGAGTCCGCCGGCCCAGTCGTGTCTTCAACCCTTCCGCCCGGGCGCGCCGCAATGGCCAGTCATCGCGGTCCATATGAGGGTCTCGATCGGGCCCATCGCGCAGTGCTCGACTATTGCGGGAAGGAAGGGCTACCGCAGACTGGCATCCGGTGGGAGATCTATGGCGACTGGCATACCGATCCCTGTCATTTGGAAACCGAGGTTTATTGGCTGCTGGCCTGAGAAGGCCGCGGCGGGAACCGGTAAGAACGCCGCGTAGCGTCAACCGTCTGGCTCCTCGTAATGTGAAGCCATGGCTTCGCTGGCCAGGAAGGGAACGCCCCAGAGCGGCTGGCCCGGTGTGGTTGCAGTCAGGACAGCAGTCATCGGTGCGGCGGTGCTGTTGGTTTTTCTCGCGATCATCGCGGTCGAGATGTTTCTCATGCTCCAGCAGATGCGCCAGCTGGGATCAGCTCTTCCCAACAGCGCGCCAAGCGTCAATCGCCTCGATGCCATCCGGTCCGACCTGGATCGGATGCAACCCGATCTTCATCAAGTCAACGAGCATCTCAACCAGGTCCAGGGCAATACCACTGGACTCGATTCATCACTCCAACAGCTCGCAGCTGAAATGGCGACGCTCGACAAGGATCTGCAGCAGATCAGGGCCGACCTCAAGGACATCGACCAACATGTCGCCAATATCGATCGGAAGACCGGCGGGGCGCCGCCGGTATCCATCCCCTAGTGGCCGGCCTCAAACGCCTTCTCGCCGGCGCGGATGGGAACCTTGAGCCAGTTCTCTCGCGGTGGTAGCGGACAGCTCCAAGCCGCGTCGTAGGCGCAGTTGGGGTTGTAGGCGTAGTTGAAGTCGATGGTCACCTCATCCCCGTGCGCATGCACCTCGAGGTACCGCGCAGCGCCGTAGGTCTCGTGCCCTGATGTGGTATCGCGGAATGGGACGAAAAACTCGTCGGAGTCATCGGAGGCATACAGGAAAATCTCCGCAGGCTCATCGTCCACCCGGAAGCGCACGACACCGTATCGCCGGTAGAGCTGCTCCGCACCTCCCGTGGTCGCCATCGGGACCTCATCGGGCTCGACGTTCCGATCAATCTGTCCCCTGATCACGAGCGCTGGGTTCTCGTCGAAATAGTTCAATCCCCGAAACGAACGCCGCTGGTCGGGAGTCAGCGGCGAATGGGGATCCTTGGCAAACACCCGATCCTTCTCAGCCCGAAACTGCATGAGCTCGTTGCCAGCCATTCCGCAAAAAGCAACCAATGATCGCAGCGGTCTATTCCGTCGTACCTCACGGTTCCAGCCGTAAAAGCGTCGGTGTTCGCGGCTCGCCCCTGCGAAAATTTGAAAATGTCCGACCGCCCGAACCTGGTGCTGGTCATGCTGGATCAGTTGCGTGCCGACTGCCTGGGCGCGTATGGAAGCACCATTTGCAAGTCGCCACGTTTGGACGCGATCGCGGGCCAGGGGATGCGCTTCGATCGCGCCTACACGCCCAGCAGCATCTGCAGCCCGGCACGCGCCTCGCTCTTCACCGGCAAGTACGCCCACCGGCACGGCATGCTGAACAATATCCACGGCCCGGACGCGATCGCCACGGAGCTGCGTCCTGGAGAGATCACCTTCCCGGCGCTGCTGCGGGATGCCGGATATCGCACCGCCTACGTCGGAAAGTGGCACGTCGGCCTGAAGAATGGTCCGGAGGCGGCAGGCTTTAGTGATGTGGGCGCTACCGACATGCACTTGGAGCGAGACCTGGCGGCTTACCGACGGCGTCTCGGCCTCGATCCAGAAGGTCCGGTTTTCAGCGTTGACGTCAGCACCAGCTATCCACCGCTGTCGCCGAGAGCCGACCGGCCGTACCTGCCCTTCTTTCCGGTGATGGGACGCGAACGGTATCCGTTGGAGGCGACACCGCAGGGCTACTTTCTCGACAGTGCGCTCACGTTGCTTCGGGAGATCGCCGGCGATGATCGGCCCTTCTTGTGTGTCCTCTCGTTCATCGGGCCGCACTGGCCGCATGTCCTTCCCGAGCCGTACTGGTCCATGTACGACCCGGCCGCAATCCCATCCTGGGCGAGCTTCGAGGAGGACTTCCAGGACAAGCCGCCAGCGCAGCCATCATCGCTTCGACACTATGGTGTCGACGGCTGGAGCTGGAAACAGTGGGCGCCTGCAGTGGCGGCATACTTTGGATCCGTCACGCTGCACGACGAAATGGTGGGGCGTTTTGTCGAGGCGCTCGACGGCATGGGTCTTGGCGACGACACCCTGCTCTTCATCACTGCAGACCACGGCGACAGCACCGGCTCGCATCGCCTGTTCAACAAGGGTCCCTGGATGTACGAGGAGGTCTATCGACTTCCACTATTGGCACGATGGCCTGCTGTCGTGGCTCCTGGCTCGCATCGCTCGGAATACGTGAGCTCGATGGACCTGATGTCGACAATGCTCGAGGCCGCTGGTGTCGCAGTCCCTCAGGGGGCGGCGCCCGATTCGGCGAGCCTCGTTCCCCTGTTGCGTGGGGAAGCTGCTCCCGACTGGCGACAGGTCTTCATCGCCGAATTCCATGGCGACGAATTCGGCCTGTACTCGCAGCGGATGCTGCACGCCGGCCGGCACAAGTTTGTCTTCAATCCGCATTCGATCGACGAGCTCTATGACTTGCATGCCGACCCGCACGAGCTGGTCAACCTGGCCGCGGATCCGAGGTATGCGGCCCTGAAAGACGATCTCGAATCCCGTGTTCAAGAATGGATGCGAAAGACCGAGGATCCGCTCTGGTACCTCTCCTATAACTATCTCGCGTAGCACCGGCGGGTAAGGCGTAGAGTGGTCGCATGGCACGCCGTCAACTCGGTGCTGCTCGCTGTTCCTTCTGCGGGAAGCCCAGGGAAAAGGTCGAGCGGCTGATCGCGGGGCCCGGCGTTTTCATCTGCGACCAATGCGTTGGACTCTGCAACGAGATCATCGCCGAAGGACCGCCGCCTCCGTCCCAGCCCGCTGACGCGTCGCGCGGGGGCTGGCTGCACCGTCTTGTTGGGCGATTCATGGGTCATTGGCTGCGGCAGGCTCTAGCGTTCTTTCGCCGTCTGGGTAATCGGCTGCAGCAACGTTGGGTCGATCTTTGGGGCCCGATCGGCCGTCAGCAGCCCGTTCTGTTCCTGCTCGACGTCGGTGAGCTGCGTGTAGCACATTCCTTCCACCGGCCCTGGACTCATGAGGGCCTGGACCAAGGCGCGATAGGTCTCGAGAAATCGAGTGCCGACGGGGACTTCCTGATAACCCCACCCGGCTGAAGCCCCGAGCTTCAGCCCGCCGAATTCGCTGACCAGCACCGGCTCGCCTCGATAGCCGTAGCCGGGGAGGTAGGTGGCATGGGCGCGATGAGACGGTGCGATTGCCGCCTCGAGCGTGCGATACCGCCGCCCGAGCTCGTCCGGCGTCCCGTAGTCGTGGAGGGTGCAGAGATCGGTGCGCGCGTGTTCCCAACCATCGTTCGAGACCACCGGTCGGGTGCTATCGAGCTCGTGCGTCATGTTGTAGAGCTGCATGAGAAAAGCTGCCCGATTGGTTTGGTCGAGGTTGTCGAGTCCGAAGCTTTCGTTCGCCGGCACCCACGCCACGACGCAGGGATGACTGCGGTCGCGCAGCACCGCCGCCTTCCACTCGGCCGCCAGCCGGTCTGCTGCGTCCGCCGAATACTCGTGGAAGCTCGGCATCTCTGACCACACCAGAAAGCCGAGCACATCCGCCCAGTAGAGCCAGCGTGGATCTTCGATCTTCTGGTGCTTCCGAGCGCCATTGAAGCCAAGACCTTTGGCGAGCTCGATGTCGCGTCGAAGGTCGGTATCACTGGCGGCCGTCATCAGGCCGCCGGGGAAGTAGCCCTGGTCGAGCACCAGCCGCTGGACATAGGGTTCTCCGTTCAGCAGGAAGCAACCGTCGCCCGTTGCTACGGTTCGCAGGCCGAAGTAGCTCTCGACGCGATCGGTCTCAACCCCGGCGCCGTCGAAGAGTCGGGCTTCCAGGTCGTAGAGCGTCGGCGACTCCGGCGACCAGGCAACCACCCGATCGAGGCTGATGCGCCCGACCCCGGCGGGACCTGACCAGCGCCCGACAGCGGTGCCCTGCAACCGGGCGGTGAGCTCCACCTGACCGTCGGCATCGACGGAAACCGTAACCGCGCCAGAGCCCAAATCGCCATGGACGTCCAGGCTACGGACGTGATGCTTGGGCAGAGGTTCGAGCCATACGGTTTGCCAGATTCCGGTCGTGGGTGTGTAGAAGATTCCTTCGGGCGTCGGCTTCCAGTACTGCTTGCCGCGTGGAATCGTTTTGTCCGCCAGCGGGTCCTCGGCTCGGACGACCAGGACGTTTTCGCCATCGCGGATGCCGGCCGTGACGTCCGCGCTGAAGGGAGTATGACCGCCCTCGTGACGGGCAACCTCCACATCGTTGAGCCACACCGTTGTCCGGTAATCGACGGCACCGAAATGGAGGTACCAGCATTCCGCCCGATCAACGTGGAACCGGCGCCGATACCAGACCACGTCGCCCGGCAGGGCGCCCATGCCTGAAAGCTCCGACTCGGGACAGAAGGGCACCGTAATCCGCCGATCGAAATGGGCGGATTCGGCTGCGGAGAACTCCCATTCGCCGTTGAGGTTCACCCAGGCCTGGCGTCGTACGCGTGGCCGCGGATACTCGGGCCTGGGTGCGTGAAGATTGACAAGGCGTTGTCCCCTCTCTACCATGGGCCACCTAAGGCAGGCGAGCGATCGTCTAATTATTTCTTAGGAGTCAGGGAGATACTCGAAGCGGTCGCGGGCTAACCGCAACCGATAGCAACAGGAGGAAGGAGGGCCGATCCATGGGACTGTTCGCGGGTCGTCGATTCTTACGCTCGCTCACCGTCGGCGTCACGGCTGCCGTCGTGCTCGTCAGTTGCGGAGGAACGAGCGGAGGCACGTCGTCGTCAGGATCATCAACAGACGTCACTATCTGGGTGGCCTGGGGCGGCCAGGAGCTCAAGGCCTTCAAGGACGTCGTCAAGCCGTTCCAGGACAAGAACGGCATCACCGTCCACATTCTCACGACTCGCGACGGCGATCTGCAGGAGGCGGACAACGTGGCCGCCGGGACCAGCCTGCCTGACATCGGCGTTGTTCCGAAACAGGACAAGGTCAAGACCTGGGCGCAGAAGGGGATCATGAAGCCCATCGAGGACTACATGGACAGCAGCGCCAAGGACGCCTACCTCTCCGACACCTATAAGTCTCTGACGACGCCGCTGAACGGCGATACCGACACGAAAATCTTCGTCGTCAACGGCAAGCATTACGCCGCCTGGGTGAAGACCCAGCTCAAGGGGATGTTCTGGTACAACCCGAAGGTCTTTACCGGCGGATCGAATCCGCCGAAGACCCTCGACGACCTGCTCGCCATCCAGCCGCCCTCCGGGGCCAAGCTCTTCTGCCAGGGTCTGGCCTCCGGTGATGCCTCGGGCTGGCCCGCCGTCGACATGATCGACACCATCGTGATGAAGCAGTCCGGAGAGAAGGTCTACAACGACTGGATCAACGGCAAGCAAAAGTGGACCTCGCCCGAAATCAAACTCGCCTACCAGACGCTTGCGAAGCTGCTCTCGCCCACCAACACCTATGGCGGGTCGAACACGGTGTTGTCGACCGCCTTCAGCGAGGCCCAGCGGCCTCTGTTCACCAACCCACCTGGGTGCATGTTCATCGAGCAGGCAACCTTCGAACCGAACTTCATCGTTCAGGACAATGCCAGCGCCAAGGCGGGAACCGACTACGACGCCTTCCCCCACCCCAGCGTCAACTCTCAATACGACGGGAACGTCCAGTGGTTCGGTGATTCGATGGTGGTCTTCAATGCCACCCCTGCTGCCAAGAAATTCATGCAGTACGTCACGTCGCCGGATGCCCAGCAGATCTGGGTCAACGATGGCGGCACGCTGGCAGCGAACAAGAAGGTCACCAACTATCCGGACCCGGTCCTGAAGAAAGCGCACGACTCGATCGCAGGCGCAAAGAACCTCCTGGTCGGCGCCGGCGACTTCATGCCCTCCGACATGCAGCATGCCTTCCGCGTCTCGATGCTCGACCTCGTCAAGGACCCATCGAAGTTGGATTCGATCCTGCAGAAGCTGGACCAGGTCCAGGCGGCGGCGTACAGTTCATAATCTGACCTGACGGGTTGGGGCGGGAGCTGTCCGCCCCAACCAACCCCGAGGGAAGGAGGGAGTGAAGCTGGGTGGATAGGGTAATCCTGGCGGTCGGCGCGACTGTCGTGATTCCAGTCATCGTGCTCGGCTACATCATTCTGGGCGAGAGGCTGATCGACCGAATGAGTTCCGGCCTGCAGCGGTTCGTCAGGCCGTATTTCTGGGCATTTCCTGCCATTGTCTTCGCCGGCGCGATCATGGTATGGCCGACGATCCAGACGGCAATCGTCAGCTTTCGAAACAGTGACGACACCGAGTGGGTCGGCTTCGCCAACTACCACTACTTCTTCACCTTCCCGGATACGCTGACGTCACTGCGGAACAGCCTCTACTGGCTGGTTTTCTTCACCGTGTTCAGCGTCGGCCTGGGACTCACCGCCGCCATCCTTTTTGATCGGGTGCGCTACGAGAACCTGGCCAAAATCGCCATCTTCCTGCCCTATCCGATCAGCGCCGTCGCGGCGTCGATCATCTGGAAATTCATGTTCGATTACAAGCCCCCGGGCGCCGTCCAGACGGGGACGCTGAACGCGGCCCTGGGCACGGTGGGAATCCAGCCGATTGCCTGGCTGGTCAATTCGACGACCAATAACCCTGCCCTGATCTTTATCGGCATCTGGACGGTCACGGGCTTCTGCATGGTCATCATTTCGGCCAGTCTCAAGGGCATCAGCCCAGAGCTCATGGAGGCCGCTCGAATCGACGGCGCGAACGAGTTTCAGGTCGTGCGGACCATTGTGACACCCTTGCTGTGGCCGACGATCACTGTCGTCGGCACCACCATGATCATCACCGCCCTCAAGCAATTCGACATCGTCTACGTGCTGACCTCCGGCGCGTATAACACCGATGTCATCGCCAGCCAGATGTTCAGACAGCTCACATCGTCTGGCCACCTGGGCCGGGCCGCAGCGGTCGGCGTGGTGCTCTTCATCACCATCATCCCGCTGCTTGTCATCAACATTCGCCGCTTCCAGCAGCAGGAGGAGATGCGATGAGTGTTGCGGTAAGGACCCCGCCGGCAGCGCCAGGGCAGGTGGCGCGCGCCAACGGTTTGTCCCAGGGGGTTGAACGGCTCGCCAACACGCTGGGCCGGCTGCCCCTGCACATCATCATCGGGATCATGATCGCGGTCTGGCTGGTACCAACCATTGGCTTGATCGTCAACTCTTTCCGCTCTGTGCACGACATGGGCGCGGCTGGTTGGTGGACGACGCTGTTTCCCCCGCATGGGTTCACACTTGACAGCTTCCGGGAGGTCCTCAATATCGAAGGCGTCACGGGCTCGATCCTCAACAGCATCCTGATCACCATCCCGGCTACCGTCATCCAGCTCGTGATCGCGACCATGGCTGCCTATGCCTTCGCCTGGATGAACTTTCGCGGCCGGAACTTTATCTTCATCGTGATCGTGGGGCTGATGGTGGTTCCGCTCCAGATGACCTTCATCCCGGTCCTCAAGGAGTTCGCCCTCCTCGGGATCGCCGGCACCATTCCGGCGGTCTGGCTGGCGCACTCGGGCTACGGCCTGCCGTTCGAGGTCTTCCTCCTGCGGAACTACATCGGCGCCCTACCCAAGGAAATCTTCGAGTCCGCCGAGGTGGACGGCGCCGGTCACGCCGCGCGCTTTCTGCGGCTGGTCCTTCCCATGACCCTTCCGGCGATTGCCTCGCTCACCATCTTCGTCTTCCTGGGCGTCTGGAACGACCTGCTGGTTTCGCTGACCTACCTGGGCCTTAGCCCCAACAAGCCCTTCACCGTTGTGATCACGACCCTGGTGACCTCGTTCGGCGGGGGCTGGCAATTCCTCACCGCCGCGGCGGTGCTGCAGATGGCGCTGCCCCTTTTGGTGTTCATCGTGCTGCAGCGCTACATGGTGCGCGGCATCACGAGCGGAGCGGTCAAGGGCTAACCGGCTACCTAAAGGTCGACTGGCCTAGCCGGAAAACTAGCGCCGGATCAGCACGGTCGCGACCAGGGTCATCATGACAAAGGCCGGGATCGCCATGGCCCCCAGCATCATCAACCACAGCAGGTTGTTGTCATTCCCCGACGGCACGGCGGGGTCGGCAGCCGCCTGCGGCTGTGCGCTTGGAGTGATTACGACGGCTTGCGCGCCGCCATCCTGGATTGAGGGTCCGGTGAAGGGCAGATTGTTTGCGGAATTGTCACTCGGCGTGGATGGCGCGACCGCCGCGGCCGGCGCGCTCGGCGGGAAGGCAACCGCCGGACCCACCGATTGGGCGGCGCTGGGAGCATCGGTTGGCGGCGGTGTGGGAGCATCGGTCGGGGGCGGTGTGGGCGCCGGCGGCGGGGGTGTCGGTGCCGGCGTCGGGGCGATGGTCGGCCACGGCGTTGGCGGGGGCGTGGGCGGCGGCGTTGGCGGCGGTGTCGGCGTTGGGAGTGGCGTCGGCGGGGGCGTGGGCTTTGGCGTGGGGGTCGGCCGTGCCGGCTGCGGACTCGCGGCGACGGCCGGTGTGCTGGTGACGATGGCCTGCAGACTGGCGCAGACCATGACCAAGGTCAGCGCTGCCCCGAGCGCCAGCCATCGTTGACGCTGGTTCATGCCCTTCCCAGTGCCTCCTGCCAGACCGTCCATTGCAAGAATACCGATCGTGCTGCCAAAAGAACAGATAGTGAACTGATGGCGGCGGCATACCATTAGAGAGCCATGCCTGCTTCGAGGCGAATTGCTGTTGTCACGGGAGCGAGTTCGGGCATTGGGGAGGCCACTGCCCGAGGGCTGGCGGGGGCCGGATTCCACGTCGTTGTGGGAGCGCGCCGTGGGGATCGGGTGACGGCAGTTGCCAACGAATTGGGGGGCACAGCCTTCCAGTTGGATGTCCGCGAGCTCAGCAGTATCGAAGCCTTCGTCCGCGCGATCGATAGCGAATTCCAGCAGGTCGAGATCCTGATCAACAATGCCGGCCTGGCCGCCGGAAAGGCACCGCTTGCGGAGAGCTCGGACGATGACTGGGTGCAGATGATGGAAACCAACGTGCTGGGCATCTTGCGGATGACGAAGGCGATGCTGCCGCTGCTTCGCCGTGCCCCCCGAGCCCACATCGTCAACCTCGGATCGGTCGCCGGCTTCGAAATCTATGTTGGCGGCGCCGGCTACACGGCGAGTAAGCATGCGGTCAGGGCCATCACCAAGACGCTTCGTTTGGAATTGATGGGCGAGCCGATCCGCGTCACCGAGGTGATGCCTGGCCTGGTGGAAACCGAATTCAGCGTGGTGCGGTTCAAGGGCGACCGGGACCGCGCCGCCAACGAATACCGGGGCATGCAACCTCTCACCGGGGAAGACGTTGCCGATTGCATCCTGTGGGCGGTCACGCGTCCGCCGAATGTCAATATCGATGAGCTTGTGGTGCGGCCCATCGCCCAGGCCACGGCGCGCGACGTGGCACGCAAAACCTAGGCGGCATCGGCGTACCCCTTATGCACAGGGCATCCACATATACACAGCACTCATTTCTTCTCTGAGTGGCGCGCCGAAGCATCTCTTGATAGCCACCGTGTAACCCACGCCGGAAAATCTGTTCGGCCAGAACTCAATATTGACGGCGCTGGATGTAACTGATATGATATCGGCGGTATCAATTAAATCATCAAAGGTACCGAGGGAGGTTACGTATGGCAGTCGTCCACGAGCACGATGACGATGCAGGCGGCTCCAGTGCGGCCGTCGTCGCGATTTTCCTGATCGCCCTGATCGTTATCCTGGCGATCCTCTTCTACGGTTTCGCCTTCGCGCACTGGTTTGGCGTCGGCGTCAACACGACGATCGTGAACCCGTCGGCCAGCAGCGGCGCGTCGATCGGGGCGTCGGCTTCGGCAGCGGCATCGGGTTCGGCGTCGCCGTAAGCTCGACGGTATTCGCAAACACATCGAGACCGGCCTTCGGGCCGGTCTTTTTTTGTCTGTCCCGGTGGCCCGCCGCCTGTGACAGCGCTGTAACGCCATGTGAAAGGTCGGTCACGGACAATGCGGGCATGTATCCGGCTGCCCTCATTTTCCGATTGATCGATGGTCTGATTCGTCGCAGCGAGCAGGGCCAGGGAATGGTGGAGTACGCCCTGATCCTGGTGCTCATCGCCGTCATCGTGATCGCAGTGCTGATCATCCTGGGAAACCAGGTGGCGAACGTGTTTTGCAATATCGCCGGCGTGATCGGTCAATAGCTGGCGCTACGCTCGTGGCATGACGGCCGGCTGCAGCCTCCTCATCCTTGCTGGAGGCGGCAGCCGCCGCATGGGTCGCGACAAAGCCTCTTTACCGGTGGGGGATGTGCGGCTGATCGAGCATCTCGTCCGTCGGCTTTCCCCCGTCGTCGATGAAACCATCGTGGCCGGCGGATCGGACCCGGGCCTCAGCGAGGTCCAGTTCGTGAGGGACCTTCTCCCTGGGATGGGACCGCTGGC
>CAZRMD010000062.1:0-1814 GCA_964601135.1 uncultured Actinomycetes bacterium | reverse complement strand
GGTCGTCGGCGTCTGGCAGACGAATCCCTCGCACAGATACGCGGTCGGCCGACCCTGGAGCAGGTCGCGGTCGGCAAGCAGCGGAATGCGATGGCCATTGGCGCCGGGCGTTCCGAGGGCGAGGAGCCGATTGGGTAGATATCGATGGCGGGCAACGTCGATCAGCCGAGCCGTTGCTGCGTCCGACGGCTGACCGATGATGGCGAGCTCGATCGGCCGGCCGAGCTGGAAGTCGAGCGCTGCCAGCAAGCGGCCAAACGCGAGGGGCGCCTTGGCCGCCGTGGGCGCCAGCCGCTCCAGTACCCGCTCCGCAATCGTGACCCAGCCCGCCTCACCCAGCAATCGTCCGGCGCGCAAGAGGACATCCACAGCCATGGAGGTCCCCGACGGCACAGCGTTATCGGTCACGTCCTGCGGCCGAACGAGGAGGGGCTGCTGGTCGGCGGCCGCGTCGAAGAAGGCCGATGTGGCTTCATCCCAGAACGCCGACAGCATTTCGGTGATCAGGCCGCGCGCCGCATCGAGCCACTCGAGGTCGAAGGTCGCCTCGTACAGGCTCAACAGTCCGTCCGCGACTGCCGCCTGATCCTCGAGGTATCCGGGCAACACGGCGCGACCATCTTTGTAGCTGCGCCGCATCCGGCCGCCCGTGCGCAACGTCTCCAGCAGGAATCGCGCATTCCGCTCGGCGGTCGCGATCAGCTCGCCCTGATCCAGCGCGCGTCCAGCTTCGGCAAACGTGCGCAGCATCAGGCCGTTCCAGGCGGCGATAACCTTCTCGTCCCGGTGGGGGTGCGCGCGCCGGTCGCGAACAGCCATCAGGCGATCGCGCACCGAGGCCAACACCTGGGCGGCATCCGGTGCGACCGCGTGGAGAATGTTCCGGCCTTCGAAATTGCCTCGTTGCGACACGTCGAAGGCGGTCGCGACTCGCGCTGCATCCTCGTTGCCCAGCGCGGATTCGAGTTCAGCCGGAGTCCACAAATAGAACTTTCCCTCCTCGCCCTCGCTGTCGGCGTCGAGACTCGAGTAAAAGCCGCCTTCCGCTGACGTCATCTCCCGCACGACAAACGCCAGCGTCTCCTCCACGATTCGGCGGAACGCTGGGTCGCCCGTCACCTGCCAGGCGTCGAGATACGCCCGGGGCAACAGGGCGTTGTCGTAGAGCATCTTTTCGAAGTGTGGGACGAGCCAGCGTTCGTCGACGCTGTAGCGATGAAAACCGCCGCCCAGCTGGTCATACATGCCGCCTGCTGCCATCTCCGTCAACGTCTGCGACGCCATCCGCAGCGCGACTGCGTCATGGGTGCGCACGTGGACCCGCAGCAGGAATTCGATCAGCATCGGTTGGGGAAACTTCGGCGCGCCGCCGAACCCGCCATGGCTCGCGTCGTACTCCCGTGACAGGCGTTGGTACGCCTCGTCCAGGAGCTCCACACTGAGGCGGCCGGCGGCCAGGGGGATGGCCGGTCGCTGCAGGAACGCGCGAACCTGGCCGGCAGTGGCCTCCACCTCCTGCGGCCGCGATGCGAACGCTTCGGCCACTGCCGCCAACACGCGGCGGAAGGCGGGCATGCCATAACGATCGCTCGCCGGGAAATAGGTTCCGGCAAAGAATGGCGTGCCATCCGGTAGCAAGAACACCGTCATCGGCCAGCCGCCGGATCCGGTCATTCCCTGCACCGCGCGCATGTAGACCTGATCGAGATCCGGGCGCTCTTCCCGATCGACCTTGATGCAGACGAAGCGCTCGTTCATGAGGGCCGCCGTGGCTGGATCTTCGAAGGACTCGTGGGCCATGACATGGCACCAGT
>CAZRMD010000061.1:0-14107 GCA_964601135.1 uncultured Actinomycetes bacterium | reverse complement strand
CAGGGTGGAGAGGTTGGTCCCCGTGCCGGAGCCGTACTTGAAGAGCATCCCCTCGGTCTTGGCCAGGGTGAGGATCGAATCCATCGTGTCCTCGACCTTATTGATAAAGCAGTTGTGAACCACGATGTTGTTCGAGAGATAGTTCCCTGACTCAGTCTGGATGTCGTAAACCTCCCGAACGCCGAGATCCTCGATCTTGACGATCTCCTCTTCGCGGAGGTTCGGGCAGATCTTGAGGCCGCGAAGCCCCAAGCTTCCGAGCAGGATGTCTTGTTTCTTCTTACCAATGAAGCCAACCAATTCGGCAAAACGGGCACGCTCTGAGCCGATCGCAACCTTCAGAACGTGGAGGTCCCGACTGTCAGCCCGCTTTTCGTTAGCTCGGGCTCTGCGCGAGTAAATCCCCAGAGAACCAAGCAGGATCTGGACATCCTCAACCCATTGTTCACTGATGACGGCAAACCCGATAGCTCCAGCTTCGAAGCGCCCAACCTGGGCCGTCACATATCCGTCCGCCTGGAAAAGACTGCGGAGATAGGCGACAACCTCGTCATGTGAGGCTGTCCACAGCTGTTGGGGCACCCTCATTGAGGTGCTTCGTGCCTTGAGATCCCATCGGTCGACGAAGGGCCGCAATACCTCGCCGTAGAGGCGAACGCGGCGGCAAGCCACCGTTCCAAGCTTGTCTGGATCTTTGGATTGAACCTCTACGACAAGCCGGTGCACCTTTGGCAGAGCCACGTCAAGATGGCTGAGAACCCAATTGAGCTCATCGTCGTTCGCCACCTGGAACTCGATCGTCAGCGACCGATTCGTTCCATCTGGATACTCGCCAACAAAGCCGTCGGCTTGCAGCCAACCAGCGAGCGCCGCCTCAGAAACCGCGACCTTGCCATCACTGGCAGGCGCCATATCCTCGGCAAATACGACCGAGCCATTCGTGGAATAGGATCCGGCGGCCAGGAGCACGCCGGCCTCCCGAGTTACTCGGGCGCGGTGCGGCAGTAGGTGCAACCGCATGCCGGGCTGCAAGTCCTGAACCTGAAGCCACTCGGGCTCTGTCCGGCGCTCCCTAACGGCACGTACGACGTGGTCGGGCGTCGCCTCAATAAAGCTGCCATTCCGAAGGAGCACTCTGCGAACCGGCTTCTGCCCATTCGCCTTGACAGCCTGAATGCGAGTGGTTCCATCAGCGTCATAGACCACCTGTCCAACCGCCCCAGTCTCGACAAGCTCGCCGATTGGGATCATCCCCTTCGGGGTCGAGACAAGCGCGTCGTATGGCTGACAAGCTGACATTTGCGGCCGAGGCTCGATGCCGACGTTGAACCACACCGGACTGTTGAAGGCCGCCTTCTGATGCACCAGCAGGTGCGTCAGCTCGTCGCGGAAAATCTCAGCGGCCTCTGGCGTGGCGAAGTAGCTCTGCTTCTCAGCCCACCCATGGATCGTCCGAACCACCCGACCGATCAGCTGCTTGACGCTGCGCTCACGCTCGGGCGTCCCCAGCACCCCGCGGAAATACTTCGAAACCACGACGTTGGTAGCCACCTGCGACCAGCTGGTCGGGATTTCGACGTCATGCTGCTCGAAGACCGTCTCACCCTTTTCGTTGGTGATCGTCGCCGAGCGGGTCTCCCACTGCAGCTCATCGAATGGCGCGACGCCAGGCCGGGTAAAGTACCGCTTCCAGGGAAGGCCGTTTCGGTTCCGCTTGGGTGCGCTGACGGGGGCCGCGGCGCTCGAGTTGGGTCGGTCGGTTGACGTCTTCTGGGTCGATCGGGCCATCGATGAACCTCCGTTGGGTGGGGTGGGGGGTGGAGAGCGGCCCACATCGTATGCCGTAGGATGAAGCCTGTCAAGCAGTTTACCACAGCCCGTTGGGCTTTTCCCCCTGGTTGCCCACAACCCGTATGGGTACCGGGCTGATGCTGATCGTCGGGCTCCTGCTCGTCCTTAGCGGCCTTCTGCTCATTCGGATTGCACTCAAGGCCGGCCGCCGGGTCGCCCTCTTCAGCGCCGCGTTCTGGCTAACTCTCCCCCAATTCGCCAGGTATCGGGCCAAGCGGCTCTGGCCGCTGCTCCCCGCGGCGGCCGGGGTCATCCTACTTATATGTGGGCTGGTTTTCCTATTCGACTGGTTGCTGGCCTACTACGCCGCCCGGCTGGGCCACCCGCTGAGTTAGCCGCCTTGGGCTTCTCGGCCCAGCAAGGGGTGTTAGGCCGCGCCCTGACCCTTCCGAACGGCGGGCTCCGCGAGGAAGTCCAGGACGAGCCGGTTGAAGCGCTCGGGCTCCTCCATCTGTGGCGTGTGGCCGCTGTCCTCGAAGATCTCGGCGCGACCGTTGGGAAGCTGCAGCAGTGCCGCTTCGGCGTGGGTAGCCGGGAAGATGTGGTCGTGGCGGCCCCAGACGAGCAGGGTCGGCATTGGTAGCTCCTTGAGCCGATCTTGCAGCGTGACGCCGTCGCGCAGGTCGCGCATCCGGGCGATGGATCGTAGCGCCGACAGGTAGGCGGCGCGATATTCGGGGGTCGAGAGCAGCACGCCGTGATCGGCGATGCGCTGGTCGCTGAGAATGGTGTCGACGCTTTTCGGACGTCGCAGGTACCAGCCCCAGAACCGGCGGATGGTGGCCGGCTTCATCCTTCGCAAGGCGCGCGCCGTGCCGCTCAGGGTGAGCTCCCCGAGTCCGCGAGTTAGCAGGATGCGATAGGCGAGGACGCGGCGCGGGGCACCGACACCGAGTGCATCGACCAGGATCAGCCGATCGACGGTCTCCGGTGCTTCGAGGGCCAGTCCGAGCGCCACCCGGCCGCCCAATGAGACGCCCATCACGGCTGCCCGGTCGAGCTTTTCGCAGGCCATCAAGTCACGAACCGCGCGGACGAACACCTCGATGGTGTAGTCGAGGACGGGTTTGTCAGAATGCCCAAAACCCGGCAGGTCGATCGCCAGCACCCGATGGTTGGCCGCCAGCGGCTCGAGGTTGAAGTAGAACTCGACAGCGGCCGAGCTGCCGAGGCCATGAATCAGGACCAACGGCGATCCACTGCCGCCACAGAAGTAATGGATATTGACGCCATCGACGGTCAGGGTGCGGCTATCGAACGAGGGGAAGGTCGTCGCCATCAATCCGAGTCTATCGATCGGCGTTAGGCGAGGGACAGCCTGGTCGTCAGCCCCGAACCGCGATCGGCGTCTGAAAACCAAAATACGTCAGGACCGCGCCGGTCAGAAGGTGCAGGGCGATGTCGGCGCCGCCGATGTACAGCAGGCCAAATGGGCTGGGGACGCCAATGCCCATGAGGCCGAGCAGCACCAGGATGATCCCCAGGATCTGGCAGAACTTCCTCGAGTTCGGCGGGCTGCTGGCCGCCGCTAGCCCGGCGATGCCGATCACGATGTGCACCAGGTTATGCACGAGGTTGACTTCGAAGAGGTTGAAGAGCGGTTTGTTCGTCAGCGTGTAGGAACCGCCCGCAAAGGTGAGGAAGCCCAGGATGCCCGCGAGCAGATAGACCGCGCCGAAGGCGAGCGCGACAGTTTGAACAGTGGAACGATTGCCCGTCGACATCACCTCATAAGCTCACGGTATTGGCGTTCGATGCGATCGGCAGCCTCGCCCTTGAGCTCGGGGAGGTTCACGGCGACGTTGGCCAGCGCACCATCCAGTCCCGCCTGCAGCAGCCGGTTTCCGGTCGAGAGGTCGGACGCCACCATTTCCCAGGCATTCCGGCTGACGTTGGACGCCAGCGTGAGCGCCCGAGCCGCGGCCGCGGCTGTGGCCAGCGGAATTTCGGCGGCCCGTTCGTAGGCGCGTTCGACCGCACCCTCGTCGGCGTGCGACTTGCGCGCTTCGATCACGGCGCGATAGGCATCGATATCGTCCTGGCTGAGATCCAGCAAGCGGCTGGCGAGCTGGTCAAGTTCGGGCACCGCCTGATTGAGCGCTGCCCGGTCCTCCTCCTGACCCGCTTTCCGCGCGCTGATCTTGGCGACCATGCTGACGAGCGCCGCTCCCATCGAGGCTGCGAGCGCCGCGGCGCTGCCGCCGCCGGGGACGGCGGTGATCGAGGCGATGGCTTCGATATATGCGCCGACGGATTCGTCTCTGACCGCGCTCATTCGGCTGCCCAGACGCGCTTCTCGAGAATCTGGTCCATCCGGAAGGCCGGTTCGATGACCGCCTCCTTGATGACGCCGATGGCGGCGGCCAGCGGAATCGTCCCGACGATCTCGGAGGAGTCGACCTCGATGCCGCGACGATGGGCCTCGTCGCGGATGACCGAGAAGACCTTCCAGATGTTCGTGACCCGATAGTCGGTGAGGTTCATCGAGACCTGAACCAGGCCGCGATCCGCCAATTCGAAACCCAGGGCTTTGACGTTCGGCAGCCCGCCCGAGGACGCCCTGATGGTTTTCGCGATGTCCTTCGCGACCTGCACGTCCGTCGTCCTCAGGTTCACGTTATATGCGATCAGGGGGATCCGGGCGCCGACCGCGGTTGCGCCGGCACTCGGGTGCAGCTGGGCCGTGCCTTCATCCGGGCGGCGGTCAGCGTCGTTGATGTGCTCGCGCAGATCCTCGAAACCACCGCGCCGGACTTTCTCCAGCTCGCGCCGCTCCGGACGAATGGCCGCCTCGCCGTAGTAGTAGACCGGGACCTGCTGCTCGTTCCAGAGCCGGGCGCCGAACGCCCGGGCCAGGTCGATGCAAACCTGCATGGGCAGATCGGCGAAGGGGACGAAGGGAACCACGTCGGTCGCGCCCATCCGGGGGTGCTCACCCCGATGATGACGAAGATCGATCTGCTTCGTCGCGACCGCGGCGCCCGCGAGCGCCGCATCGACGGCGACTGCCGGTTCGCTGACGAAGGTCACCACCATGCGATTGTGCGCCGCATCGGCCTGCACGTCGATCACTCGGGCCCCCGCATCGCGAATCGCGTCCGCGATGGCCGTGATCACCTCGAGGCGCCGGCCCTCGGAAAAATTCGGCACGCACTCTACCAGGGCTGCCAGACCACACCTCCCACGACCGTGCGGACCACGCGATTGACGCCGACATAGTAGGGAATCGCCTCCGGCGTCTCCACATCGAGGACGGCGAGATCGGCGAAGCTTCCGACGCGCAGGCAGCCGGCCACTCCATCGAGCCGCAGCGAGTGCGCGGCGTTGACCGTCGCCCCCAGCAGCACCTCGAGCGGCGTCATGCCCCACAGCACGCAGGCGAGCGACATCGCGTGCGGCAGGCTTTCGGAATTGCTGCTTCCGGGGTTGAGATCCGAGGCGATCGCGATCACAAGGCCGGCTTCACGCATGGCGTCGATCGGCGGGCGAGGGCCGTGGGTGGTGAAGTTCGCGGACGGACAGAGCACCGCCACCACGCCCGCGGCTGCAAGCGCCCGCACCTGGGCGGGTGTAGCGAACTCGAGATGGTCGGCGCTGGCCGCCCGCAGCTCCGCACCGATGTCCGGGCCCTCACCGGGGCTCAGCTGCGCGGCATGAATTCGAAGCTGATATCCGAGCTCCTGGGCGCGACGCAACACCGTACGCGTCTCGTCAGCGCTGAACGCGGGCTCGTCGCACCACGCGTCGCTGAAGACCGCGCGTTTGACAAAGGCCGGCAACATTTCATCCGTCAGCACTCGGACATAGGCTGCCCGGTTGACGCCCGTCGGGACCACATGCGCCCCCAGAAAAGTGGGAATGATCCGTAGCGGACTGCGGCCGGACACGGCCTGCAAGGCATCAAGAGACCTGGTTTCGTTCGCCAGGTCGAGTCCGTAGCCGGTCTTGGCCTCGATCGTGGTCGTGCCATTGGCGAGGAACCGACCAGCTCGCTCCTCAGCGAGCTCAGCAAGACGCGCGGTATCCGCGTCTCGTGTCGCCCGAACGGTTCGCATGATGCCCCGCTCGCCCGATTGCTGGCCCTGATAGGTCGCGCCCGACTGCCGCTGCGCAAACTCATCGGCGCGAGTCCCGGCGAAGACTGGATGGGTATGGGCATCGACGAGCCCGGGGATGACGCAGGCCCCCGCGGCATCGAGCTCATCACCGTCGAGCGCAACCTGCGACTCCAGCGCGCTGTCCTCGCCGATCCACACGACGCGGCCCTGTCGGGCCGCCAGCGCACCGTCACGAATGCAGCCCAGACGATCGCCGTTGCGCGGCACCATGGTGGCGAGCGTGCCGGCGTGCCGCAGCACGAAGTCCGACTGGATCAAGTCGCCCGATCGATCTCGTGCGTTCGGGCGAAGTCGATCGCGGTTGTGTAACCGGCATCGGCGTGTCGGATGACGCCGGTGCCCGGATCGGTGGTGAGTACCCGCTCCAGCCGCGCGGCCATCGCCGACGTCCCATCGGCCACGACCACCATCCCGGCGTGGATCGAGTTCCCGATGCCGACGCCACCCCCGTGATGCACCGAGACCCAGCTGGCGCCGGCTGCGGTGTTGATGAGCGCATTGAGGATCGGCCAGTCGGCGATGGCGTCGCTCCCGTCCTGCATCGCTTCGGTCTCGCGATAGGGGGAGGCGACGGAGCCGGCATCGAGGTGGTCGCGCCCGATGACGATCGGCGCCCGCAGCTGGCCCGACTTCACCATCTCGTTGAAGCGCAGACCGACCCGCGCACGCTCACCGTATCCCAGCCAGCAGATGCGCGCCGGCAGACCCTGGAAGTGCACCCGCTCGCGAGCCAGCCGCAACCAGCGATGCAGGTGCTCATTTTCCGGGAGGGCCGCCATGACAGCCTCGTCGGTGCGGTAGATGTCCTCCGGATCCCCACTGAGGGCGACCCAGCGAAACGGTCCCTTGCCCTCGCAGAACAGGGGTCGGATGTAGGCCGGCACGAAACCCGGGATGTCAAACGCGTCGCTGACCCCGGCCTCCAGGGCTTCGCCGCGCAGGTTGTTGCCGTAGTCGAAGACTTCTCCGCCCGCGCGCTGGAAGCCGAGCATGGCGACCACATGATCGCGGACAGAATCCTTGACCATCTCGAGATACTCCTGTGGATCACGCGTGCGCAAATCGGAAGCCTCGGCGACCGTCAAGGGTGCCGGAATGTATCCGCGCAGCGGATCATGGGCTGACGTCTGATCGGTCACCACGTCCGGCGCGAATCCGCGGCGCAACAGCTCGGGGTAGACCTCGGCCGCGTTCCCAACGAGGCCGATCGATGCCGCGTACTTTCCATCCCGGGCTTCCTCTGCCCAGGCAACCGCGTGGTCCAGGTTCCTGGTGGCTCGATCGAGGTAGCCGGTCGTGAGCCGCCGGTCAATCCGTGTCTCATCGACCTCCACGCAGAGCGCCACGCCACCGTTCATCGTCACCGCCAGCGGCTGGGCGCCGCCCATCCCCCCGAGACCGCTGGTCAACACGATCCGGCCGCTCAGGTTGCCACCGAAGCGCTTGGCCGCGATCGCGCCGAAGGTCTCATAGGTCCCTTGCAAGATCCCCTGACTGCCGATGTAGATCCAGCTGCCTGCCGTCATCTGCCCGTACATGATCAAACCGAGCCCTTCCAGCTCCCAGAATTTTTCCCAGGTGGCCCAACGCGGCACGAGCAGGCTGTTGGCGATCAGGACCCGGGGGGCATACTCGTGCGTGCGGAAGATGCCCACCGGTTTACCGGACTGGACGAGCAGCGTCTCGTCATCCTTCAATCGCTCCAAGGCGGCCACGATGGCGTGGAACGCCGGCCAGTCGCGCGCCGCCTTACCGGTGCCCCCGTAGACGATCAGGTCCTGGGGACGCTCGGCGACATCGGGGTCGAGGTTGTTGCACAGCATTCGCAGAGCAGCTTCCTGCTGCCAGCCCTGGGTACTGAGCTCCGTTCCTCGAGCGGCGCGGATCGGGGTTGAAATCGTCATCGCGGTGCGATCGTGGCAAGCCTGCCGCTCCGCACCAGCTCGGTTGCCGCCTGGATGTCCGGCTGCAGCACGCGATCGTGGTCGAGCGTCGGGATCTTCTCCCGGATGGCCGCGTGCGCCTCGGCAGTCAGCCGCCCAGGCTTGAGAGGCGCGAGCAGGTCGATGCCTTGCGCCGCCCCCAACGCCTCGAGCGCGAGAATGGTCTCGACGTTGATCGCCACCTGCCGCGCGCGCAGCGCGCTGTGCCAGCCCATGCTGTTGTGGTCCTCCTGGTCGGCGGACGTGGGCAGCGAATGGACGCTGGCCGGCACCGCCAGCAGCTGATTCTCGGTGACCAGGGCCGCGGCGGTGTACTGCAAGAGCATGTAGCCGGAGTCAAGCCCGGAATGGCGGGTCAAGAACGGGGGCAGCTCAGAGAGGAACCCGGTGAGCATCCGGAAAAGGCGCCGTTCCGAAATACTGCCGAGCTCGCTGAGGCCAATGCCCGCGGCGTCTAACGCCAGCGCCATCGGCTCGCCGTGGAAATTGCCGCCCGACAGCACGGCGTCGTCGTCCGCAAACACCAGCGGGTTATCCGTGCCGGCGTTGAGCTCGATGTCGAGCACGCGGCGCAGGTAGTCGAGCGCGTCGGCGCAGGCCCCATGGACCTGAGCGGCGCAGCGCAGGGAGTAGGCATCCTGGACGCGATCACAGAGGACGTGCGACTCCGCGATTCCGCTGCCTTCGGTCAACGCAAAAATCCGCGCCGCCGAGGCGACCTGCCCGGGATGGGGACGCACCGCATGGATCCGAGGATCGAAGGCCGTGCGCGAGCCTCGCAACGCTTCCACACCGAGGGCGGCGACCACATCAGCCGTCAACAGGAGTCGCTGCGCATCGTGCAGCACGAGGCTGGCGGTACCCGCCATGAAGTGGGTCCCGTTCAGGATGGCGAGTGCATCTTTCGCTTGCAGCTCAACTGGCGCGACGCCCGCCGCCCGCAGGGCCTCCGCGCCCCTCTTGCGTTCGCCTTTCCAGAGCACCTCACCCTCACCGATCAACACCAGCCCGATATGTGCCGAAGGCGCGAGGTCCCCGCTGGCGCCGAGTGATCCCTTTTCTGGCACCCAGGGACAAATGTCGTGATTCAGCAGGTCGATCAACCGGTCCGCGACCTGCGGACTCACGCCGGACGTTCCCTGGCTGAACTGATTGACCCGGACCAGCATGGCGGCACGAACGACCTCTTCGGAAAGGGCCGGCCCGACACCGACCGCGTGGCTCATCAAGAGATTGCGCTGCAACTGGCGGGCATCAGTCGGTGAGATTCGCACGTTCTTCAGGGCCCCGACGCCGGTGGTGAGCCCATAGACGACGCGGTCCTCGCCGACCAGGCGATCAACCAGACCGCGCGCTCGCTGCAGCCGGGTCGTTGCTTGTGGGCTCAGCCTTACCCGCTCTCCGTGGCGGGCCACCGCGACCACGTCGGCCGGACGCAGCGACTGGCCGTCGAGCGTTATGGACAAGGGTTCACCCATGTTACGCAAGGGGAGCGGTTCGGAACGGCGTGCTGGTCGTAGAATTGGTCGCGAATTTTGGCCAGCACAATAACCCGGCTCGGGCGAGGAGGCGGGCCATGGAGCGCTGCCAGCGTTCGATGGGGAGCCTTGAGCGCAGTCCTCGCGTTGTCGCTTGCTGCCTGCACGCCTCCGAGTTCCGCAGGGGGCCGGACCACGCCGCCGCCGTCGGCGCTGGCGATCACCAGCCCAACCGGGCCGATCGTTACGCCACCCGCGACGCTGGTGCGACCCGGAACCATCATCTTCCTGTCCGATACGACCTATCCACCGCAGGAGACGATCGATCCCACGACGCAGCAGGCGGTCGGTTTCGATATCGATGTTGCCCAGGCGCTGGCGGCCAAGATGGGGCTGTCGGCCACCATTCAACGAACGGACTCGGCGCAGATCGTCGACGCGCTGCTGAAAAAGCAAGGGGACGCGATCATTTCCGCGCTCCAGATCACCCCCGACCTGGAACGCCAGGTGGCGCTGGTCGCCTACTTCCGAGCGGGACAGGCGATCCTGGTGCGCAAGGGAAATCCCTCCGGCATCAACGGCCTGGCCGATCTGTGTGGAAAGAAGGTGGCGGTTCAGGTGCAAAGCCCGGAGGAGAACACCATCGATGAGGCGAATGGCAGCATTTGCAAGGATTCCAAAATCAATAAGTCGATCTACCCCACGGACCTGCAGACAGTGTTGATCCTCAAACAGCACGGCGTCGATGCCGCGCTCGATGATTCCCCGGTCGCCGCCTATTTCGTCAAGCAGACCCCCGACCAGCTGGACCTCGGCGGACCGCCCTTCAAGACCGCGCCGGAGGGCGTGGCGATCGACCCGAAGAATGGAGATCTGCTCCATGCGATTCAGCAAGCGATGATGGCGATCTACAAGGATGGGACGTATCGCCAGATCCTGACGAAGTGGAACCTGCTGGATGGCGAGATCCCCGCCTCGGAGATCGTCGTCAATCCCAGCCCGACGACGTCGTAGCGAGCCCTAGCGGCCGCCGACGATCTCGGGAGGTTCGACCTTCCAATCGGCATCGTCTTCATGCGCCGGCGGGTTTGTGATCCGCCGGTGGTACATCTCCAACTGGATGATGCCGACCACGGTGACGGCCAGCGCCAGGCCGATGCCGAGAATGGCCTGGTTGCGTGAGCTTGCGGCGGTCAGGTTGGCATCGGAAAACGCGGCCTGTTGCATCAGGTTGAGGGCGACGCCACTGAGCCCGCCCACGCCAATCGATGCGAAAACGGTTGCCGCAGCCAGGCGGGCGAGAAGCGATTCGTTCGCACCCAGCGTCGACCAGCGATCCCGGGCAAGGATGGTGATGGCGCCAAAAGCGAGAACCAGCAGCAGGAGGAAGATGACGGCTTCCACCAATCCCACCCGATAGAAGCTGGGTAGCGAGTCCGGTGACACGACGTCACCATCGTAAGCCGATGGCGCCTAGCTACCGAAGCGAGCCTGGAGCGCGAGCAGTTCCGACTGGGCGGCGGACAGAACCGCCGAAGGGGAGGCAGCGCCCAGCACCAGGTCATGCAGGTGGCGCTGCAGGACCGAAGAGGCCTCGACATAGTGGACCAGCTTGGGGCGGGGCTGAGCGTTGGCCAGGTTGGTGAGAAAGATGTCGATCTGCGGATTCGCTTTGCCGAAAGCGGACGAATTCTGCAATGACGTCCAGATGGGAAGCTCGCCGGTTTGCTGGCCCTGGACTTCCGGGCTCGTCAGGTAACGCAACCAGGCGGCGGCGAGATCCGCGTGTGCGCTGTTCGCGAGCACACCCAGGCCGAGGAAGCCGCTGACCGACGCTGCCGACTTGCCGGTTGAGCTGGCTGCCGGCACCGGGGCGACCGCCCCCTGGCCAATGATCTGCGAGTAGACCGGGTCGTTCATCGCGCCCCAGACAAAGTTCCAGTTGGTTGTGAACGTCACGCCGCCGGAGAGGAAGGCGCGCATCGCATCCGGCTCATTGCTGGCAGCGATCTCCCCCCGTACCAGGTTCTCATCGATCAGTTGACGCATGAAGGCGGCCGCCCGCTGTGCCGGCTGCTGCTGGAGCAGCGGCTTGCCATTCACGTCGAAGAGATCACCACCGAACTCTGCGGTGATGCGAACGAAGTCGGACACCAGCCCTTCGTCCTGGGACCAGGAATCGGTATACGGTGTAACCCGCGGGCGGAGCGCCGTCATCTGCGCATACCAGTCCTCCAATGTTTTTGGCGGCCCGTTGAAGCCCGCGTTCTTCAGCTGGCTCTTGTTGTAGTAGAGGCTCTGCACGTTGAGCACATGTGGCATGGCCCAGTTGATGCCCTTGTAGGAGAAGGCGTCGAGAAGGCTCGGCATCAGGTCGGACCGCGCATCGTCCGGAATCTGGTCGGTGAGGCTGAGCAGCTGTTTGCGGCTGGCGAGTTCGGGAACCCAGACCTGGTCGAGGGCCACCACGTCGTAGGGTGCGGGCTTCGACAACCCGGCTGCCAGGATGCTCTCGTAGAGCTCGCGATAGTGGGCCGTCTCGATCGAGACGAAGACCTTATTCTCGTGCAGGCTCTGAAATTTGTTGGCAAGGCTTTGCAGCACCTTGGGGTCATAACCAACCTGGTCGAAGAGCAGCGCCCGGATGACGGTTGCCCCCGGAGGCGGAGTCGGCGCGGTGGATCCGGAGCCGGGTCCACAGGCATCGAGGAGCGAGGCGAGGCTGAGGGCGCCACCAATGCCAATGCCAAGCCGCAGGCCGCGGTCGAGGAAGGCGCGGCGGCTATATAGGCGTGACAGCGATGAGGTCGTGTGCACGACGTTGTGAGGCTATCAGCGGTTTGTTAACGCGCTCATCGGCAGCGGGGAATTGCCGGCGACAATGCCGTGACGGAGCCGTAACAACGATCAGACGGTCGTCGAATCCCGCCCTCGCACGGGGAACGCCAGCGATTTGAGCGCCGCCTTCTCGAGTTGCAACTTCATCCTCGTGTCCCATAACGAACCAAACCAGATCAGCGCAGCCAGGACGATGGGGATGAGGACCGCCCCGCGGGGTCGGGCCTCGGGCAGCCCCAGGAACGAGCCGTAGTACTGAAACTCGGACGGGCTGATCGCGTTGGCCTGGACCAGCACGACGCAGAAGGCAACGGCCAGCAACCAGAGCCGGCCGCGCACCGGATATTGCATGCGGACGAGGCCGAGCCCGGGAATGATCGCGAAGGGCCATACCTCGGCTGGACGGACCGGCCGACCATCGGAGGAGGCGCTGACGGCCATGCCATCGACGCCGATGGCGAAGGCCGCCAGACCGATATACCAGCCTTCGCCGAGAAGATCGATGGGCAGGAATGGAAACCCGGTGGCGACAAATGCGGGTGTTCGAAGCTCGAGGACGATCCAGACGACCCAGCCCACGAGGGCGGCCGCGGCGGCGATGAGCGCTGGCAAGGCCACCCGAGGCAGTGGCTGGATGCGAGCCACCAATAGGGTGGCAATCACAATCAGAGCGGACGCTGATTGCCAACCGAAAATCTGCGGGAAGTGTAGGGTCGGGATGGACACCGACCAGGGCGTGAGCAGGGCGATCAGGAGCAGTCCGCCAGTGAGGAAATCCCGCTCTATCCGGCCGGTGCGCTGCAGGATGCCCCCACCAATGCGTTGGACTCCACTGGTAAACAAGGCGACCACCACAAGGCCAAAGCACACGATCGCCAGGAACAGGAATAGGCCGGCGTTCGGGTTGGCTCGAGTGATGAACCACGCAAAGCAGAACAGCAACCCGAGGAAGAACAGCCCACGGACCAGCCTGCGCAGGTTGCCGGCCATCGGATCCATCCGCGTGGGAGGTTTTGACGACATCGTTGGACTTTTCCGCAGTCTACGCGGCATCAGTGCGAGTCCATAGAATCGCGTGATGGGGACCGTCGACTGGCTGAAAGGGATCTTCCCGCCGATCGCGACCGCCTTCGCGCCCGATGGCAGCCTCACGCAACCACCGCCCGGCTTCTTCGAGCTGCTGCAGGCCTCCGGCATCGATGGCGTGGTCGCACTGGGCTCGAATGGGGAGGCGCCCCAATTGACCGAGGCCGAGCGCCTGCAGTGGATCCGCTCGGTCAGGGGGAGTCTGCCGTCACCCCTTCGACTGATTGCCGGCACCGGAGCCGAATCGACGATCGCCACGATCGAGCGCACACGGCTGGCCGCCGCCGAGGGGGCTCAGGCCGCGCTTGTGATCGCGCCCAGTTACTACCGTCGCCATCTCACACTCGACGCCCTGGCTCGTCACTACGGCGCCGTCGCTGAGGCGAGTCCCATCCCCATCCTCATCTACAACGTGCCGGGGAACATGGGCTACGACCTGGGCCCCGACTGGCTGATCGAGTTGGTGGCGCATTCGAAGGTCGCCGGCCTCAAAGATTCGTCCGGCGACATGACACGCTTGCCGGCGATGCGCGAGCGGCTCGGATCCGACGTCGTCATCCTCACCGGGACCGGGGAAAAGATGATCGAGGCACTGATGGCCGGTGCCGATGGCGCGATCGCCGCGCTGGCCAATCTGGCGCCAGCTGCCTCGGCGCGCATCCGCCGGGCCTTTGTCGAGGGCCAGCTGGATCAGGCGCGTCATCAACAGCGCACCATCGCACCGCTGGGCGAGGCGATGACCCGGCAGTACGGCCTCCCCGGCCTGAAGGCCGCCCTGCGGATGCTGGGGTAT
>CAZRMD010000060.1:322-14163 GCA_964601135.1 uncultured Actinomycetes bacterium | reverse complement strand
GCCGCGAAGCTCCTCTAGCCACAGTTACACAGGGACTAAAACGGGCGATTGTGCCGGTCCCGCGGCTCATCACGCACTCAGCCAAAAAGAGATAGCTTCGTTTGCGTGTACAAGCCGCGGTACGGCACTCGCCCTTATTCGGCCGAAAGGCCGGCGACCTGAAGGTCGCTAAGCGCGGGGCGCAGAAGCGCCCTGAGAGAGAGTGAGACCATATTGACGGTGGAACGGACCTTCGTCGCTCTCGATCTGGAGACCACTGGTTTGTCTCCTCGAATCGATCGCATGATCGAGGTTGGGGCCGTCCGCTTCAGGGGTGACGAGGTCCTCGCGACGTTCCAGTCGCTGGTTCGCCCCGAGGTCGGCATTCCACGGGCGGTACAGGAGCTGACCGGAATTCGCGACGCCGACGTCGCCGCCGCGCCGCCTCCCGAAGAAGTCCTGACGCAGCTCATCGATTTCGTCGGCGATAGCGCCGTGGTGGCACACAGCGGAAACTTCGACCTATCCTTTCTCGTGGAGAGTGATCGCGAGCAGGAATACGAGCTCTTCGACACGCTCGACCTCGCCCGCATCATGCTTCCCACCGCGCCCAGTCATAGCCTGCCGCATCTCTCGCGGCAATTAGGACTGGCGCATCCGCATCCCCATCGGGCGCTCTCAGATGCCGACGCGGCACGGCAGCTGTTTCGCCACCTGCGCCAGGTCGCCAGCGGGTTTTCGGCCGAGCTGCTCGACCGGATGCTCGAGGTCAGCGCCGGCTGGCCACACCCGTTGCGCCACTTTCTCGAGGAGGTCAACGCCGCCGGTGGCAACGGTATCGAGAGTTCGCGTCCTGCGACTCCGGCACCGATCAAGCGCAACGGCGACAAAATGCCGTCGACAGACCCGCAGGCCATCCGCGCACTACTCGGTCCGGACGGTCCCATGGCGGCGCGCCTCGACGACTATGAACTGCGCGAGTCACAGTTGCAGATGACGCTGGCCATCGCCCAGCTATACGCTCGCGGTGGGCGCCTGCTCGTAGAAGCCGGACCGGGCACGGGCAAGTCGCTCGCCTACCTGGTGCCGGCGGTCCACCATGCGGTTGCACACGGCGAGAGAGTCGTGGTGGCAACCAACACGATCACCCTGCAAGAGCAGCTGTTCTGGAAGGACATTCCCTTTCTGCGCAGCTGGCTGCCCTTCGATTTCAAGGCCTCCCTGTTGAAGGGGCGCGCCAACTACGTCAGCCTGCGGCGCTGGAATCGCTACCTCAATGCGCCCAGTCGCCGAGCGGACGGGACCTGGTTCCACGATGAGCTGAAGTTCAAGCTCCGGATGCTGGTCTGGCTGGCGCAGACCCGGCATGGCGACCGGTCGGAAATCAAGCTGAACGGATTCGATGAGCTGTTCTGGCTACGCGCCGCCTCGACGCCGGACGATTGCCTGGCTGCCCATTGCGACAACTTCAAGACCCAGCGCTGCTTCTACTGGAATAGCCGGCGCGCTGCGCAGGATGCCGACCTGATCGTCACTAACCACGCGCTGCTGCTGGCGGACGCGCTGGCGGGCGGGACCGTGCTGCCGGCGCACGCGCACCTGATCGTCGACGAAGCCCACCAGCTGGAGGAGACGGCGGTCGAGGCGCTCACCATGCGGGTCGGCGAAATCGAGCTGCTGGAAAGCATCGACGGCACGCTTACTTGGTTTCGCGCGGCCGTCGGCCAACCCGGCGAGGCGGTACGCCGGGCGGCTGCCGAGTGCCGCGAGGCGGTGAGCGAGTTCTTCCGGCAGGCTCGGGCGGTCATCGCGCAGCGCCAACCCGAAGTGCCGCTGCGGCCATCCCGGGATGAGCCAGCAATTCTCGATGACGACGCGCGACGGTCATCGGACATCATTGGGCTGGCATCACTGGCCAGCGCGCTCGGCGATCGGAGCGCCGCCCTGCGCCGCGCCCTGGACGACGCCGGCTCCCAGCTGCCACTCGAGAGCAATCCCTATGCCGAGCGGGAGTTCGATCTCTTTGTCGCCCAGCTGCAGGGTCGCATCGATCTCATCATGCAAGCGCTGCTCCAGCCGCGGGCGGAGCGTCTCTACTGGCTGGGCTCGGAGCGCCGCTCCGGTCGGCCCCTCGTCCAGGCGGCGCCAACTGCGGCCGGTCGAGAATTGCATGCCCGGGCGTTTACCGACAAGGAGACGGTCGTCTTCACCTCGGCGACATTGGCCGTCGCGGATTCCTTTGCCTATTTCAAGCGTGGCGTAGGGCTCGAGGCGCTCAGTGCTCATGAGATGGTCCTGTCGTCGCCCTTCGACTATCTATCGCAGGCCCTGCTCTGCTTGCCGACCGATCTGCGGCAGCTCGATGACCCCGCGTTTGCGGAGCAGGTCGCCATGGTCGTCGGCGATATCGGCGAGGCGATCGATGGACGGACGCTGGTCCTGTTCACCTCCCACCAGCAACTGCGCGAGGTCGCTGAGCGCCTCCGCATTCGAACCGCCCACAGTCAGCTCCGCGTCCTGGCCCAAAACCTCGATGGAACTCGGCGTCAGCTGCTCGGCGAGTTTCAAGACAATCCCCGCAGCATCTTGCTCGGGAGCAGCAGCTTCTGGGAGGGCATCGACGTGCCAGGTGATGCGCTGTCCTGCGTCGTCATTGTCCGGCTGCCATTCCGGGTCCCAAGCGATCCGCTTCAACGGGCCCGCAGCGCCACGCTGGCCGACCCGTTTGGACAGCTCGCCCTACCCGAGGCCGTCTTGCGCCTGAAGCAAGGGTTCGGGCGATTGATCCGGCGCCAGAGCGACCGCGGTGCGGTCCTGCTGATGGACCATCGAATCGCAAACCGGGCGTACGGTGGGGCATTCCTGGATGCGCTGCCCCGTGCCGCGGTGCACGTCGGGGAATGCGATGAGATGGCGCCCACGATTGCGCAGTGGCTGGGACGGCGTGGCAGCCTTGGCCTTCGGCGCGCTGTGGAAGCGTGAAAAACGGCCGCGTCACCGTCGGGCTTGCGCAGCTGGACGTCGCGCTGGGAGACCGTGAGCGGAATCTGGAGCGGCACCGTCAATGGGTGAAGCAGGCCGCCGGCGCCGGGGTCGAGTTGCTGGTCTTCCCGGAGCTCAGTCTGACCGGATACTTCCTCAAGGACCTGGTGTCCGAGAGCGCCATCCGGCTCGACGATCCGATGCTCCGCGAGCTCGGCGATCCCGCCAAGGATGTGGACGTCGTGCTGGGGGCCGTCATCGAAGAGCCGGATCATCGCTACTTCAACGCCAGCCTGTATTTCAGCGGGGGCGACCTCGTCCATCTGCACCGCAAGGTCTACCTGCCGACCTATGGCATGTTCGACGAGAAGCGCTACTTCGCCAGCGGCGATCGCTTCCGCAGTTTCAAGACGAGCTTCGGCCGGGCCGGCGTACTGATCTGTGAGGACATCTGGCACGTCTCGAGCGCCTACATCCTGAGCCTGGAGGGCGTGGACATGATCATCTGTCCGTCCGCGAGCCCGGGGCGGGGCATCACGACCGATGAGCGTCTAGGGACGGCGGAATCCTATGGGCTGCTGTGCCGAACCTACGCTCAATTCCTGACAAGCTTTTTCCTGTACTGCAACCGCGTGGGATACGAAGACGGCGCAAACTTCTGGGGTGGATCTATGGTGATCGGGCCGAACGGGGACATCATCGCCCAGGAAGAGGACGCGGATGAGGCGCTGGTGGTGGCCAGCCTCGATCTGGGCGATGTACGTCGGGAGCGGCTGGCGAATCCCCTGCTTCGGGACGAGCACCTGGAATTGACCATCAACGAACTTCGCCGGGTCTGGCATGAGCGCACCCGCAAACCTTTCTGAAGCTGTCTTTCCACCGCTCGCGATCAATGCGGAGCTGGTCAAAGGCATCCTGGTGGGCTTCATCCGTAACGAGGTGCGCAAAGTGGGCTTCGAGCGCGTCGTCATCGGCTTGAGCGGCGGAGTGGATTCGAGCCTGGTGGCGACGCTCGCGACGGACGCCCTCGGGCGGGACAACGTGCTGGCGCTACTCATGCCCTACAAAGCCAGCGACAAAAAGAGCCGGAGCGACGCGCTGGAGGTCATCCAGCAGCTGGGCATCCGCCACCTGGAAATCGACATCACGTCCCAGATCGACGCCTATTTCGAACACTTTCCCGATGCCGATCAGAAGCGCCGGGGAAACAAAATGGCGCGCGAACGGATGACGATTCTCTACGACCAGTCATTTGCGTGGCATGCTCTGGTCATCGGGACCAGTAACAAGACCGAGCTGTTGCTTGGCTATGGCACGATTCATGGCGACATCGCCAGCGCCATCAATCCGATCGGTGATCTCTACAAAACCCAGGTCTGGCAGCTGGCCGATGCCGTCGGGGTGCCGACCGCCATCGTGCAAAAGGCACCGTCAGCCGACCTGTGGGCCGGGCAATCCGATGAGAGCGAGCTTGGCTTCCAGTACCGCAGGGTTGATCAGCTCCTCTATTACCTGGTGGACCGCCGTTACTCGGTCGAGGAGCTCAAACGAATCGGCTTCGAGCCCGTCTTCATCGACGACATCATCCGGCGGGTACGTGACAACCAGTACAAGCGCCGGTTGCCCGTCATCGCCAAGCTCTCCTCGCGGACCATCGATCGCGAGTTTCGCTACCCGCGCGACTGGGGCCGGTGAGCCCGCCCCGCGATGGGGACGCTGTACCTGGTGGCGACGCCGATTGGCAATCTTGACGACATGACCCTGCGCGGCCTGCACATCCTCGAGTCCGTGCCGCTGATCGCGGCCGAGGATACCCGGCACACCCTCAAGCTGCTCACGCATTTTGGGTTGCGCCGGCCGTTGATCAGCCTGCACGCCCGCAACGAGGCCCGCCAGTTGCAGACCATCGTGAGCCGGCTGCAGCAGCACGACGTCGCCCTCGTCTCCGACGCCGGCACGCCGGCGCTCTCGGATCCCGGTGTGCGGTTGGTCAGCGCGGCGGTGGCGGCGGGCTATCCAGTCGTGCCGGTCCCCGGGCCATCAGCAGTGCTGGCCGCGCTGGTGAGCTCCGGTTTGCCCACGAACCAGTTCACCTTTCTCGGCTTTCTTCCTCGTAAACGCGGAGAGCTGGAGCGGGTGCTCCGCGAGGCGGGAGAGGTGAAACGGACCTTTGTCTTTTTCGAATCGCCGCATCGCATTGCAAAGACCTTGGCTATAATGGCCTCCGTCCTCGGCCCCCGCTCGCTGGTGGTGGCGCGGGAGATCACCAAGGTCCACGAAGAATTCCTACGTGGAACGCCGGCGACGCTCCTGGAGCACTTCGAGAAGTCTCCACCCCGCGGCGAGCTGACGGTCGTGGTTGCCGGCAGCGACTGGAGACCATCAGATGAGTAAGTTTTACGTGACAACGGCAATCGCCTACGTCTATGATGCGCCGGCGCTCCATCACATTTATGAGTTCGTGGCGACCGACGCCGTGGCACGCTACCACCGTCTGATTGGTGACGACACCTTCTTTCTGACCGGGACCGACGAACACTCCCAGAATGTCGAGCGGCGAGCGCGCGAGCAAGGCCTTACGCCGCAGGACTTCAGCAGCAGGATGGCCGATGTCTTTCGCAAGTCGATGGCGGATTTCGGCATTTCGTATGACCGATTCATCCGAACCGAAGACGCCGATCATGTTCGTGGCGTTCAGACTTTGCTCCAGAGGATTCAGGCGAAGGGCGACATTTACAAAGGCTCCTATGAGGGCTGGTACTGCGTTTCATGCGAGGCGTTTAAACAAGAAAACGAGCTCAGGGACGGCTACTGCCTTCTTCATCCGACGCTGAAGGCGCAGTGGCTCAAGGAAGAGAACTATTTCTTCGCGCTCTCTCGCTATCAGGATCGGTTGCAACAACACATCGACAAGCACCCCGACTTTATTCAACCGGAGAGTCGACGAAACGAGATCCTTGGCTGGCTCAAGGCAGGACTCCAGGACTTCAGCATCTCGCGCTCCACCATCAAATGGGGAATCCCCTTTCCTGGCGACGAGAAGCACGTGGTCTATGTGTGGGGCGATGCCCTGGTCAACTACATCACCGGCGTCGGCTACGGAACCGATGAAGCGAAGTTCAAGCGGTGGTGGCCGGCGGATCTTCATGTTATTGGGAAGGACATCACTCGATTCCACACGTTGTACTGGCCGGCCATGCTCATGTCGGCAGGGTTGGCCGTACCAAAGAGAGTTTTTGCACACGGCTTTCTCACGGTGAGAGGCGAACGGATGAGTCGTACCGTTGGCAATTACATCGCGCCAAAAGAAGCGTCCGACCTATTTGGAACGGAAGGAGTTCGCTACCTGCTGCTTCGAGAGCTGCCGTTCGATCGTGACGGCGACATCAGCTGGGAGACGATGACTCTACGCTTCAACGCGGATCTGGCCAACGATCTGGGGAACTTCGTCTACCGGACGCTCTCGATGTTGCAGCGCTATTTCGACGGCAAGGTACCGGCGCCTGATGGCGACGCCACCGCTCTCGATAAGCAACTGCAGGCTGCCTTCGAGCGAGCCATTCGGGGGCAGGACAAACACATGAAGGCGCTGGATTTTACGGGCGCTCTGGATCTCATTTGGGAAGCGATCAACCGAGGGAACAAGTACATCGAGGAGAGCGCCCCCTGGGTGCTCGCCAAACAGTCTGACCAGAGGAAGCGGTTGCAGACCGTCATGTACAACCTGGTGGAGGCAATCCGGTTGACCACCTATCTCATTTCACCGTTTCTGCCCGACACCGCCGCGCGGATCGCCGCCCAGGTAAAGGCGGATCTGAAGGCACCATGGTCGTCGGCTCGGGAGTGGGGGAAACTCGCGCCTCGCACCCAGACCTCGCTTGGCGAGGTGCTCTTTCCCCGGATCGAGAAGCCGGAGCCGGTCGCCTGATCGATTCGCACGCGCACCTCCTGCACCTGCGCGAGCCCCTAACCCCCGAGCAGGCGCTGGACGAAGCTCGAGCGGCCGGGGTGGAAGCCGTGATCAACATCGGCGACGACGAACGTGATAACTGGCCAGGCATCGAGCTGACAGAGCGAATCGCAGGCCTGCGAACGACGATCGGGCGCCATCCGCATTCGGCCGAGGAACCGATCACGTCGGCCGAACGCCGCGAGCTGCGACGGCTGGCCGGCCATCCGAAGGTGGCGGCGGTAGGGGAGATCGGGCTGGATTATCACTTCACGGACTACCACCGAGCACCCAAGAGCGCGCAAGCGCATGTCTTTCGCGAGATGCTGGCGCTGGCACAGGAGGTGGACAAGCCGGTAGTCCTCCATACCCGTGACGCGTTCCCGGATCTGCTCGCCATCCTCGACCAATTCCCCGGGGTCGAGGGCGTCTTTCATTGCTTTACCGGGAATTCGGCGTTCGCGGCCGAGGCCCTTGCGCGTGGCCTGTACATCTCGTTTGCCGGGAACGTCACGTATCCAACGGCACACGGGATCATCGGGGCAGCGACGATCATCCCGCTCGACCACATGCTGGTGGAGACGGACGCACCCTTCCTTCCGCCCCAGAGCCGCCGCGGCCAGCCCAATGCGCCGCGATACATCGTCGAGACCGTGGAACGACTCGCCCAGCTCCGGAGCGTTACGGCCGCCGAGGTGGCTCAGAAGACCCGCCAGAACGCGATCGAGCTCTTTCGGTTGAACCACGCCGGCTAGGAAACGCCCGCTCGATCTGGCCGACCCAGCGGTCATCCGCGGGGTCGCCCGTCGCTTCGGGATTCGCTTCCAGCGTCGCTGGGGACAGAACTTCATCGCCGACCGCTCGCAGCTGGCACGCATCGTCGACGCGCTGGAGTTAACGGCCGCCGACGACGTCATCGAGGTCGGCCCCGGGTTGGGGACGCTGACCGTCGAGCTGGCAGGTCGCGTGCGCGCGGTCGTCGGCATCGAGATCGACCCGGCCTCCGTCAGGGCGCTGGCGCTGACCCTGCGGGACCACGCCAACGTCCGCATCATCGAGGGCAACGTCTTGCGCACGCGCATTGCGGACCTGTTGCCGGCCCCCTACCGAGTCGCCGGGAACATTCCCTACAACCTGACCGGCGCGCTTTTTACCCACCTGCTCGAGCAGCCGCGGCCGCCGGCGCGGATCGACCTGCTCGTGCAGCAGGAAGTCGCCGAACGAATCGTCGCTCCGCCCGGTGGTTGGAGCCTCGCCACGCTGGGTGTTCGGGTGTACGGCCGACCGGAGCTTGTTCTGCGGGTGCCACGCGCGGCCTTCCTGCCCCAGCCGGAAGTCGACTCGGCCCTCGTGCGGATCGTGCCGGATGCCGAGCCGGCCTTACCGCGGGCAGAGTTGCCAAGCTTCTTCAGGTTCGTCACACCGTTCTTCCAGGCTCGTCGCAAGCAGCTCCCGTTTGTCCTCGCGCGATCGCGGGGCGTCAGTGGAGCGGAGGCTCGGAACCGTCTCGCCGTTATAGGCATCGATCCGACGCGTCGGCCAGAAACGCTGACGCTCGACGAGTGGAGGCGATTTTTCGAACATGAGCATGGTAATTGACAACTAGCTACGATTTAGGCGCCTTGAAGGATCCGGAGGAAGAGGTGGGAGCGGTGCGGGACCCGCGCGAAATCATCCTCCCTCGACCACCCGGGTTTCGCACCGTGCTCGCCAACCAGGATTTCCGCTCCCTCTGGTCGGCGCAGATCGCTTCTCAACTCGCCGACAAGTTCCTGATGTTCGCGCTGCTGATTCTCACTTACAGCATCAGCCGTTCGAGCACCCATGGCGCCGCGCTATTTCTGGCCTACACCTTCCCGTCGGTGTTCCTCAGCCCTCTCGCCGGGGTTTATGCCGACCGGCACGACAAGAAACGTCTGATGTTTCTCACGAACGCCATCCGCGGCGTGCTGATCTTGCTGATCCCGTTGAGCCAGTTCGTGCCCTACTTTGCTCATGTCACCTGGCATCTTCTGGTCATCACCTTCCTCTTTGCCGCCGTCGGCCAGGTCTTTGCCCCGGCCGAAGCGGCATCGATTCCCTTCATCGTCGGCTCGGAGGAGCTGATGACGGCCACCTCGATGTTCACCAGCACGGTCATCGTCACCCTGCTGGTCGCCGTGCCGCTTTCCACGATCGCGGTTCGAGTCCTCGGGGAGAATTCGCCCTACTGGATCGCGGCCTTTCTCTTCCTGTTCGCGGCCTGGCTGATCTATTTGATCAAGGCTGACCTCCACGCCCGCACGCACAACATCTCGGATCGCGCTCCCGACATCCTTTATGAGCTGCGGGAGGGGGTCGCCTACATCGCGGCCCGTCCGCTCGTGCGCTTCGCCGTGGTGCAGCTCAGCCTGACGATCGCCGTCATCTTCTCGGTCTTCGTCCTGGCTCCGGGCTACATGAGCAAGGTGCTTCACCTGCAGGTCACGGATGTCTACCTGTTCCTGGCGCCGGCCGTGATCGGCATGCTTGGGGCGGCGTTCTATCTCGGCCAGTACGGCCGCCACTATCGGCGCGGCCGGCTCCTGATCGGCGCACTGATTTCGGCCGGATTCACGCTGGTCCTGATTGCGGTCGTTCCCTATCTGCTCGAACAACTCTCCGCCACCTGGCTGCTGGTGTGGTTCCCCGTGGTCTTCGGCTTCATCGGCGGGGTTGAATTTGGTGCGCTCTTCATCCCCGCCTTTACCGTCCTGCAGGAAACGACCGAAGCCGAGCTCCGGGGACGGATCTTCGGCACCATGTTCACCGTGGTCAATGCCGCTATCGCCCTGCCCATCCTGGTGGCGGGAGGCCTGGCGGACTTGTTCGGTGTCACCCGGGTCATCTTCGGAATGGGCTTCCTTCTCGTGCTGAGCGGGGCGATCTCTGCGGTCGCCGGTCGCCGGAGCCCATTGGTGCCCCCGACCGGCGCGAAAACGCCGCTATAATCCCGTCCGAACCGGGCGTCGGCGGGCGCATAGCTCAGTTGGTACGAGCGCTTCCATGACAAGGAAGAGGTCACAGGTTCGACTCCTGTTGCGCCCACCAGACCAGCCCGGGTAATCGAGCAGGGTCTAGGCTGGATCGGTGCAACTTGCCGGATCGGTTGCTCTCGTAACGGGCGGCGCCGCTGGCATCGGGGAGGGAATCGCTGAACGGCTTGCCACCGAAGGCGCCTCACTTGTGGTGGCCGATGTCGACGAGGCTCTCGGCCACCGCCTCGCCAGTCGTCTCCGGCGAGCGGTCTTTGTCCGTTGCGATGTAACTGATGACGCGCAGCTCCGCGAAGCCCTCAGCCTGGCTCAATCGCATTTCGGGCGCCTCGATATCCTGGTCAACAACGCCGGCGGCGCACCCGAACCGCAGTATCCCCGAGGCAACTGTCGATCACTGGTCTCGCGTTCTCGATCTCAACTTGCGGTCAGTCATGCGCGCGGTCCAGCTCGCTCTGCCATTTCTGTCCGTGCGGGGCGGCGCCGTCATCAACATCGCATCGATCGCCGCGATCGGGCAGGCCGCTCACCGCGCGCCGGCCTATGCGGCGGCAAAGGCCGGCGTCGTGCGCTTCACGTCGAGCCTCCGCTATCTCGCGGAGCGGAACCGAGTGCGGGTCAACGCCATCTGTCCGGACATGGTGGATACGCCGTCGAGCCGGCGCGACCGGGCCCGGATGACGGAAGCCGAGTTGGCCAGGCTGCCACCGATCCTCACGCCCGCCCAGGTCGCGGCCGTCGCCCTCTCCCTCATCGAGGATGAGAGTGCCGTCGGGCGCACGGTCGTGATGCGAGGCAATGAGCAACCCTGGACGCTGGGCTGACGTTATACGCGAGATGGCGACGAAGATCCGGCGCTGGCTGGCGCAGCTGCTCGACCACTTCCTTCTGCACGGCTTCTGGAATTAGGACTCGATAACCGGTACCGTCTACGGCATGGCGGTTGAGGCCGGGATCCTTTCCCTTGCTGACTTTCGGGCGGCGGCCGAACGCATTCGGCCCTATATTTGCCAGACCCCGACCGTCTCGGGTGAGCCTGTGGCAGGTCCTGGCGTCTGGTTCAAGGCCGAAAATCTGCAAACGACCGGTTCATTCAAGGTCCGCGGCGCGGTCAATGCCGTGCTGCAGCTCAGCCCTGACCAGCGGCAGCGGGGTGTGATCACGCTCTCCGCCGGCAACTTTGGAAGGGCTCTTGCCTATGCCGCGGAGATGGTCGGCATCCCTTGCGTGGTCGTCGTGCGGCACGACGCCCCGATGGCGAAGCTGGAGGCGATCCGCAGCCACGGCGCCGAGGTCATCCTGGTGGCCATCGCCGAGTGGCAGCAACAACTCGAAGAAGAAGAGCGGCGGCGCAACCTCATCCTGGTGCATCCCTTCGACGACCCGGCGGTCGTTGCCGGCCAGGGCACGGTCGGGCTGGAGGTCATCGACACGCTTCCGGACGTGCGCACTGTCGTCGTTCCGGTGGGCGGCGGTGGACTGATTGCCGGGATCAGTCTGGCGCTGAAGCAGCAACGACCTGAGATCCGTGTCATCGGCGTCGAGCCAGAGCGGGCACCGGTGGTCAGTGAAAGCCTTGCCGCCGGTCGGCCAGTTGCGCCGTCGCGACTGGACACCATTGCCGAAGCGCTCGCGCCGCCGTACACGCGGTCCTTCAACCTCGGGATCATCCGCCACCATGTCGATGAGATGCGGCTCGTCTCCGATGAGGCCATCATCGAGGCCTTGAAAGCGGTGACCCTGCGGAACAAGCTCGTCCTGGAGCCCGGAGGCGCGGCGGCGGTGGCTGCGCTTCTCGCCGACAGCGCGATCGCTCGCCCAGCCGTTGCCATCCTGAGCGGCGGAAATGTCGACGGCGAGCGATTGGCCGGCTGGCTCGCGTCCTGAAAAAGAGATCCCCGGGTGGCGACCCGGGGATTGAGCGAAGGGCGATTCCACATTCCTTAACGCGATCCGGGCGCAGCGCTTACGGCTATGGTGCATGCCATAATGCGGTCGTCGATGGCTATGGCTCCGAGTGACGACGGCGCAGCCCCAACGGTTTTGATTTTTGAGAACGATCCCAAACAGGCGATCGCCTACCGCGCCCTCTTTACCGATGCGGGCTACCTGGCGCAGACCGCATTGCCCAGTGAAGACGTGCAGCAGCTATGCGAGCGGGCCCAGCCGGCTGCCGTGCTCATCGACATGGCCATATGGGAAGCGGACACGGCGTATGTTTTCGGCATCCTCAATAATGCCATCGGCTTTGGGCGGCCGGTGATCCTTGCGCTCGCCTCGTTGCCGCACCAGGTGCGGCGAGCCAAGAAGTTCGGTGCCGACGCCACCTGGGTCCGTGGTGTCGATGACGCCGCGGCGCTGCCGCAACTCGTCGCAGAGCTCCTCGAACAACGACGAGAAGGCAAGCTCAAGCCAAAAACACCTGCGACGCCGCTTTAAGCGGCCGGTTGATCGGAGGCGGAGACAAACATCCCTTTACAGCGCCTCATTGCACATTGACATCGATGTCGCTGTCTTCATGCGCGGCTCAAACGTTTTCCCCCGCTTATCCCCGCGACGCGGAAGCGATGTGCATAAGCAAGCTCAATGCTTGACACGCTCGAAGCGGCGAGCATAATCAATAACGCGTCAGGGGAGACGGTCTCGGCAGGGACCACAGAGATGATGGAGGGAACAGTGGAGGTCGCTCACGGTTTCAGACAAACTGCTCCGCTCAAGGTCTGCGCTCGTCCAGGTTGTGATGCCTTTGTCAAGAAGGCGACAGCCAAGTACTGCAGCATTCGCTGCTGCGCCCTCGACCCCAGCCGGCAGGAGCGTCTGCGACGGCAGGCTCGGCGAGCGCCGATCGTTCCCCTGGCGCATCAGCTATCCTTGATGTTCCAGGTGCATTCCGATATCGAGGCCTCACTCGACGGGCGAACGTTCGGCCGGGAGGACATCCCGGCCGGTCTGCAACGCCTGCGCGCCGTCTAGGCGCATTCCACAAGTCTCCGTATCGTCGGCTAACCGTTTTCGGGGACATCGATGAGCGTTGACCTCGAAACCCTGCGCCATTCGACGGCGCACGTGATGGCAGCCGCTGTCCTGGATCTCTTTCCCGGGACCATCATCGGGATCGGACCGGCGACCGACGAGGGCTTCTACTACGACTTCGGCTTCCAGGAGCGGCTGTTGCCCGAGCATCTGCCGAAGATCGAGGCCCGCATGCGCGAGATCATCAAGGCAGCGCCGCCCTTCGTCAAAGAAGAGTTGCCCAGAGGGGAGGCCATCGCGCTGTTCGAACGCCTGCATCAGCCGCTCAAGGTGGAGTTGATCCATGACAAGGTCACCGACGAGACGGCACGGCTTTACAAGACCGGAGGCTTCGTCGACCTGTGCCTCGGTCCCCACGTCCCCGACGCCGGTAAGCTGGGCGCCTTTCGACTGCTGTCTATCGCCGGCGCTTACTGGAAAGGAAGCGAGAAGAACCAGCAGCTGACCCGCATCTATGGGACCGCGTTTCCGACGCAAAGGGAGCTCGACGATCACCTCAAGCTGCTGGAAGAGGCCGCCAAGCGCGATCACCGCAAGCTCGGGAAAGATCTCGACCTCTTCGTGATCGACGAGATGGTCGGCCGTGGTCTCCCACTCCTGACCCCGAAAGGTGCCACCATCCGCCGGCAGATGGAGGGGTACATCCTACGGCTGGAGCGGCGCCTGGGCTATGAACACGTCATCACCTCGGACATTGCCCGCCTCGAGCTGTACAAGACCAGTGGCCACTGGGAGCGGTATCGCGATTCGATGTATGCGCCGTCGCGGATGGAAGAGGAGGAATGGCAGCTACGACCGATGAACTGTCCGCACCACATCCGTGTGTTTCAACGCAAGGCCTATAGCTTTCGCGATCTCCCCGTGCGCATCGCCGAGCTGGGGAC
>CAZRMD010000060.1:0-312 GCA_964601135.1 uncultured Actinomycetes bacterium | reverse complement strand
GTTCACCATCAACGACGCCCACATCTTCTGTCGCCCGAACCAGCTGAATGAAGAGTTCGAACACGTCATCGAGTTGATCCTCCAGGTCTACCGCGCGTTTGAGATCACCGACTTCTACTTCCGGCTTTCGCTTCGCGACGACACCAGCGCCAAGTGGATGGGCGACCCGGCGGTCTGGGAGCGCGCGCAGCAGGCTGGTCGGGACGCACTCAAGGCCTCGGGCCATCCCTTTGTCGAAGCGCCGGGCGAGGCCGCCTTTTACGGGCCCGCAGGCGGACGTTAAGCGGTTGGAGAAGGAGATGGCGACCCTCC
>CAZRMD010000059.1:0-14319 GCA_964601135.1 uncultured Actinomycetes bacterium | reverse complement strand
ATGCGCCCGATCTGGTCAGCGCTGCCCACCGTGAACCAGACCGCGCCATCGGGAGCACGGACAATCGAGTTGGGAAACCCGACGACATCTGCGTTGACCGCATCAAAGAATTTCGCCTGTCCGTTGGAATCGATGAATCCGATTCGTGGGCCTGTCGGTACAGGTCACCAAGCCCGCGCAGGGTGAAATACTGCCCGCCACCGGCGAGTGGATACGCCGAGGCGAGCTCCGCGTAGCACAGTCCGACCAGGGCAAAAACCAGGCCAGCGGCAAGAAAGGCGACCGGGGCAAGCCCGAGCGCCGCCAGGGTGATGATCCCGAGCGCGGTATAGATGTCCGCGCCCACCGCCGCATACCCCCACATGTAGGAACCCCAGACGCTGACATCGCGCCGAAGCTCGCTGTGGATGATCCCATCGGCTTCTGGCCCGGGCTTGATCTCCACGTCTGAAAGCTGCCGCGCGAACGTCGTGTGTGTCATCCGTAGTTGATACGGAGTTGCATACGGAGCCCCCAAAATTCCGTATCCTCTTGTGCATGCGAGCGCCGGCTTTGGGAGGGGTCTGGCTGCGACCGTATGCGCTTTCCCAGCAGCCCCTGGAGCTGCCGGTGACGGCGTTCTGCGTTCTTGGCCTGATCCTTGTATTCATCGGGGATATTTCGACCCCGATCCAGGTTGCGGTCAGCGCCCTCGGCTTGATTCCGCTGCTCGCGGCGATCTGGCTCCTGTCTTCGCGCTCGGCGCTCCTGGTCAGCATCGTGGCGGTGGGGCAATTGCTTCTCAGCGGGTTGCTCGGGACCCTCAGCCCGATCACCGTGGCCTCTGAGACGACGGCCTACGTGGTTCTCGCGGTCGCCTGCAGGCTCGTCGCCAACGGCCTTTCGCAGGTCCTCGTTGGCTCATCTGGAATGCCCGCCTCGAGGTCAGCGTTCTCGACGATCACCCGCCCAAACGGATCCCGTCCAGCCGTAGCCAAACTCACCAACCGCGAGCAACAGGTGGCCCGGCTGGCGGCAGAGGGATACACCGCACGCGAAATCGGTAACCACCTCCACATCGGCAAGCGCACCGTTGAGACCCACCTGGCAAACGCCTGCGAAAAGCTGGGCGTCCGCTCCAAGCGCGAGTTGATCCATTCCCGCGGAGTCAGCGTCATAAGTCCAAGCCTCGACGCTTGACGTCCCAGTACGACGCCATCGTCGTTGGTGCGGGACACAACGGCCTGACCACGGCGGCATACCTCGCCCGCGCCGGGTTGAAGCCGCTCGTGCTCGAGCAGCGAAGGGTCATCGGCGGCGCGGCGGTCAGCGAGCATCCCTGGCCGGGCTACACCGTCTCGACGCTGTCGTACGTCCTTTCGCTCATGCCGCCGGAGGTGATGCGTGAGCTCGAGCTACGGCGCCACGGCCTGACGCTGTATCCGCTGGCCGCCGATTACTACGTGCCGTTTCCTGATGGCTCGCACCTGTTGCTGACCAAGGATCCGGAGCAGGCCGCCGCCGAAATCGCAAAGTTCTCGAAGAAAGACGCCGTCGCATGGCCGGCGTTCAGCGCCTACCTGGCGCGGATTGCGCGGCTCGTCCGCCCACTGTTGCTGATGACTCCGCCGGCGGTCGGCGCCAAGTCACCGGCCGATCTGCTCGAGCTGGCACGCTTTGCCTGGAAGCTCAAGGGGCTCGACGTCAAGGGCACCGCCGACTTCGTCAAGGTGATGACCCTCTCGGTCGCGGAGCTCCTGGACGAGTGGTTCGAGTCGCCGCAGGTGAAGGCCGCCCGCTGTGTCTCCGGCGCCATCGGCACCTACGGCGGCCCGTACACACCCGGAACCGCCTACGTACTCCTCCACCACTACATCGGCGAGGTCGATGGGCAGATGGCCGAGTGGGCCTTCGTGCGTGGTGGAACCGGCGCCGTCTCTCAGGCGATCGCAAACGATGCGATCGAGCACGGGGCGCAGGTTCGGACGGCAGCGGCCGTCGGACGCATTCTGGTCGAGGATGGAAGGGTAGCCGGAGTGGCGCTCACCGATGGAAGCGAGCTCCGCAGCCGAGTCGTCGTCTCGAACGCTCATCCGAAACTCACCTTCTGCAAGCTCATCGACGCAACGCAGCTGCCGCCTGATTTCGTGCGCGCGATCGATCACTACAAGACCCGCTCGGGCACCGTCAAGGTCAACCTCGCGCTCGCCGAGCCGCCCCGATTCCATGGGCTCGCGGAGCAAGACTCGATGACCGCAGCCCGCTCCTTCATTCAGCTCTGCGACTCGATGGAATATCTCGAGCGAGCCTTCGATGATGCCAAGTACGGGACGCCCTCAGCGGCGCCCTATTCCGACGGGGTCCTCCCTACCATGGTCGATGATTCGTTGGCGCCGGCCGGCAAGCACCTGATGAGCTGTTTCACCCAGTACGTACCGGCGAGCTGGTCACAGGCGCCGCATCGCCACGAGCTGGAGGCCTACGCCGACCGGGTCATCGATGGCTATGCGCGCTTTGCTCCAAACCTCAAGACGGCGATCGAACATCGGCAGGTGATCGGTCCCTATGACATGGAACAGGAATACGGGCTGGTCGGCGGCAACATCATGCATGGCGACTTGACGCTGGACCAGCTCTTCTCCTGGCGGCCGGTGGCTGGCTACGCCGACTACCGCACGCCGATCAAGGGTCTCTATCTCTGCGGTTCAGGCACGCACCCCGGTGGTGGCATCAGTGGGATCAATGGGCGTAACGCCTCACGCGAGATCCTGAAGGATGTCAAGCGCCGCCGCCCGCGGTAGCGCTACAGCACTTTCGAAAGAAAGGATTGCGTGCGCTCCTGCCGGGGGTTCGCCAGCATTTCCCGCGGCTTGCCCTTCTCGACGACCACGCCCGCGTCCATGAACACGAGAGTGTCGCCCACCTCCCGAGCAAAACCCATCTCATGGGTGACCACGATCATCGTCATCCCGTCCTCCGCGAGCCCGCGCATGACATCGAGAACCTCACCCACCAGCTCTGGGTCGAGGGCCGAGGTTGGCTCGTCGAACAGCATCAACTTGGGTTCCATGGCCAGCGCGCGGGCGATCGCTACCCGTTGCTGCTGGCCACCGGAGAGCTGTCTTGGATACGCGTTCATCTTCTCCGCCAGACCAACGCGCGCCAGCAGCTTGCGGCCTCGGTCGACGGCGATCTCGCGGTTCTCCCGTTTCACACGCAGCGGAGCTTCGATCACGTTCTGCAGTGCCGTCATGTGGGGGAAGAGATTGAAACCCTGGAAGACCATACCGATCTCGGAACGCTTCTTCGACACCTCATCGTCGCGTAGCTCATACAGCTTGTCGCCGCGCTGCTGGTAGCCGACCAGCTCGCCGTCGACGGACAGCCGGCCGGCGTCGATCTTCTCCAGGTGATTGACGCAGCGCAGAAAGGTGCTCTTCCCCGAACCGGAAGGACCGATGATGCACATGACTTCCTTCGGCTGAACCTCGAGGTCGATGCCGCGCAAGACCTCGAGCCGCCCGTAATTCTTGAAGACGGATTCCGCTTTGACCATTGGGCTGGCCCCCATGTCAGCGATGCTCGCTCCCGAGGCTCACGGGCGCCTCGACCGGCGCGGGCGGTGGCGCATGGAAAGTGAAGAGCATGCGCTTGAACCGCTGGAACGGCGTCATGGGTAGCTGCCGGTGTGCACCACGCGCGAAGTAGCGCTCGATGTAGTACTGGCCGACGGTCAGGACCGAGGTCATGATCAGATACCAGATGCTGGCGACGATCAACATCTCGATGACGGCATAGGTCGCGGTCGCGATCTGTTCGGTCCGGGTGAAGAGCTCGTTCCCGGTTGCGATATACGCCAGGGAGCTGGTCTTCAGCATGGAGATCGTCTCGTTACCGGTCGGCGGGATGATGACCCGCATGGCCTGTGGCAGGATGATCCGCCGCATGAGCAGCAGGCGATCCATGCCGAGGGCCATCGCCGCTTCGGTTTGCCCATGTTCCACCGAGATGATTCCGGCGCGGACGATTTCCGCCATGTACGCCCCCTCATTCAGGCCCAGCCCCAGCAGGACGGCAGTAAAGGGGGTGATCAGCGAGTTCGTGTCGGCCTGGATCCACAAGGATGTGAATGGGATGCCGACCCCGATGTGGGAGATGAGGATGTTGAGGTTGAACCAGAAAAAGATCTGGACCAGCACCGGTGTGCCTCGGAAAAACCAGATGTAGAGCCAGCTCACCCATGCCACCACCCAGTTGGGGGAGAGCCGCATCACCGCCAGCAGGACGCCAAGGACGATGCCGACCACCATCGCCAGAACCGTGTACACGAGCGTCAGCCAGACGCCGCGGACGATGAGCGGATTGAGGAAATATTGGGCCACGGTCTCCCAACCGTGGCCCTCCTTGGTCGGATCGTGGGCGACGGAGCTCACCACCGTCCCAACGACGTACGCGCCGAGGACCAGGACGACGACCGCCGAGATCCATCGGCCCGGGTGTCGAACCGGGACGGCCTTGATCGCCGCGGGCCGACTCGCTACATCAGCCACACCGTCCTGGACTTATCTCAGTAGTTCGGCACGCAGGTGTCGCCGATTGCGTTGTTGTCGTTGATCTTGACGTTGTCACTCGTAATGGCACCGTTCTCGACGCCCCATTTCGAGAGGAGCGTTTTGTAGTAGCCATTGTCGATCAGGTACTTGACCGCATCCTGCATCGGCTGCTCCAGCGGGCTGCCCTTGGGAAGGGCGATGCCATAGGGCGAGACGCTGCAGGGCTTGCCCGACAGTTTCATCTTGGATGGGTTCTGCTTGACCTGGTAGGCCGCGACCGGATCGTCCAACCACATGACGTCGCCGCGTCCGGACAGCAGCGCCGTGTTGGCGTCGGTCTGCTTGTCGAAGCTGAGGACCTTGATGTCCTGCTTGCCGGCGCCCGTGCAGTTGTCCTTGTCACCCGCGATCGCGGTGCCGCCGGGCTGCTTGCCAATGTAGCCCCAGGCGTCGCTTTCCTCGGTGGTCCCGGTCTCGACGACCACCGTCTTGCCGCACATATCGGCTGCCGTTGAAATATTGGGTCCGCCATCGGCCTTGACCACCCATGACTCGCCGGCCTTGTAGTAGCTGATGAAATCGATGCCCTTCGCCTCACGATCGGAGGTGGGCGTAAAGCTCGACAGGCTGAACTGATAGCGGGGCGTGCTCGCGGTCAGCTGCGGAATGATGTCCTTGAACGTCACGTTGTTGAAGTTGCAGCTCAGGCCCATGACGGTGCAGATGTTTTTTCCAAAGTCAATGTCCCAGCCGATAACGGCGCCGGACTTGGTGTCGATGTACTCGTTCGGCGGATAGGTGGCGTCGCTCGCAATCTGAACCGGCTGAGTGACCGAGGACGGCACCTTGCTGGCGATGCTGTTCACCTTGCTCGGCCCGGTCGACGATGTCCCCCCTGAGGTCCCTCCGCAGCCCGCCACCGCCAGCGCCAGCCCCATGAGAACGATCGGTAAACGCTTCATGCTTTCCTCTCCCCTACCGGCTGATTTCCAGCCATGATCTCGAGTCAACCCAGAAATTTTAGGCGAATGCTCAATCCCCGAAGTTCCGGCGGCCCTACGCGACCGGCACCCGGGTCAGGTAATCGAAAATCAGCTGCGACCAGGATTCCATGTCCAGGTAGTAGCTGCGCATGGCGTCGAGCTCGAAGAGTGCTCCGGCCAGCTTGTCGACCTCTCGGATCGATATCTCGGGCCGGTCGCCCTCGACCAGAAAGATCAGACCAACGTGCACGCGACCGACCGGCGTGGTCTGGTCGTTGATCGCCCCTAACAGTCGCGTCGAGAAGTGTCCCTCGTAGACGACTTCCTCCTCCCACTCCCGCCGCAGGCCGGCCTCGATGGGGTCCGCCGCCCCGGCAAGATCCTCGGGGTTGATGTGTCCGCCCACGCCCAGTGAGTACAGGTGGCGAAGGCGGCGTTCGCTCGATCGACGAAGACGATGGGTCAGGAAATAGCGGTCCTGGTGACGGAAGACGACGTAGGGAATGATTTGCGGCTCCGTCGGATCCTCCTCCACCTCACGTCGCGGGCGAAAGCGATAATTCGCGCGGATCCTGCTGAGCAGCTCATCCAGGTCCCGGTCTCGAAACCCTCGCCACTCCTGTCCGCCAAACAACGCGTCCCGGGGAACAACCAGGACCTCTTCGCGCGCGCTCACCGGACTGAGTCTACTTGTGCCTCTGGCTTCCTGAGCCCGCGGGATTAATGGTGAGAGTCGTCGTCGGACGGCTCAGGCCGCGGCGTCGGGTTGGGCCGAGGGTTCTCCTCGGGCGCCGGTTGCGGGGTCGCTTGCGTCCCAATAACCAGGGTCGGTGCCGGGGTGCCGGCGTCCGGATTCTCGATCCGATCGAGATCGTCGACGGACGACACGACCAAGCTCCGAACGGTCGACTCGTCGTCGTCCTTGGCGGCATTCTCATGTTCGACCGCATCCAATCCAAGCCGCAAGCGTCGCAGGTTGCTCTGTGCGATGCGCGGATCGCTTTGCTCTTTCAGCGCAGCGGCCGAATCGTTGACGATCACCTGGAACGCGCGCAAGCTGTTCGCCGCCAGCAGCGGCTTGTGGTTGGCAGACATGACGATCGCCTCACGCAGGCGCTCATTGGCCAGGTCCATCTGCACCGACAGCCGAGCCGCCGGAGGCGTGACGGCGAGCCGGAAGCTCTCCTCGACTTTCTTGATGGGATAGAGCGGGCTGTCCGGCATCGCAGACGGAGCGGCCAGCGCCGTCGCGGCGGCGGCAAGCAGGGCAACGGTGGCCATGGCCAGGGCAAAACCCAGGCGCCGATAACCGGCGAAGCTCGGGAGACGAAGGCTTCGGCGCTGTGGGAGGACCGCCTGGAGCTTGAGCCAGAAGGGCGCAAACGCGACCGGCGGTGCCGGCGGCAGACTGACCAGCAGGAGGTTCAGTTCGCGAACGGCACCCAGCTCGGCGGCGCAGGCCGCGCAGCCAGTGATGTGGCCGTCAATGCGGCGCCGCTCGTCGGCGGCGAGCATCCCGTCGGCATATGGGATCAGCCAATCACGGGTCGTTGTATGGCTCAACATTTCCGGGACGCCTTCTGATTGATCAAACGGACCGCATTCAGGCGGTATTCGCCTCCTCCTCCGCGGCCGGATGCACGAGGTCGCCGAGACTTTGCCGAAGGAGTCGTTTGGCGCCGTTCAGCCGCGACATCACGGTGCCCAGTGGAATATCGAGGACCTGGGCGATTTCGCCATAGTTGAGCTCGCCAAATGTCTGCAGCGCGATCGTGTCACGGTAATGTGGCGGCAGATTCGCGATCGCGTGACGGACCGCACGCTGCAGGTCGTGGCGCGCTGCCACGTCCTGCGGGTCCGAGCCGGTGGCGACCGGCGGTTGCTCCAGCCCGTCGAGGGAGACCACTGGACGGCGACGACGCAGGGCGTCGGTGACCGCGTTGGCCGCGACCCGGTGGAGCCAGTGCTTGAAGGGCTTGTCATGGCGGTAACCGGGCAGGGCTTTGTAGACCTTGATGAATACGTCCTGGGCCACGTCCTCCGCCAAACTGAGCTCGCCCAGGGCCCGGAACGCCACGTTGAGGACCATGCGGTGATAGCGGAGCACCAGTTGACGAAAAGACTCCTGGTCCCCGCTGGCGCTCCGATCGATCAGCCGGCGTTCCTCGGCCTCCCCCTCGATCGAGGGGGCCTCTTCGGCCTGAGCCATCTCCCACCCATGTGACGGCACCCGGAGACCGGGCTTGCGACGCTAACTCCATCCCCCTTGTGGGGAGGGCTCAGGGAGGGTCAGGGAGGGGGTCTGAGCTCCGTTAGAAATCGGCGGACTTGCTCGGCGGGATGGGCAGGCGATTTTGCGATGGCATCCAGGAGCGCACTCGCGACGATGACGCCGTCCGCCTTCCCCTCGAGCGCGGAAAGATGCTCGGGCCGGGAGATGCCGAAGCCAACCACGATGGGCAATGACGTGTGTTGCCGCACTCTCTCGATCAACGGCAGGAGGGCAGCGTCGAGCTGAGACCGCGCCCCGGTCACGCCCGTTACCGCGATGCAGTAGATGAAGCCCGTGGCAGCCCGCGATGCGGCTTCGATGCCGCTATCGCTGCTCGTCGGCGCCACGAAAAATACGAGGTCGATGTCCGACGCTTTAGCCGCATCGCGCAAATCGCCAGCCTCTGCAGGCGGCAAATCCGGAACGATCAATCCGTCGACCCCCGCCTGATGCGCGGCGCGGCAGAATCGCTCGAGGCCGTAGGCAAGGATCGGATTGAGATACGTCATGAAGAGCAGCGGCACCTCGGTAAGCGCCCGGCTCGCAGCGGCGATCTTAAGCGCGTGGGCAACGCTCACCCCATGCTTGAGAGCCGCCTGGGAGGCGGCCTGAATGGTGGGACCATCGGCAAGCGGATCCGAGAATGGAATGCCGAGCTCGATCGCATCGGCACCCGATTCTGCTGCGCTCTTCACCAGTTGCGGCGTGGCGTCGAGGGTCGGATAGCCCACGGTCAGATACGCGATCAGGGCGAGGCGGTGCTCGGCGTGCCGGCGGTCGAACAGGTCACCGAGACGGCTCAATCGCCGTCGCGAGTCCCTCCCCCGCTTGCGGGGGAGGCTTGGGTGGAGGCCGCTTGTCGCACGATGTCGAGGTCCTTGTCGCCGCGACCCGAGAGATTGACGAGAACGAGATCATCCCTCGAAAGTTCCGCCGCAAGCGTCATGGCATACGCAATCGCATGCGAGCTCTCCAGCGCCGGGATGATCCCTTCGAGCCGCGAGGTCACGTGAAAGGCATCGAGTGCCTGCTGATCAGTGACGCTTACGTACTCGGCACGGTGTGAGTCGTTCAGGAAGGCATGCTCCGGACCAACGCCCGGATAGTCAAGGCCCGCCGAGATCGAGTGTGTGGCCAGCACCTGACCATCCTCGTCCTGGAGTAGATAGCTGAACGACCCATGGAGGACACCAGGTCGACCACCGCTGATCGATGCGGCGTGCGCTCCGCTGGTCAAACCGCGGCCGGCGGCTTCCACCCCGATCAAGCGCACGGGATCGTCGTAGAAGGGGGCGAAGATGCCGATGGCGTTGCTGCCGCCGCCGACGCAGGCAACCACGACGTCAGGTAAGCGGCCGGTCGCCTGCAGCATCTGCGCCCGCCCTTCGCGGCCGATCACCGACTGGAACTCCCGCACCATCACGGGATACGGATGCGGACCCACCGCGGAACCGATGACGTAGTGCGTGGTCCGTACATTGGTGACCCAATCGCGGATCGCCTCATTCGTGGCATCCTTGAGCGTTTTGCTGCCGCTGTCCACGGGGCTCACCGTCGCGCCGAGCAGGCGCATCTTATAGACGTTGATCGCCTGGCGGGCCATGTCGTCGACGCCCATGTAGACCTCGCACTCGAGGCCGAACTTCGCACAGACGGTGGCTACCGCGACCCCATGCTGACCGGCGCCGGTCTCCGCGATGATGCGGCGCTTGCCCATCCGCCGGGCAAGCAGCACCTGCCCGAGGGCATTGTTGATTTTGTGCGCGCCGGTGTGACAGAGGTCTTCCCGCTTGAGCCAGACCTGCGCGCCGCGAGCCTGCTCCGTCAGCCGGTCGGCGCGATAGACCGGAGTAGGCCGACCGCTGAATGTGCGCGATAGCTCGTCGAACTCGCGCCGAAACGCCTGGTCCGCCTGGGCTGACTCGAAGGCATCGGTGAGCTCCTCGACCGCCGACATCAGCGTCTCGGGAATGAACTGTCCGCCGTACGCGCCGAATCGCCCACGCGCATCAGGCCCTTTTCCTTGAATCTCCCTCCCCCTCACCACCCCGCTCGCAGGCTCGCGCGGACCCCGGTTCTGGGGGAGGGCAGGGTGGGGGCTCATGGTTGGTCCGCCCCGCGCACGGCGTTGACGAAGGCTCGCAGCTTGGCATGGTCCTTTCGGCCCGGTTCGGTCTCGACGCCGCTGCAGACGTCCACACCCCACGGCTTCAGGCGTTCGACCGCATCCACCACATTGATTTGATTCAGGCCGCCCGAGACGATGATCGGGTAGCGGCGGGCGAGCCGTGCCGCTCTGGTCCATTCCCAGGTCCGCCCCGTCCCGCCGCCCGTCGTATCCGACGACCACGTATCGAGCAACGGATGGTCGCTCCTCTCGAAATTCAGTCTGTCGAGATCTTCTCCATTGCCGACGCGCACCACGGGAAGCAGTGCGACGCCCAGCTCGCGATCCTCGGCGGTGATCGGCCGGTAGATCTGCACCGCCGTCAGCTCACAGGCCTCGACGGCCTCGCGGATCGCCGCCGTCGGTTCATCGACGAAGACGCCGACCCGCTCGATGCCCGGTGGGACATCGGCCACGAGCGTTTTCGCGCGAGCCACGTCGATCTGCCGCTTGCTGGGACCAAAGATGAAGCCCAGCAAGTCGACACCGAGCTCGACGGCAACGTCGATGTCATCCTTCCGCGTATTGCCGCAGATCTTGATCTTCGTCATTGGCCAGTGAGCTCCCAGAGCTTGGCGTCCAGATCGGGTGCGCGAAGCAGTGACTCGCCGACTAGCACCGCATTGATCCCCAGTTGCTGCAAGCGATCGACGTCGGTCCGGCTCTCGATCCCACTTTCGCTCACCACGATGCAGTCCGGCGGAATCAGGGGACGTAAGCGCGAAGTCGTCTCCTTCTCGGTCTTCATCCTGGTCAGGTCCCTGTTGTTGATCCCGATGACGCGCGCCCCGATGTCGAGGGCGCGATGGACCTCGGCCTCGTCGTGGACTTCGACCAGCGTCTGCATTCCCAGATCGCGCGCCGCCGCATACAGGTTTCGCAGCTCACGATTGCCGAGAATGCCGACGATCAGCAGCACCGCATCGGCGCCGGCCGCCCGGGCGGCCGTTATTTGCACCGGCTCGACCACGAAGTCCTTGCAGAGGACAGGCACGTCCACGACGGCGCGCACGGCTGCCAGATGGTCGAGCGACCCGCCAAAGAACTCAGGCTCAGTCAGCACCGAAATCGCCGACGCCCCACCGGTTGCATAACGCCTCGCCAGAGCGGCGGGATCGTAGTGTTGTAGCAGCACGCCGCCCGATGGCGAACGCTGTTTGCATTCAGCGATCAGCGCAACCCGTGGCCCGATCAGCGCCCGCCGAAAATCACGCGGTGCTGGCGCGGTTTCGAGCGATCGGGCCAGCCTCCCGGCGTTGGCCTTGAGCTCGGCGATGTGCGCGCGTCGCGACTCCAGGATCCGGTCGAGGATGGGCGCGATATGGGTCGCCACTACGCCCTGGCTGCGGTTTTCTCCAGGACTCCTTTCATCCGCTTGACGCCTTCCTCGATCTGCTCGACCGAGTTGGCGTAAGACAGCCGCAGGTACCCCTTCCCCGCCTGGCCGAACGACGTCCCGGCGAGCACGGCCACACCGCCTTCGTTCAGCAGGCGGTCCGCCAGCTCGCGCTCGTTCTGGCCCGTTTTGGTGATGTTCGGAAACACATAAAACGCGCCCAGCGGTTTGTGACAGCTGATGCCGGGCAGCGCGTTGAGCCGGTCGACCACGATATCCCGCCGGCGTTTGAACTCGCCGACCATCGCCTGCACGGATGCATCGGATCGCGGCGAAAGCGCTTCGATGGCCGCCATCTGGGTGAAGGCCGCGGCGCAGGAGCTGCTATTGATCATCAGCGTTTCAAACTTCTGCGCCAGCGGCAGCGGCGAGACCGAGAAGCCCAGCCGCCAGCCGCACATCGCATAGGCCTTGCTCAGCCCATCCGAGTAAATGGTGCGTTCCAGCATGCCCGGCACGGTCATGATCGATGCGTGGTGACCGTCGTAGGTGATCTGGCCGTAGACCTCATCAGTCAGCACGTAGAAGTCATGTCGCATCGCCAGCTCGGCGATCTGCTCGAGGTCCCGAGTCGAAAGGACCCCGCCCGTCGGATTCTGCGGCGAGTTGATGACGAGCACCCTCGTCCGTGGCGTGATCTTCGACTTCAGCTCCTCGATGTCGAGCCGGAAATCGTTCTGCTCGCGTAGCGCAATGCCGACCGCTTTACCGCCGGCCATCTCGGCCACTGAGGCGTAAATCGGATATCCCGGATCGGGAATGATCACCTCATCGCCCTGATCGACCAGGGCCAGCATGGTGAACAGCAGGACGTTCTTCGAGCCCGGCACCATGACGACCTGCTCCGGCTTGACCTCGACTTCGTACCAGCGCCGGATCCAGTCGGCGACGGCCTGGCGGGCGGGCATCAGTCCTCCCGCCGGCGTGTAGTGGGTATATCCGTCGCGGAGTGCGCGCTCCGCGGCCTCGACGATATTCGGCGGCGTGGGAAAGTCCGGTTCGCCGATCTCGAGGTGAACGATGTTGCGCCCTTGAGCCTCGAGCTTGCGCGCCTTGGCGAGCACCTCGAAGGCGGTCTCGGTGCCAATCTCGTCCATGCGGCGGGCGAATTTCATGCCGTTTATCCTCTCACGCCGAATGGCCCGAGGTCGCCCTGGTACGGCCCCCAGTTTACCTGCACATCCTGCACGTGCGCCTGGCGCGGTCCCTGGCGGAGCTGATTGACGAACTGCTGGAGTGCGGCGGCGTCGCCCTCGGCCTCCACCTCCACCGCGCCATCATGTCGATTGCGCACGTAGCCACGGAGACCCAGCTGGCGGGCGTGCCGCTCGGCGAAGAATCGAAAGCCGACACCCTGAACGTCGCCCACGATCTCCGCCTTCAGGCGGCGCTTCTGGTCAGACTGTCTCAAACGCTCGTTTGGCACGACCCGCGCCACTCGCGTCGGGCGACGCCCGGCTCGAGCACCCTACGCGTGGGCGAGCGGGCCGGTCGTTACGACGACCGAGACCCGCTTGGGCGCATCGGGGATTGCCTCGAGAGTCCGGCGGACGACCGGCAAATACGCCTGCACGAGCTGGCGGGCCGACTGCTCGGTGGGGGCGGCGATCACCAGGCGCTGCTCATCGCAGTGGTAGCAGCTTGCGGTGCCTTCCCAGAGGTAATACGCGGTGTCCGGCAGGTTCAGGCTCAGGAGGAGCTGGAGCTCCTTCCAGACGGCGCCTCCTCCCTGCATTGGGGTTTATCGTACTCCCCCAGACAGCCGTAAGCTAGGCCCAAAATGTCGCTCACGCAGGCCGTCAAACGACGGGCAAAAGAGCTCGGTTTTAGCGCGGTCGGGATCACCGGCGCCGACCGATTTGTGGAGGCCGAAGCGGCCGCAGCAAGCCGAACCGTGGAGGGCCTGATGGATGGGCTCAGCTGGTGGACTGAGGCTCGCGCCCATGCCAGCGCCGATCCCCGGCGAGCGACGCCCGATGCGCGCAGCGTTATCGCCCTCGCGTTTCCCCACCCCCTCCCCGAGCCTCCCCACAAGGGGCAGGGAGACACGCCGTTGGATGATGGCCCGCGTGGTCGCATCGCCTCGTATGCGCTCGGGCGTGATTATCACGAGGTTCTTGTCGAGCGCATGCAACCGCTCGTCGAGCTGCTGCGCAGTGAGGGACATCGCGCCAACACTTATGTCGACCATGGCTGGATGCTCGATCGCGCCGCAGCCGCGCGCGCCGGCATCGGATGGCTGGGCAAGAACACCAACCTGCTCGTGCCCGGTACCGGCTCCTACGTCCTGCTCGCCGAAATCGTGACCTCCGCAGAGCTCGAACCCGACGAGCCGCTGAAGAAGAGTTGCGGCAGCTGCGACGCCTGCCTGCGCATCTGCCCGACCGGCGCGCTCATCGAGCCCGGCGTTCTCGACAACCGGCGATGCATTTCGTTCTGGACCATCGAGCATCGCGGCATCATCCCGCGGGAGATGCGTCCGTTGATTGGCGACTGGATCTTCGGCTGCGACCTGTGCCAGGAGATCTGTCCGGTCAACGCGTCGGCCCGGCCCTCAGCCCCGGAACGCCAGGCGATCGAAGCCTTCGGTCCGCTGATCGATGCCCGCCCTCGCCTCGAGGAGCTGCTCGCGCTCGACGACGACGCGTTCAGGATCCGATTCCGTGAGAGCGCCGTCTGGCGCACGCGCCGCTCCGGGTTGCTGCGCAACGCGTGCATCGCGCTCGGCAATGTCGCCGATCGGACCTCGGTGCCGGCGTTGGCCGCCGCGCTCGATGATCATGAGCCGCTGATTCGCGGCCATGCCGCCTGGGCGCTGGGCCGGATCGGTGGAGTGGCAGCGCGTCGCGCGCTCGACGGCGCCCTCAGCCGCGAGCGCGATGCCTGGGTGCGGGAGGAGTGCGGGGTGGCGCTCGAGGAGTGGGGGCCCCGCGCCGTCCCGTCACCGGCTTGACGGTTGAGCCGTCTTC
>CAZRMD010000058.1:0-14572 GCA_964601135.1 uncultured Actinomycetes bacterium | reverse complement strand
GGACCGTCCGCTGAGCATCCGCTGGAGGTCGGCCGCCGAATACAAAGCGCTCATCAGGGCGGGCAGGTGGAGTTCATAACTTGTACGGTTGGGGACACCATCGTCTCGGAAACCGCGACACGTACACTGCGGGGATGGCAGAGCAACAGAAGGGAGCGCCGATCCCGATGACGGCATCGGGATTCGAGGCTCTGAAGACCGAGCTCGCGGAACTGAAAGCACGAAGGCCGGCGCTTGTGGCAGAGGTGGCCAATGCCCGATCGCAGGGCGATCTCAGTGAGAACTTCGCCTACCACGATGCCCGCCAGCACCTCGGCATGCTGGATGGTCGCATTCAGAGCATCGAAAACACGCTGCGGTATGCCCAGGTTGTCGACGAGGCCGGAGCGCAGAGTGCGGTCCAGATCGGCTCGCTGGTCGTCGTGCAGGACGAATTCGGGGAGTCGAGCTACCACATCGTTGGTCCCACCGAGGGGAACATTGCGCGCGGCATGATCTCGGTGGCGTCGCCACTGGGGAGGGCGCTGGTCGATCGCCGGGCGGGCGATACCGTCTCCTTCACGACCCCCGCCGGCGAACGCAAAGCGACGATCGTCAGCGTCGCTTAGTCGCCTACCAGGTGGCGGCGAAACCAATCGCGGGCGAGCGCCGCAACCTCATCGAGTGCCCCCGGTTCCTCGAAGAGATGCGTGGCACCAGGGACGATCGTTAATTCCTTGGGGCCGTTCAGCGCCACCAGCGCGCGGCGGTTGAGGTCGAGCACCACGTCGTCGGCCCCGCCAACGATCAGCAAGGTTGGCTGCCGGATCTGCGACAGGACGTCCATGGCTAGATCGGGCCGGCCGCCGCGTGACACGACGGCCCGGACTCGTTCCGGGCGGTCGACCGCGGCGATCAACGCCGCAGCCGCTCCGGTCGAGGCGCCGAAATAGCCGATCGTAAGGGGCGTTAGCGATTGGGCAATCAGCCAATCAGTGACCGAGCCCAGCCGCTCCGCCAGCAAGCCGATATCGAAGCGTAACTCGGCGGTCTGCAGGTCGATCGTCTCTTCCTCCCGGGTCAACAAGTCGACGAGCAGGGTCGCGAGCCCGGCCCCGACCAGGACATCGGCGACGAACCGGTTGCGCGGACTGTGCCGGCCGCTGCCGCTGCCGTGGGCAAAGACCACCGTGGCCGTCGCTCCGTTGGGCACTCGAAGATCGCCCTCGAGGACGGCGTCGCCCGCCGGGATCCGGATGGATCGCGCCTCAACCACCGCCGCCACGTGCTCGATCATATGCACGGTGGCACCAGAGAGCCCGGCGCTCATACGATTGCATCGCGAGATCCGCTCCTGCACCCGATGCGTCGACGCCGGCTATCTGCCAATTGCGAAGCCGGTGTTGAGCGGCTACGCCGACAACCGGATCATGCTGATCGGCCAGGCGCCTGGCGCGGTCGAGGCTGAGCGCCGGCTCCCGTTCCAGGGGCGATCTCGAAACGTGCTCATGCGATGGCTGCTGCTCGCCGGCTTTGCCTCGGAGGAGGACGCCCGACGCAACATCTATATGACGTCGATCACCAAGTGCTTCCCGGGCAAAGGCACCGGTGGCGGCGATCGACGGCCAGGCCGCGCCGAAGTCGAGCTTTGCCGGCCGCACCTCGACCATCAGCTGGCCCTGATCAAGCCGGCGCTGCTGATCCTGGTCGGCGGCCTCGCCCACGAGCGATTCCTTCCGGGCCGTCCCCTTAGCGCCCTTGTGGGCCGCGTGTTTGACAAAGCGGGGCGGGAGGTCGGCCGGGGAAGCGCAGCCCGCCCCCTGCTGGTGCCGTTGCCGCATCCGTCGGGCGCGAGCCGATGGCTCAACTCGCTGGACAACCGCGCGTTGCTCGACCGAGCGCTCCGCCGGCTGCGCCCGCTGGTGCGGGCGTTGCTTGACCCGCCACTTGCGGGCGCCTACACTTCGCGACAACATGCCGGGGGACCGCGAGGCAGACCGCGTCGAGCCTGAACAAGCGCCGACCGCGCCGCGGACGTCCCCCGAAGAGCCTGCTTCGGGCGGAAAATCGGCCGAAGACATCCTGGCGTCGATCTTCGCGCCAGTCCCGGAAGCCAGTCCCCTCGAGCAGGTCGAACAGACGATCCGCCATCCCAAAAAACTGATCTACATCGCGATGTCGAACCGCAATTTCTACTGGCGGATGCACATCTCGAAGATGGTCCTCGACGAAGGGTCGGTGCCGATCAATCCCTTCATGCTGTTCGACTACTACCTGCTGCACACGGTGCCGAAGCAGCTGGTCCGCGAGGCGATCAACAACCTGCTGTCGCGCTGCGACGAGGTATGGGTCTTCGGGACCATGAGCCTGGGTGTGAAAGTGCAGGTCGGGATTGCGAAGCGACTGAAGAAGCCGTTGCGCTTCTACGACATCGCCGACTTGCCCGAGCAGGTGTACCGCATCTCCGAGAAACTGGCGCAGGAAGAGGGCAGGGACTAACAGCGCCGAAAAGGCGGACACAACTGACGCGGCCGAGCCGAGACTCCGGCCCAATCCCTCGCCGACCAACGGCTATCGGCAACGTTGGCTCGGCTCGGGATTGACCTCCGCCTCAGCTCGTCCGCGTCAGCCGCGTCAGATTCGGGTGATGAGGTCGCGCTCAAGGCAATCGCGCGCCTGGACCACCAACTTGCGGAGGGTCGGTCTATCCGTCACAGCCCATTCGATTTGACGGAGGGCGCTGTATAGACCCTTGAGGGCCTTCACGGCGTCGCCCAGCTCGACGTCGATCGGCGCCTGCATCTCGGTGAGCGGCCGCCCGCTGCACCAGTCGTAGGTGAAATCGACGTAGTCGGTCGATAGCGGCCGCAGGTTCTCCTCGCCTCGGTCCCGTTCTCGTGCCGAGAACCGGTAATAGATGATGCGCAGCCGCTTTTGTGCCAGCGCGACGGAGCTGGTCGGGAATCGATGTCGTGGGCGCGGGCGGTCTCGATTCCGGTCTTCCGCGGTGACCATTACGAGCGATGCGGCGAGCTCGGCGGGAGTGAGCTCCTCCAGCCAGCCATCGGCGATCGCCTGCGTGATGATCAGGCTGTTTTCGCCATAGATCCGCGCGGCGAGCAGGCCCTTCTCCGTCGGCACCGGCCCTTCGAGAAAGCCCAGCTCCTCGAGCACGCCGCGCAGCGCATGCATCTTGCGGCGGTACTCGCCCTCGCTGCGCTCCGCGTCGTGCTCGGACGCGCGAATCCTCGCTTGCAGCTCGCGCACCTCGGCGTGGTGGGCGCGATGCTCGGCCAGAAATTTGCATTTGCGGCAGGGCAGCTGGTTGAGTCGATGCTGCCAGCGTTGCAGCTCCTCCTTGAGGTCTGCCAGTGTCTCACCGCTGCCCGACCTCGCCGCGCGTCGGCGCCGGCCGCGGCCCCGATAGTGGTCGCGCCGGAGCTGGCGCATTCGCGCTCGCAGCGATGCAATCGACTCTTCGGCGCGGATAAACGAGCTGAAGGTCTTCTCGGTGCAGCATGGCTCGCCTTCGGCCTGAAAGCGGGTGGCGGTCACATCGGCGAGTCGTTGTCGCAGATTCGACAGCCGCACGTCCAAGTCGCTTCGCGCCACGGTCTTCTGGTACTGCCCGAAGGATCGCTCCATCAGGAGATCGACCTCATCGGGGGAGTGATAGCGCAGCAGGTTCAGCGCCATGTTGTAGGTGGGCGCAAACTTGCTCTCCACCGTCATTTCCTCGCCGGTCGCCGCCTCGTAGATCGTGCCGATGTCGACGTCGGGCTCTTTGAGCACCACCCCGTGGCCGATGGGATCGATCCCCCGTCGGCCGGCGCGGCCCATCAGCTGGGTGAGCTCGCCCGAGGTGAGCGTGGCGAAGTCGCGCCCGTCGAACTTCGTGAACGAGGAAACAACGCAGGCCCGGGCCGGCATGTGGATCCCGAGCGACAGCGTCTCGGTGGCGAAGACGACCTTGATGAGTCCGCGCTGGAACAGCTCCTCGACGAGCTCTTTCAGATAGGGGAGCAGACCGGCATGGTGCATGGCCAGGCCTCGGCGGAGGGTTTCGCCATCCAGCATGTCCAGGTAGAGCTCGGCCTCGTCACGGTCTTCGATCTGTTCCAGGCGCTGCTTCACCAGTTCGTCGATCTGTGCTTTCTCGGCTCCGGTCGTCAGGTCGAAGCCATGGGTGGCACAGCGGGCCAGCGCCTCCCGGCAACCGCGCCGCGAAAAGATGAAGTAGATGGCCGGCAGAAATTCGCGCTTGCGCAACCGGTCGACCACCGGCAGCAGGTCGTTCTCCGGCGCCCGGCGCAGCTGGGAGAGTCGAAAATCGGCCGAGTCTTCGGCCTGTGCGGCATGGCGCGTCTCCCGCGGAATCGTGCCACGCTCGTCGAGCAGTGGATAGAACTGATTGCGTACCGAGAGCCAGAGGCGAAGTTCAACGGGGCGCTTGGTCACGCTGACGGTGGCGACGTCGCCGCGCTGCACGCTCATCCACTCGGCGACTTCCTGGAAATTGCTGATGGTCGCGGAGAGCCCGATGAACTTGATGTGGCCGGGCGCCTGGATGATGATCTCTTCCCACACCGCGCCCCGCGGAAAGTCATCGATGTAATGCACCTCGTCGAGGATCACGTAACGCACACGCTGCAGGCGTTCCGGGTCCTCATAGATGAGGTTGCGCAGAATTTCCGTGGTCATCACCACCACCGGCGCCAGCGGGTTGATGGTGTTCTCGCCGGTGACCAGTCCGACGTTGCCGTCTCCGTGCAGACGGCGGTAGTCGCGGTATTTCTGGTTCGAGAGCGCTTTTAGCGGCGTGGTGTAGATCGCCCTGGTGTCCGTCTGCAGGGCGCGAAAGACCGCGTAGTCAGCGATCACCGTCTTGCCGGAGCTGGTCGGCGCTGAAACGAGCACGCCATGGTGCGACTCGAGTTTTTCGATGGCCTCGGTTTGAAACGGATCGAGCGGCCAGGGCAGGGATGCCTGAAAGGCCTCGATCAACGACGGTGCTTGCGGCAATGATTGACTCACCGTGAGCCCATCCTACGGGGCGCATGGAGACCGATGGTCCGGCTAACGGCGCTTGAGGGGACCGACCAGCTCGGCCGTCGGACGTCGCTCCCGGTCTTTGAGCCAGCGCAAGCGTGTTTCCTCGACCTCGTCGGTGTAGCGCTGCCGGCACCGGCGCATCGCCTTCGCCACCGCGTTTCGGACCAGCGGCTCGGGTCCTTTCGCCAGGCGCTCGAGGATCGATTTGGCCGCCGGCCAGTGAAACGATCCGATGGCGCTGGAAAAGGCCATGGCCACGTTCCAGCGGACCATCTCATCCCGGTCGCGGGACCAATCGCGCAGCCAGCGCAGGGTCTCTTTGGGGTCGATGCGCAGCAGGGTATCGCCGATCGTGTAAGACCCCAGGTTGCGCCGTACGTACGGCTCCTGCGCGCGCAGCAGCGGGGCGAGAAGCGCCAGCAAGTCGGGCACGCGCTCCGGCCGATCGCGACGCGCCGCGTATTTCACGGCCAGCACAACGGTGCGGCGCAGGTTCTCCGATTTCGAGTTGCGCAGCTCCTCGAGGCGCGAGCGCATGCGGTTGAAGTCACGATCGAGCAGCGTGCCAAGGAGTCCGCCCGCGGCTTCGCGGACTTCCCAGTGGGGGTCTTCCGCGAGCGCGACCGCCATGCGCATCACTCCCTCCGGGTCGTCCGCATAGCGTCGGGCCAGCAACAGCGTGGCCACCTGACGCGCGGTCGGCGAGGCCGACGTTGCCATGGCGTCGATCCAGCGACTGATCCGGCCGGATTGCTCCGCCAGCGCGATGGCGAGCCGTTCCCCCACCTGCTGGCGAACCGCGGCGGGACTGCCGGGGCGCCCATGATGCACCTGGCCGTCGAGGGCGCTGACAACGCCGGCGGGGTCATCCCTCGCCAGGGCAGCCAGCACCGCGGCGATGGGACCTTCGTCGACGGTACCGATGTCCGGGGTGGCGGCGCTCATGTGCGCAAAACCTCGATTCGGTGCCGATACAGCACCGCTCCACCGTTGTGGTCCTCCGCAAAATCGACGATCTTGCTCATGATTTCATTGGCATGGCGGCTGTCGTTGGTTGCACAGGTGACACCGATCGCCAGCGTCTGCCACCGATCGAGATCGGCCACCTCCGCCACCGACACATTGAAGCGGCTGCGGATGCGCTGGACGATCGAGCGGCTGACCTGGCGTTTTCCCTTGAGACTACGGTTTTCGGGCAGCTGAAAGATGAGCTCGCAGGTGCCCACAACCATGGCGTGATCTAAGGATAGTAACGACTCGACAAAAGTTAGGGCGAACACGGGGAATTCCCCCGGGTGTCACCTATAGTGACCGCATGAGCGCGGCAGTACGCGCCCCCGAGCCCGTCCCGGACTTTTCCGGCCAGCCGCAAACGATCCCGGCGCTGTTCCAGGAAACGGCGGCTCGTCGCGGCGACGCCCAGGCCATGTTCTTCAAGAGCGGTGGTCGTTGGCTTCCGATCACCTGGAGTGAATATGGTCGGGCGGTCACCCGCCTGGCGAACATGCTCCTCGCAGAGGGGGTCGAGCCAGGGGACCGTGTGGCACTCTGGGCGGCAAATCGCCCGGAGTGGCAGATCACCGACGTTGCGGTTCTCCACAGCGGCGCTGCGACGGTCGCGATTTATCAAACGCTGGCGGCGGACCAGGTCAAGTATCTGCTGACCCATTCCGAATCCAGGGTGCTGGTCGTCGAGACCCGGCAGCTACTCGACCAGATCGTGGCCATGCGCGATGAGCTCCCGGCGCTGAAGCGCGTTGTTCTCATCGACGGCAACCTCCCCGAGCTCGACTCCTGGGTGGTTTCCTGGCAGGATGCGCTGAAGCGCGGCGACGAGTTCGGCCGCGGGCGACCGGGTTTGCTCGCCAGTCGCTGGCAGGCGCTCAAACCTCAAGACACGGCGAGCCTGATCTACACCTCGGGGACGACGGGGGTACCGAAGGCGGTGACGCTGACCCACCACAATCTCGTCTGGACATCGCAAGCCAGCCTGCAATGCTTTCGCGCTGAGGTCTCTGACCGAACGGTGTCCTATCTTCCACTGGCTCACGTGCTGGAGCGGGTGGTCAGTCACCTGCGGCAGTTGCTCACCGGATGCCAGGTCTATTTCTGCCCGCAGATCGACAAGGTCATGGAGTGCGTGCCCGAAGTCCACCCCACGTACTTCACGTCGGTACCGCGGCTGTGGGAGAAGATCTACTTCGGCGTTCGGGAACGGATGGACCAGGTCCATGGTCCGCGCGCGCTGATCCGCGACTGGGCGCTATGGGTCGCTGGGCGACGGACGGCGATCTATGAAAAGCGAGCCAGGCAACGCGACGTGAGCACACCACCTACCCAGCTCGACATGCCACTGCCCCTTTGGCTCTCCTGGCAGTGGCGGATCGTCGACCGGCTCGTGTTCGCCGGTATCCGCAAGCGGTTGGGCTTCGATCAGCTGCTCATCTGTATCAGTGGGTCGGCAGCGATTTCGCCGAAAATCCTTCGCTTCTTCAACGGCATGGGAATCGAGATTCTCGAGGGTTACGGTCTGACCGAGACGACGGCCCCAGCCACGTTCAACCGGCCGGGGAAGGCGCGCTTCGGCACGGTTGGTCAACCGCTTCCCGGCGTCGAGATCAAGCTGGCGTCCGATGGCGAGATCCTGGTCAAGGGCGGCAACGTCTTCAGCGGTTATTACAAGGACGACAAGGCGACACGCGAGGCCCTCGAGGACGGATGGCTGCGGTCCGGCGACATCGGCGAGCTGGACGAGGACGGTTATCTCAAGATCACCGACCGCAAAAAGGATCTGTTCAAGACCTCGGGTGGAAAATACGTCGCCCCCGGGGCGATGGAAACACAGTTGCGCAACCATCGCGGCATCGCCCAGGCGGTCGTCCTCGGAGACGGCCGGCCGTTTGTCGCGGCCCTGATCACGCTCGATCGGGACGTCGACCAGGCCAAAGGGGGAGCCGATGATCCGCAGGCGAAGCGGTTGGTGGCCGAGGCGGTCGCGGACGTGAACCGCGGCCTGTCGCATCCCGAACAGATCAAGAAGTGGAAGATCCTCGATGCTGAGTTTTCCGTCGGCGATGAGCTCACGCCCAGCATGAAGGTGAAGCGCAAGCGGATCAGCGAGAAGTACCGGGGCGATATCGAGGCTCTGTACAGCGAGAAGAAGACCGCGTAGGCGGCATTCATTCAGGCTCTCGCCGAGGCACGCCTGGACGTGCCTTCAGGTCGCGGATCAATTCGAGGAGGTTTCGCCCGCGGACCCGGTCGGAGTCAGGGCCGGCGATCAGGTCCCGCTCCACGATCATCCAGCGATGTCCGCGCAGGAATGCATACGATTCGCCGCCACCGTCGCTGCCGAAGACGACAACGTCAGAAAAACGTTGCTGGTACTCAGGATCACTGTTGAAAAACCGGATGTCCTCGAGGGAGTCGATTCGCAAATAGTTCTCGCCCCACCAACCTTCCCCGCCATCGCAGAGCCTGAAGAACGCGACCAGGTCCGGTGGGAATTCAAGGTCGATCAGGCGCTCCGTCTCGCGAATATCCTCGAGGGTCGCGGGATCTTTGCCGTTCAGGGCTGCCCGTAGCTGAATCAGCTCGGGATCAGGATCCGGCATGGCTAGCGGATTCGAAGATAGGGATTCCCAACCCGTTCAGCGCCGATGGTGGTGTTCGCGCCGTGCCCGGGGTAAACGACCGTGTTATCCGGGAGTGTCAGGAGCTGGCCGTGCAGGCTGAGCAGCATCTGTTGTGGACTCGATCCGGGCAAGTCGACCCGGCCAATCTTGCCGGGCAGCAGGGTATCGCCCGTGAAGACGTGGTTGCCGACCCGGAAGGAAAGGCCGCCTGGGGTATGCCCTGGTGTCGCTAGCACCCGCAATTCGAACGCCCCGAAGGGCAGCCCGTCTCCTGCCGTCAGGTAGCGGTCCGCCGATTTGAGATAGGCGGTCGCGTCGGCCAGGTGCATCGCGGTGGTCGCCTGGGTTGCGTTTTTGATCGCCTCCTTGGCGCCGGTATGGCCTGGGTGGGCGTGCGTAAAGCAGATCCAGCGGACGGTCAGGCCACTGATCTGACCGATGATTTTCGCCGCATCGTCGCCCGGATCGATGACGATCGCTTCCTTGCTGTCGCTACAGGCGATGACGTAGCAGTTCGTGTCCTTGTCGCCGACGTGGACCTTCTGGATGGATAGACGAGCCACCATAAAAGATTAAAGACCCCCTTCTCGCCCTCCCCGCGAGGTGGACGAAGAGGGAGTTGCTACGCTTTGAGCGATGGCTGAGACGCGTCAACTCGTCAAGTACACCTTCGTCAAAGTGGACTCTTCCGTGCTCGCCTGGCCGGCCGACCAGCGAGCAGCGGCGGCCAGGGAATTCACCGAGCTGCTGGACGCCCGAGCCGATGAAGGCACGCTACTGACCTACAGCACGGTCGGGCTGCGCGGAGACTGCGACCTGTTGATCTGGCAGGCCGCGGACACCGTCGATGACATCCAGCAGGCCGAGTCCCGCTGGCGGTCGACGCGATTGGGTCCGCATCTGCAGGTCGCGCACTCCTTCCTGGCGATGATGCGGCCGTCGCCGTACCTCGGACGCCATCGGCATCCCGACCAGGAGGGGAGGCGGACCCGGCTCAGGCCTGCCGGCGGCCGCTATCTGTTCGTCTACCCGATGTGGAAAAAGCGGGTGTGGTACCGACTGCCCTACGAGCGCCGCAAGGCCATGATGGTCGAGCATTTTGCCATCGGACATCGCTTCCCGCAGGTGAAGATCAACACGGCCTACTCGTTCGGCCTCGATGACCAGGAGTTCGTGGTGGCCTTCGAGTGCGACGAGCCGGCGGCATTCGTCGATCTGGTCATGGAGTTGCGCGAGTCGCAGGCCAGCCGCTATACGGAGCGGGAGACGCCCATCTTCACCTGTGTCCGGATGGCACCCGCAGCCGCCCTGCACCTGGCGCTCGGTCTGGGCGGCGCCGACGCGGGCCGTGAGCACCTGCGACAGGTCAGCCTGATCGCCGGCGGATGAAGACCGCGCCCCTGGGTGCGATCGGTCGGCGGACCGCCGATCCGATTGAGCCCCTCCTGGTCCGCGCCGCTCGCCGCGAGCCGGTCGACCGGCGGCCGGTGTGGTTCATGCGGCAGGCCGGTCGCTCGCTGCCCGAATACCGGGTGATCCGCGACTCCTACGACCTGTTCACGATCTGCCAGCGACCCGAACTCTGCGCCGAGGTAACGATGCAACCGGTCCGCCGCCTGGGAGTGGACGGCGCTGTCCTCTTCGCCGACATCATGCTGCCGGTGGCCTTCGGGTTGGGCGTCGATCTACGGCTGGTCGACGGCGTTGGCCCGGTCGTCACCCAGCCGATTCGCAGCAAGGCAGATATAGATAGGTTGCAGCAGCGCGCCGCTGGCGAGGCGGTTCCCTTCGTCCTCGAGACCATCAGGCTGCTTCGCCACGACCTCGATCCTGCGGTGGCCGTCATCGGGTTTGCCGGGGCGCCATTCACGCTCGCCGGCTATCTCATCGAAGGCAAGCCCTCCCGCGAGTTCTTGATGACCAAATCGATGATGTACAACGAGCCGGCGCTGTGGGAGGCCCTGATGACGTGCCTATCCAGTCTGGTGCTCGACTACCTTCTCGCGCAGATCGAGGCGGGCGCCCAGGTGGTTCAGCTCTTCGACAGCTGGGTGGGGGCGCTGTCCCCGGACGACTACCGCCGCTACGTGCTGCCCCACACCGCCGCGATTTTCGCCGGGCTCAGGCACTCCGGCGTGCCCTCGATTCACTTCGCCACCGGCGCGGCCGGCATCCTTTCATTGATTCGAGAAGCCGGTGGGGACGTGATCGGCGTCGATTGGCGGATCGATCTCGGGGACGCATGGCGCACGATCGGGTACGACCGCGGGATCCAGGGCAATCTCGACCCGGCATTGTTGCTCGGACCCTGGCATTTGATCCAGGCCGGTGCCCAACGAATCATCGACGCCGCGGGCGGAAGGCCTGGGCACATCTTCAACCTTGGTCACGGCGTCTTGCCGCCGACGCCGGTTGAGCACCTCCGGCAGCTCGTGGAGTTCGTTCATGCCAGCTGAGCGCACGGCCGTCCTGCTCATGGCCTATGGCAGCCCTAACCGACTCGATGAGGTGGAGCCGTACTTCACGGACATTCGCGGTGGGCGGACACCATCGCGCGAAGCCGTCGAGGAGCTGAGGGAACGATACCGGCGCGTCGGCGTACCGACGCCACTGCTCGCCGTTTCGACGGCGCTGGTGCGGCAGCTGCAGGAACTCCTTCGAGCAAACCCTCCCGATGCGGCTCGCTACACGGTGCATCTGGGCATGAAACACTGGACGCCGCGGATTTCAACCGCCGTCGACGAAGCTATCGACGAGGGTGCCGACCGACTGATCGCCATCGTCCTGGCGCCGCATTACTCGAGCATCAGCACCGAAGGCTACCGCCGCCAGGTTGAAGCCGCCCTGCGGCGATCGCACCGGACCGTCGGCCTGGACTTCGTGGAGAGCTGGTACGAGCTCGAGGGCTACATCGACGCGGTCGCCGAAAACGTTCGGGCGACACGGGCGCAATTTCGAAAGCCCGACCAGGTCGTGGCCGTCTTTACCGCACACAGCCTTCCGGCACGCATTCTCAATGAGGGCGATCCCTATCACGACCAACTGCTGCGCACATCGGCGCTGGTGGCGCAGCGCGCCGGGATCGAGAACTGGCGCTTCTCCTATCAGAGCCAGAGCCACACCGGCGAGCCATGGCTGGGGCCCGATCTTCCGGACATGGTCGAGACCCTGGCGCGCGAAGGACACCCTGCCGTGCTCGTCGCCTCCGTCGGCTTCATCGCCGACCACCTCGAGATCTTCTACGACATCGACATCGAAGCGAAAGAGAAAGGCGATGCCCTGGGCATCGAGCTGCGGCGGGCGCCCATGCTGAATGCTGACCCGCGCCTGGCGAGAGCACTCTACGGGCTCGTCAGTGAACGCGTGCGTCGACTCGCGACCGTGCAATAGAATGACCTGCCCATGATCTTTCTCTCCCGCATGCTGGCGATCACGCGCGGGCATCGCGGCCTGCTCAGCATCGCCGTGGCGGGCTCGGTGCTGTACACGGCCCTGAGCGTCCTGCCGGCGTTGATCATTCGCGAGATGCTGACGGTGCTGGCGCCAGGACGCCCCTCGCCGGGACAGACGCTGCTGCTGCTCGGCCTGGCCATGATCGGCGCCACGGCCCTGATGGCCGTGGCCCGATACCTCGAGGGTGGCTTCGGCCACGTCGGCGCCTTTCGCGTCCTGCATGACCTCCGGATGCGTTGCTACGAGCAGCTCCAGCGGCTGTCGATGGGCTTCCATACCCGGCAGCAGTCCGGTGCCATCGCCGCCCGGATGATCGGCGACGTCGAAACCATCGAATTCTTCACCGCCCACGCCGGCATCCAGCTGATCAGTGCGGCGACGGTTCCCGTCTTGATCGGCATCCTGATGCTGCTGGTGAACTGGCGGCTGGGCCTCGTCGCGCTGGCGCCGCTCGTCCTGATCCTGCTGATCACTCTCGGCTTTCGGCGGAGGGCCTACGAGGCCTTCGCACGCTACCGCGAGGAGCTCGGTCGTCTGAACGGCATCATCATCGACTACATCCAGGGCGTCGCGGTGTTGAAAGCCTTCGCGGCCGTGCTCCGCGCCCGGCAGGAGATCGATGCCCGCAGCGAGCACCTCAAGAAAGCCGCGACCGACGCGAATTTGATCCACAGCTGGTACTTCGCGGCCGTGGAGTGGATGGCAGCCATCCCGGTCGCGTTGGTGCTGCTCGTCGGTGGCTTGATGGCCCACGGCGGAGAGCTGACCATCGCGAATCTCGTTCTCTTCGTGTTCCTGACGTTGCAGCTGTACCGGCCCATCACCGAGCTCAACCGCCAGCTCGAAGGCCTGCGGAATGCCGAGGCGGCGACGATCCGCATCTACGAGATCCTGAATGCGCCCGTGGACGTGGTGGAGTCCAGGACGGCCCGCATTCCGGACCAGCCCCACTACGACATTGCTCTTGACCACGTCACCTTCGCCTACGAAGCGGGCCGGCCGGTCCTGCATGACGTGTCGATGGAGCTGCGGGAAGGCTCAGTCGTCGCGCTGGTCGGACCGAGCGGCGCCGGTAAGACCACGATCGCGAACCTGATCGTGCGCTTCTGGGACCCGCAGGAGGGAGCCGTCCGGCTGGGTGGTGTCGACCTGCGCGAGCTTCCGCTCGACTACCTCCATCGATCGATCGGCCTGGTCTTGCAGGATGTCTTTCTCTTCAACGACACCGTCAAGGCGAACATCAAGCTCGGCAATCCCAGCGCCACGGATGCGCAGATCGAAGATGCCGCCAGAGCCGCCTACGCCGACGAATTCATCGTCGACCTGCCGAACGGTTACGACACGATCATCGGCGAGCGGGGCATCCGGCTCTCCGGCGGCCAGAAGCAGCGGATCTCGATTGCGCGCGCATTGCTGCACGATGCGCCCATCCTGATCCTGGATGAGGCGACGTCATCCGTCGATCCGGAGGCCGAGCACCTGATCCAGGGCGCGCTGGCGCGGCTGGTCGCGGACCGCACCGTGCTCGTCATCGCCCACCGCCTGTCGACCATCCGTCAGGCCAGCGAAATCATCGTGCTCGACAAAGGCCGCGTTCTGCAGCGCGGCGGGCATGATGACCTGGTCGATGCGCCCGGGCTCTACGCCAATGTCTACCGGGCGCAGCAAGTCGCCCGGCGCTGGGACGTGGCCAGCTCCCAACGCGCCGCGGAAGAACTACCGCAGGCCGTCGAGTAGCAGCTGGCGGAGCGCCTCGAGGCGCTCGAACTCCTCCATGCTGAGCTTGGCCGCGGTCTTTACGGTGTGCGGATACTTCAGCTTCTGCACCGCGTCGATCAGGGCACGCACCTGCGGCTCGGTGAGCTGGTACTCGAAGTAGCTGACCTTCTCCTGGTCGAACAGGGGACGGTGCGGCCGCTCGATCTCCGGGCGCATCGGGCGCTGGATGATCGCTCGCACTGGAAGCTGATGGATCGCCGCCGGCAGCGGTTCCGGCTCGGTCTCTGCCAGGATCTCAGGTGTGCTCGAGGTCTCACGGAAGAAGTCGGCTGAGCCGCTCAGGTGGGCGCGCTTAAACACGAGAAGCGACGGGCTGCTTGACCTCGGCCACGGGAGCGGGCGGCTCCCGCTTGATCACGGCCTTGGCCAGCGCACGATACGCATTCGCTCCTTCGGAGCTGCCGGCGTATTGCAGGATGGACATCCCGGCCAGCGGCGTCTCCGCGAAGCGAATGCTGTCCTTGATGACGACGTCGAAGACGACGTCGCCGTAGCGCTCGCGCACCAGCTCCAGGACCTCCTGCGAATGCAGCGTCCGCGATTTGTGGATGGTCGCCAGGATGCCGCTAATCCGAAGCCGGGGATTGAGCTTGGCGCGGACCCGCTCGATGGTGTTGTGCAGCAACTGCATGCCCTTCATGCCGAAGTACTCGCACTGCAGCGGGATGATCACT
>CAZRMD010000057.1:0-14966 GCA_964601135.1 uncultured Actinomycetes bacterium | reverse complement strand
CGGTCAGCATGGCTGGATCGTGGGTCACGACCACGACGCTGCCTCCGCCGCCCCTCCGGTAATGGGCTAACAACTCCACGACCTCCCGGCCGGTCGCCTGGTCGAGGGAGGCAGTCGGCTCGTCCGCGAAGACGACGGCAGGGCCGTGGACAAGGGCGCGGGCAACGGCCACCCGTTGCCGTTCACCGATCGAGAGCTGGTAGGGCCGCTTTTGGAGCTTGTCGCCGAGCCCCACCCGGCGAAGCAGTTCCTGCGCATAGGCGACCGTCTCATGGTTACGGCGAATGGCCCCGACCATAACGTTCTCCAGGGCGCTGAGGTAGTTGATCAGGAAGTGCTGCTGGAAGACGAAGCCGAAGCGCTGCCGGCGAAGGCGGATCAGTCCCGAAGCCGACAGGGTCTTGTAATTACTCCCATCGAAGCTAACGTCGCCACGGGTCGGCCGCCTTAGGCCGGACAGCAGGTACATCAGCGAGCTCTTTCCCGAGCCGGAGGGTCCAATCAGCCCAACAAAGCTGCCCTGCTCGACAGCGAGGCTGACGCGATCGACCGCATGGGCAACGCTGCCGCCGCTGGGGTAGTCGAGCACCAGGTCCTGAGCCGCGAGCATCAGTCTCGCCTCTCGATGATCGAGATGGGATCGAGCCGCAGCAGCTGCCAGCCAACGGTCCCCATCCCGAACAGGAAGACCATCAGCGGAATGGGGAGGGTATGGAGAGCCAACACGTTCCAATCGAAAACGTTCATCAGCAAACCATGCGGCACGATGAAGCTGGCGTTGAACCAGCTGAGCACCGCAATCCCAAGACCGACGCCGACCGCCCAGGCGGCGAGCGTGACTCCGAGCGACTCCCAAGCCACGCGGAGGATGAGGCTCCACCGGCTGTAGCCGACCGCCGCCAGCAGACCGAACTCGTTCATCCGCTGGCGGAAGAAAAGGTTATTGAGGAGCCCGACCACCAGCGAGAGAACTATCGTGACCAGCAGGATCAGGAAACGGTTGATGGTGTCGAGGTTGACGATCAGGCTGTCGATCTTGGCCTTGATATAGGGCCAGTCGAACAGCCGAAAGGCGCCGTTGCCAATCAGCTTCTGGAGCTGATCGTGGACCGCCTGCTCCTGCCCGGGTTGCGGAACTACCACGACGCCCTGGTAGCGCCGCTCGAACAGGTAGTGCTGCGTCATGTAGTCGACCGGGATCATGCCAATGCGAACCGGTCCGCCGACAATTCCGACAACCGTGAATGCGTCGGGAAGCTGGTCGAGCTCGTTGACGTTGTTCCCGACCTTGCCGCCAAGCCAGACGTGGCGCGATTTGGCGATCTCCTCGGAAATCACGATCTCACTGGCGTTCGTCTTCGGCAATCTGCCAGCGATGATCCGATCGCCGTACAGCGACAGCAGGTGCCGCATGCCCGGCTCATCGACACCGTAGAGATCGAACTGGGCATAACCGGCCAGCAGGTTGATGTCGAGGTTGGAATAAGCGTCCTCCGTGACCAGGCTGGTGCCGGGCATTCGCTTCGCCGCGGCGACCAGGTGCGCCAGTCCGGGCGTCGGTGCTGCAAACGCGTCCAGGCTGCTGGTCAATCGATCGAGGGCCGCCTTGAACTCGTCGATGGTGGCGCTGGGTGACGGTGGGATGGGAATGTCGGCGATGTTTCGACCGGCGGCATTGAGTTTGGCCGAATCACGGTTCATGGCCTGCAGCGATTGCTGCAAACCGGTGGCGTCGGATGAAGCGTTAGTCGCCGCCGACTGGAGTCGGGCCAGCTGCGCACTATCCGGCAACAGGGAATGCAGCCATGTCTGATGCTGCTGCAGGTAGTTGATCAGCGGCTTGGGGTCGCTCGGGTTCTGGGTCAGCTGCTCCACCAGCTGGTTGAAGGCCTGCTCCTCGGACTGCACCCGCTGGATGCGGACGATCAGGTCGGCGAGTGGAACCAGGTCGCCGCGCAGGCGGGCGGCATAGTAGCGGGCGTTGGCGGCGTCGATCTGGAGCCGTTGCACCGCCGGCAGCTGCGCCCGAATCTGGGCCGGAAGCGCGACCACCGCGTTGTAGTAAGAGGAGATCCCGCCTGGGCCGTCCAGCGTATCGACCGAGGCCTGGACATCGTGCAGGCGGTTCAGGGAATCCTTGAGCGGATTGGCCAGGTCCTGGTCGCGAGTCGCCCGCGGGGCGACCAGGATCAGTTTCTGATAGCTGCCGTAGGTGGCGTAGGCGGTCTCACGTGCAGACGCCAACAGCGAGTCCGTGACGACCACGCCGAGGATGGCCAGCGCCAGGATACCGATGACCGGCAGCACCTTGCGCTTGTTTCGAAGATAGAAGTGCCACAGGGAAAGAGGGTTTTCCATGCACGCTCCATCAATCATAAGTGCGGTTCCGTACGCGACCGTAGAATGGGTTCGCTTTGGCGGAAACGGTTGACTTTTTTCGCCTGGACGACCTGCTCAGCGAAGAGGAGCGATTGGTACGCGCGACCGTTGGCCGCTTTGTCGACGAGCGCTTCCTGCCGATCATCGCCGAGCACTACGAGCGCGGAACCTTTCCCGTAGAGATCGTGCCGGACCTCGCCCGCCTCGGCGTTTTCGGCATGCACCTCGAGGGCTACGGCGCGGCCGGGATGAGTAACGTGATGTACGGTCTCGCCTGCCAGGAACTGGAGCGCGGCGACAGCGGGCTGCGCAGCTTTGTCTCGGTCCAGGGCTCGCTCTGCATGTTTCCGATTCATCGTTACGGCTCGGAGGAACAAAAGCAGCGCTGGCTCCCGCCGATGGCGAAGGGCGAAGTTCTTGGCTGCTTTGGACTGACCGAGCCGGAGTTCGGTTCAAACCCCGCGGGGATGGCAACCCGGGCCCGCCGTGACGGCGACGACTGGATCCTCAACGGCACCAAGCGCTGGATCACCAATGGCAACCTGGCCCAGCTCGCGATCGTGTGGGCGCGCACCGAACAGGGCATCCGCGGTTTCCTTGTCGAGAAGGGCACCAAAGGCTTTGAAGCGCGCGAAATCCATCACAAGCTGTCGATGCGCGCTTCGGTCACATCGGAGCTGATCCTCGACGACGTTCGCGTTCCGGCCTGCAACGAGCTGCCCGGCGCTCAAGGCCTGAAGGCGCCGCTCTCCTGTCTCAACGAGGCGCGCTTTGGCATCGTCTGGGGTTCGCTCGGCGCCGCGATCGCCTGCTATCGCAGTGCCGTGGATTACGCGAAATCACGCGTCCAATTCGAAAAGCCGATCGCCGGCTATCAGCTCACCCAGGAAAAGTTGGTGAAAATGCTGACCGAGATCACCAAGGCTCAGCTCCTGGCGCTCCAGCTCGGTCGGCTAAAGGATCAGGGCAAGGTCACGCCCACGCAGATTTCAATGGGGAAGTTCAACAACGTTCGGGAAGCGTTGAAGATCGCCCGTGAGGCGCGCAGCATCCTGGGCGCCAACGGCATCAGCCTCGAGTATCCCGTGATGCGCCACATGAACAACCTGGAAACCGTCTACACCTACGAAGGCACTAATGAGATCCACATGCTTGCCATCGGCGAGGAGATCACGGGTATCGGCGCCTTCAAGTAGCCGCTCAACGATCATGGAGAGTGGGCAAAAAACGTGGCGGCCGTCGCGCCTGGGTCGCGCGCTCGAACGCATGCGCCAGTTTGATGAGGAGCGGCTCGCTGAACGCCGGCCCCATGAAGGTGAGGCCAACCGGCAGCTCGCCGGCGACGAATCCGATCGGGACGGTGATCAGGGGGTACCCGGCCATGGCAGCGGCCTCGCTCGACGAGCCAAGGTCGTGATCGCCGCTGACGTGATCGATCGTCCAGGCCGGTGAGGTTGTCAGGGCGACCAGCGCGTCGAGACGGCCGGCGTCGGCAAGCGCCGCATCGAGCCCCTCATGCGCGGCGATCCGCAGGCACTCGGCCCGCGCCGCGACATATTCGGGCTCATCGAGGCTACCCTTTTGCAACGCCGCCTCCATGTGCTCCTGGCCAAAGTACGGCATTTCTTCGCGCTCGTGCGCGCGGTTAAATGCGACAACGTCCGCAAGGCTTCGTACCACTGGGTCGCTGCGCGCGGCGAGGTATCGGTCGAGATCCGCATGAAATTCGTAGTACAGCACGGTCAGCTCCGCTTTCGAGTTTCGAAGCTCCTCCGCCGACGGCAGCGTGGCCGGGTCGATCAGTTCCGCGCCGCACCGTGGGAAGACCGCCAGCGCCTCCTCGAAGAGCCGGTCGGCGGCAGGAGAATACCCGGAAAAGTTCTCTCGCAGCACGCCGATGCGAGCTCCGCGCAGGCCGTCCGGCGCGAGGGCGCGCAGGTAATCGCGCGCAGGTGTACCGGCCGACGATGCCCGGGCCTCCGGTTCCGCGATGACCTGCAGCACGGCGGCGACGTCGGCGACCGAGCGTCCGTGGATGCCCACCGTGTCCTGACTGTGGGAGATCGGGATCACGCCTGCTTGGCTGACCAACCCGACGGTGGGCTTGATGCCCACGATGCCGCAGATCGCGGACGGGCAGACGACCGAGCCGTCAGTCTCGGTTCCAAGCGCGGCCGCGGCCAGGCCTGCGGCAACTGCGACCGCCGATCCCGAACTCGAGCCACAGGGCGACCGATCGAGCACGTAGGGATTTCTTGTCTGCCCACCGCGAGCACTCCAGCCACTCGTCGAGTGCGTAGACCGGAAGTTGGCCCACTCGCTCAGATTGGTTTTGCCAAGGACGAGCGCTCCGGCTTCTCGCAGCCGCCGGACGGCCATGGCATCGTCCGAGGGCCGACTTCCCACGAGCGCGAGCGAGCCTGCTGTCGTAAGCATGTCGCTGGTATCGATGTTGTCCTTGACCGCGATCGGGATACCGTGGAGGGGCCCGCGACGCTCGCTGCGTTTTAGCTCTGCCTGCAGCGCCTTCGCGGTGGCCAGCGCCTCCGGATTCGTTTCCAGCATGGCTCGGAGGTCGATGACGCCGCGATCCATGCGTTCGATCCGGGCGAGATATTCGCCGGTGAGCTCAGCTACCCCGATCGTCCCGTCATTCAGCGCGGCCGCCATGTCGGCGATCGAACCGTCAGCGAGGTCCATCAGATCAGCGGGCGCGGCGGCCGGCCGGCCTTCAGGGGCGAATCGAGCGCGGCTTGTTGGTGTAGATCGCGTTCGCCGGCAGGGCCTTGGACCACGCCAGCGAGAAGGCATCGTCGACGGTCCATACGCCGATCAACTTGCCGGCGTCGTGGAGCTCGGCGGCGGTTTCTGGTTCGATGGCGGCCCAGTGCGGGCAGAACACGTCCGCATCGGCGTCATCCATGACCCGTAGCACGTCGACCGGGCGCGAGGCCTCCAGAACACCGGTCAGAATCTCGGGTTCCAGTTCGCCGATCCGCTTGATGGAGCGGTGATCGAAGGAAATAACCACGACCTCGTGGACCATGTCGGCGTTTTTGACGGCGCTGACCACGGCATCCTCGATCCCCGGATATGGCAGCGGCAGATTCTTGATCTCGATGGCCACACCCACCTTGCCTTTCGCGACGGCCAGCACCTCATCGAGCGAGGGGATCCGTTCGCCGGCAAAGCGCGGGTCCTTCCAGCTGCCGGCGTCGAACCGCTGGAGTTCCGCCAGCGTGTGATCGCGCACCAGGCCGCTCCCGTTCGTGGTGCGGTCGATGAGGTGGTCATGAATCACCGGGAGCGCTCCATCTTCGGAGCGATGCACGTCGCACTCGATCACGTCGACGCCCAATTCGATGGCGGACCGAAACGAGGCCAGCGTGTTTTCGGGACACTCGTCCGCATTTCCACGGTGGCCGCCGAGCAGGATTCGACCACTGCGAAGCTGTGTGGCGAGCGTGTCGGCCCGGGCAATCGTCATTGACCCATGCTACACACGGGGAATCCCCGTGAACCCCTGATTCCCTGTGTGAACCGTCGCGAGATTTTTACATCCGCGCTGAGACGCAAGAAATCCGCATGGCGACCGTGACACCAGCAACGGTTTCGGCAGAGGCCGGCCGGCTCAGCCATGACCCTACCAAGGATCCAATCGCTGGTGGTGCGACGGCGGGTGCAGGCACTGGCGCTGGTCCTGCTGGTTCCGCTTCTTGCCGTGATCCCGCTTCACCTCTTCATGCCGGCGACGGCGCGCGCCCATGGGGTGGTCGGTCCGGTGCAGGTTGGGACCAGCTTCAGCCCATGGCGTGCCGAGTATCTGGGCCTCGATTACCAGAAGGCCTTCACCCGATTGGAGGCCATGCACTTCCGCGTCATCCGGCTGAGCGCGTACTGGGACCAGGTCGACCGTGATGGGTACGACCAGCTCGACTGGCTGATGAACGAGGCCCAGCGCGCCCATCAACCCGTCGTGCTGACCGTCGGGATGAAGGCGCTGGGCTGGCCCGAGTTCTTCATTCCAGACGCCACCCGGTCGGTGCGAGCCGTGAGCAACGGCCAGGACGTCGCCGCTGAGCCCACCATTCGGGAAGGAACCCTCGGATTCGTCGACGAGACGGTGCTTCGCTATCGCGACAACCGGGCGCTGATTGCCTGGCAGATCGAGAACGAACCGTTCAACCGCGCCGGCCCCGACCGCCTGTGGATCGATGCCAACTTCGTGCGCGACGAGATCGCGAGTGCCCGTTCGCTCGATGGCCACCATCGCCCGATCATCGTCAACGCCTTCAGCCATTTCAACATCGTTTTCGACCGTGCGTCGGCGCGGCAGGGCTTCGACCTGCGTCAGCTGCTGGGCTTCGAAGCCGACGGCGCGGAGCGGGATGCCCTCTCGGTGCTCAACCGAGGCGATGTCCTGGGGCTCGATGTCTACACCGCGATCGGATACAAGTTCCTTGGACAGAATCAGATGAGCCATGCTGACAGCGACTGGCCCGACCGGCTTGCCATGATGCGCGAGCTGGCGAGGCGGCAGGGCAAGCAGGCGTGGATCACGGAAGCGCAGGCCGAGCCGTGGGAATCATCGCCCAACAGCTACACGAGCCCGAAGAGCACGAGCCCGGAGGCGATCCGCACGATCTTTGCGAACCTGAAGGACGCCGGGTACACCACGATCCTGTTTTGGGGGAGTGAGTACTGGTTATGGCGCGAAGACCGCGGTGACTCCCGTTGGGTCAACACCGTGAAGTCGATCTTGCGGAAGGAAAGCAGCTCGCCGGCGCTGGCGACGCGCCTCTAGAACACCGCCCAGTTCACCGTCGAGAGTTGATCGTCGCTGAACTGTGCACCCGGCAGCTGCAGGTAGAGATAGCCAATGAGCCGAGTGACGCGCGGCTCTTGATAGTAATACCGTCGATGGTCCTCATAGGCGCTTGAATGGATCGCCTGGCTGCTCTGCCCCTGGGCCGCGCTCTCTTCCGCGGTGAGGATCAGTTCGTAGTTCTGGAGAAATCGCTGCACCCGGCCGTCGCGGTATTTCTTCAGGCTGTCGGGTGCCTTCCCCAGGCTGTCGGTGACCCGCAAGAAATCCTGCCGCATGGTTGCCAGCGCTCCCGGCGGTGAGGGTGACTGCGTCTGGCGATCGAGATCCTGGTTGAGGATCGCCATTGAGCTGGCCACCAGGTCGAGATAGGCCGACTCGTCGGGTTTCAGGTCGTTGGGTCGCACGTAGGGCAGCATCACGTCTCTATGCAGAAAGTCGATGACCTCATACCCAACCTCGCCATTCTTCGGACTGTCGTGCAAGAAGAAGGCATCCACCGGCGGCGATTGCCGGGCGCTGTAGCGATAGAAGCCGACCCGATGCGATTGCACATCACGGAGTTTTGCCTGGTGCTCCCCCAGGCAGACGTCCGAGAAATCGGTGAGGGTCGGATGGGTGAGGATGAAGAGCCGGGCATTCGAGTAGTCGGCCACCGCCGGATCGGTGGTATCGAGGACGAACGCCTCGTACAGCGTGGCGTCCTGCTTGACCGCCGCCAGCGCTCGAGCCATCGATTGCAAGCCACTGACGTCGAGCGGCCGCTGGCCATAGGCATTCATCTCGATCGTGCTGCCACTCTGCCAGCAATGCAGCGCCTGGAGGCCGGCCCCCAGGTGCGGGCAGGCCGTGCTCTGCTCGGTCGTGTGGAAGGGACGGCGATCAGCCGATATGCCGGCAAAGGCCAGGAAGATGATGGCGACCCCAATCGCGATCGCGATCAAGCCGGCCGCCCAGGCGCGCAGGTTTCGTCGTAATGCGGCGGGAATGAGCCGGCGACTCAGGACGAGCAAAATCGCGGCGGTCGGAATGAACAGCACCGTATAGGAGGCGAGGCTGAAGACCGTATCGGCCTGCGCGGTGCACGGCATCCCCGGATACGCCGCACCGGCGCGTAAGGGGGTGATCAGCCAGGCGATGAGCAGCAGACCTAGGGGCCACAGCCATCTCAGCCACCGCATCGGGCGGCCGGCATGACGGGTGCCGACAATCACTGAGCCAGTGAGATCAGTGACTCACGGCGCCGCGGCAGCATGTAGTGGATCCCCGGCTCGAGACGGCCATGCTTGTCAATCCCGCCGTTCTCGAGAAAGGCGCGGGTCCGAGCATAGGCTTCGTCGATCAGGCGATCGACCTGGCTGAAATCCGTCCCAGCGGTGCCGAACTCGACGTTGGGGACCAGGAGGCCGATCTCCGCCTTGTCGGCGTAGCGCTGGTATTCCTCCAGCGTGCGTTGACCGAGCATGATCTGGATACTCTGCGCCAGGATGCCGGTGAGGGTGTTGTTCGGCGGACGGAGCGGATTCGAGGTGCTGTTGTCGATGGCGATGATCTTTGTCGCGCCCAGCTGGATGGCCTCGGCCAGCCCGACGTTTTCGGTCACCGCACCGTCGACGAACTCCTCGTTCCCGATGCGGTAGGGATTGAAGAGGCCGGGGATCGCCGAGGAGGCCGCGACCGCATCCGGGATGCTGCCGGTGGTGAAGATCTCTTTGCGCGCCCGGGTCAGGTTGGTGGCGATCACGGCGCATGGCAGGGTCAGCTCCTCGAAGGTCGCCGGCAGGTTCATGGCGGCCAGCGTGCGGAGATAGCGACTATCGAAAAAGCTGTTGCGGCTGCGGACGTAGCGGTAGGCCATCCGCAGCGGGTTTCGATCGAACAGGTCGCGGCTGCGGATCGAGCGCCAGACCTGAGCGAGCTGATCGATGGTCTCCAGGTTGGGCTTCGCGGCCAGGGCAACCGCGTTGAACGCGCCGGAGCTGCAGCCGACCAGCCCTTCCGGTTTGATACCGGCCTCCAACAGCGCCCGCAGCGCGCCGACGGTGATGGCACCCCGGCTTCCGCCCCCACCGAGGACGAACACCAGGCGGTGGGGCTTGACGTCTGCATCCGAAGTGGCTGGGCGGCGCCGCCGCCACCAGGAGAGCATGGACGGGGATCGCCAGAACCCAGTGTCCCGCATACAGATTACGTTTCAGATCCCGATCCGAACATGCGCACGGCTGAGTGTAACGGGTCCGTAGAAATGGTCCCCAATTCGGCTGGAAGATGGTGTATGCTCCGTTGTCTCGTTCAAGAGGACGGCGCCCGGGTGGCCTCCAGCAAGGCCACGTGTTAGTCTTGGAATATCACATTTTCTACGAATGCACTGTCCATATCTTGAGCAAATTCTGCGAAAGCGCCGGGCATTCCTGAAGATCTTTCAGGCTGATTGCCACGTGGATCGGAAGGTGCATCACTTCTGGGGGTTGGCCAAGTGGCCAGCACCTCCGTGCCTGGGCAAGATGGCGACCTGCGCCCTCTACCAGGAGGCGCGAGCCAGCGAAGATCTGCGGCTTCGGCGCCTGATTGATTAGCGGCGCTTAGCGCGCTTCTCCACGGTTAAGGTCACTGTGTAACTGCGCTTAGCATGGTTGCGTGAGCCCGGACGTCATCGTGGTTGGCGCTGGCGCCATCGGGACCTCGATCGCATATCAGCTCGCCAAGGCCGGCGCCCGGGTGACGATCTTCGATCGCGGCTCCATTGGTCGCGAGTCGACGGGCGCCTCGGCCGGAATGATCCTGGCTCACCACGAACGGGGTACGCCCGAGGCATTTGCGAACCTGTCTGGCGAGAGCGCGCGCCTCTTTCCTGCGCTGGCAGCCGAGCTGCTGGACCGCACCGGAATGGACATCGGATACCGCCGAGGCGGCGTCCTCGAGGTCGCCTTCGATGAAGCCGAAGAGCGTGCCCTACGCGCCGAGCGCGACTGGCAAGTCGATCGTGGCGCCGTCCTCCCGTGGCTCGATGCCCGCGGAGCGCTGGAGCTCGAACCCGCGCTAAACCCGGCGATTCGGGGCGCCGTCCATTTCGCCGATGATCACCACGTCCTGCCGCTACAGTTCGCGCGGGCGCTGGCTCGGGCCGCCGCCGATCTCGGTGCGACCGTCCGTGAGGGCGCAGCCATTGACCAGCTGCACATCCAGGCCGGTCGCGTCATCGGGGTGGCCATCGCCGGCGAGGTCGTGCTCGCCGGGGAGGTCGTCATCGCCAACGGTGCCTGGGCGGGGGCATGGGCGCAAACGCTGGGAGTCACCATCCCCGTTCGTCCGGTCCGCGGCCAGATGGTCGCCCTGCACACGAGCGGTACCGCGCTTCGACACGTGATCCACAGTGGCGATCGCTACGCCCTAACGAGGGCCGACGGGATCACGATCGCTGGCACGACGGTCGAGGATGTCGGCTTCGACGCTCGTCCCACGGCCGCAGCTGTTGCGAGGCTTCTCGAACAGGCGGGGCACCTCTCGCCATGCTTGAGTGAGGCCACCTTCGTCGAGGCGTGGGCGGGTTTGCGACCTGGAACCCCCGATGCCATGCCGATGATCGGCCGGCTTGGCGAGTGGCGGGGCTTGAGCATCGCCACCGGACACTTCCGCAACGGCATCCTGCTCGCGCCGATCACGGGTGAACTGATCGCCGACCTGCTGCTTCGGAGCCAGCCGCGCTTGCCCCTCGCCGCCTTCGATCCCACCCGGTTCCTGGTTCGTGCCGCCTGAGGCGCCGCGCTGGTTCGTGCGCCGCGCCGACGGCTTTCGATACGCAGCGGCGGGTGGCCTTTGGCTGGCACCGCTCGTCTTCCTCGAGCACGCTCGCTTCGGTCCGGGCTGGTACGGCAAGGTTGTCAGTAGCGACCCCGAGCGGTTGCTCGCCTGGGCGATCAGCAAAGGGATTCCGTCGCGCGCGCTGCAGATGAAGTCGCTCCCAGATGTGGACATGCCGAGAGCGGGGCGACGGCGGCTTCCGGGTTATCACATCGACCTGTGGGGTGCGCGGCTGGCGCTCGCCTACTCTCCCGAGCTGCTGGCTCGGACGCGCGAGCGCGGCTCTAGTAGCGTTCGATCGCTTTCAGGCCCGAGCCGGTGATGATCAACACCGAACCGGCTGGAAGATTCAGCAAGCGCGCTCCGGCGATCGCAGCGGCGGAGGTTGGCTCCATGAGAAGGCCGACCGTGGCGGCTTCCCGCCAGGCCCGCTCGATCGCATCTTCGGAAACGGTAATCCAGCGTCCGCCGCTGTAGCGCACCGCGTTGTAGCTGCGCTCCGCCCGGGTCGGCTCGGGGATGCGGATGCCGTCGGCGATCGACGGTTGGGGCACGACGGGCGCGGGCCGTCCGATGCTGGCGCCACGGACCAGCGGCGCGCAGGCCTCCGATTGCACCCCGAAGAGCCGAGGCGCGTGCTGCATTCGCCCCGAGGCGACCAGATCGGCGAAGCCCATTGCCAGGCCGATGAGGACGGTGCCCTGACCGACCGGGGTCAGCACGTCATGCAGCTGATCGCCGAGTTCCTCGAACAATTCGTAGGCGATCGTCTTGATGCCCTCCAGAAAGGCGTCGTCGCGGGCGTGGCCGGCGTCATAGCTCTCTCTTGCGGCAGCCAGCGCTGCGGCGGTCACGGCGGAGCGGGGGCCGGAAATCTTGATCAGCTCTGCCCCCAGCACCTGGATCGCCTTCGCCTTGGCCGGGACGATGCTGTCCGGTGCGAAGATCCGGGCCCGAAGTCCGGCGGCCGCGGCGTAGGCGGCGATCGACGTGCCGGCGTTGCCGGAGGAATCCTCGACGACGGTGGCGGCCCCCGCGGCGCGCGCAGCCGTGATGGCGGTGGCGGCCCCGCGATCCTTGAACGAGCCGGTGGGGGAGATCCCCTCCAGCTTCAGCAGGAATTTTTCGTAGGGCAGAATTGGCGTTGCGCCTTCACCCAGGCTGACGGGCTCGCCATCAACCTGAAGATCGGCGCGGTAGCGCCACAGGCCGCGGCCCGACCAGCTGTCGACGTGGGCGGCCTCCCTCACGACAGGATCTTGGCCAGGGCCGGGTCGAGGTAATCGCGTGTCAGTGGGAAGGGTTCGTAGCTGCTGACGGTTCCGTCGCGGGCGACGAGCACGCTGACCGGCAGGCCGCTGCTGTTCAGCGCCACGCCGTACGCGTTGCTTGCCTTCCCCTCGGGGTCGAGGACCGGTGCGGGCTGCAGGTTCATCGATTTCCAGAAGGACTTGATGGTGTCGGCCGACTCATCGCCGTAATTGATCGCCACGATGGCCAGCCCTTCGTTGCGGTGGGCCAGGTACTCATCGCGGATCAGCGGGAGCTCGTCGCGGCATGGCACGCACCAGGTCGCCCAGAAGGTGATCAGGATCGGCTTGCCCGCGAGCTGGGACAGCGTGACGGAATGGCCGTCGGTGTCAGTGAGCGCGAAATTGGGGGCTCTCTTGCCGACCTGTACCGTTCCATGCGGCGCCGGTGTGGGATTGCCGGTATCGAAGTGCGAGTCGAACGGGGTGGTGACCGCGACCACCGGAAAGACGTCGTTGAACAGGGTCAGGCGGTTGGAGAAAATCAAGACTCCCATGCCGATGAGGAAGACCGCCGCTACGGCATTCAGCACGGCGTAGGCGCCGCGAACGCGGCCCAGCAAGCGGGTTAGCATCCCAGAAAGTCCGGCCGCGATCAGGAAGGGGATTCCGAGGCCCAGCGAGTAGACGGTGAGGAGCAAAGCGCCCTGGCCGGCGGTACCCGTGCTGCCGGCGCGCAGCAGAATGGCCGCCAGGATCGGGCCCACGCAGGGGGTCCAACCGATGGCAAAGGCAAGTCCGATGACATACGCTGCCCAGGGCGTACGCGGCAGTCGATGGGCGATGTCCAGCCGCTTTTCCCCCATCAATCCGGGGATCCGACCCCAGACGAGCAGCGCGATCCCGATCAGCACAAGGGCGATACCGGCGATCTGGAGCAGAAGAGGCTTGTACCCGAGCAGGTTGGCGCCGATCAGACCAAAGGAGGCACCCAGCGCCACGAAGGCAGTGGCGAAGCCGGCGACGAATAGGGCGGCGTTGCCCAGCACCGTGAGCTGCTGGCGCATGGTCGACGGTGTCCCCGCCGCGGCCGCTCCCATGTAGGCGATGTACGCCGGAACCAGGGGCAGCACGCAGGTGGAGGCAAACGACAGCAACCCGGCCACGAACGCCAGGGCCAAGTCGAGGATCATTCCGCCGGCTTAGGTTTCTCGGTCGCGAGCTGGCGCACCCAATCGCGTAAGCGCCTGGGGGCCTCGTCGGTGCAGCACTCTTTGCGGACCAGCCGCTTCATCTCGGTCTGGAATTCAAAGACCTGTTCGCAGGGCGGGCAATCGTCGAGATGAGCTTTGACCTTCCGAATCTCGGTGTCCGTCAGCTCCCGGTCGATGTAGCCGGTGAGCTGCCGCATGGTCGATGCACAGTGGTCGCCCATTATGTTGCTGCCACCGCCGCCATCCGACCGGGCTTGGGCCGGCCGGAGTACTCCCACAGTTTCTTCTGCAGAGCCTGCCGGCCCCGATGCAATCGAGACATCACGGTGCCGATCTTGATATCCAAAATGGATGCGACTTCTTTATACGAGAAATCCTCGACGTCGACCAGCACGACGACCATCCGCATGGACAGTGGCAACTCTTCGAGTGCGTGCTTGACCTCGTCGCCGAACCCCCGCTCGACGATGATCTCCTCCGGCGACATCAGGTGCACCGGCATGCCCTCGCGCCGCATCTCTTCATAGATCGAGAAGTCCGCGCCGGGCTGATCGATCGGATCCTCGGGCGCCGGCCGCTGGCGCAGCCGGTTGCGGAAGACGTTGGTCATGATGGTGAACAGCCACGCCTTTTCGTTTGTGCCGGGCTTGAAGCGATTTCGGTAGCGATAGGCCCGCAAATACGTTTCCTGCACCAAATCCTCGGCGTCCTCTGGCTTCCTCGTGAGGCGGAGGGCGCTCCGATAGAGCGCATCGACGTGCCTCTCAAAGAGCGAAAAGTCGCTACTCAATGCCAACGCCTCGATGGCCAATTCTATTCCGGTCGGGTTTCGGCGAAATCCCCTCTCTGGGGGGAGGCGGATCTCAGTTTGCTGACTGCGGTCCCGGCGGCCCCTGCGGCCCCTGCGGCCCCTGCGGTCCTTGCGGCCCGCGACCCCGGCCCCGACCGCGACCGCGGCGGCGCCGTCGGTGTGAGAACTCACCACGCGCTTCTCCGAGCTGCCCACCTGGGGGAGCGGGCCGCTCGCCGGACGAGCTGGGCCGGGGATTCTGCCGGGGCGGCCTCGGTGCTCTGGGCTGACGCGGCGGCTGGGCCTGGCGATCTGACCTCGAGGGCTGATTCTGCTGGGGTTGCTGGGCGGCCGCCTGCCCGCGGCCGCCGCCTCGCCGACGACGGCGCCCGTGCCGAGGTTGCTCCGAAGGCTGCTGCTGGGCAGCCGCCTGACGAGGGCGCTCCGTTCGTGGCGGGGGCGCCACCGGAAGGATGCGTGCCAGACCACGAGGACGCCGACGGCGGGTGGCCTGTTCGCGAGGGCGCGAATCCTCAAGTTTGACCCGCTCTTCGAATTCGGCCAGCCACTCCTCCATCGGACGTTTGATCTGCGGTCGAGGAGCTCGCGGTTCTTCGGGCCAGATGCGGGGCCGATCCGGCCGGATGGCTTCTGGCGGTGGGTCGGCATCCGTCGGCTCCGGCTCGACGGCGATCTCAGGCGGGAGT
>CAZRMD010000056.1:12737-15030 GCA_964601135.1 uncultured Actinomycetes bacterium | reverse complement strand
ACCTCGGCATCGGTGCCGTCGCCGACCACCGCCTCACCTTTGAAGGTGGCCGGATCGAGGGCGCCGCGGGCCGCGGCCAGGTTCAACTTCGACTGGTCGCGGTCGATCACCGTCACGCGGTGCCCCTGCTCTGAGAGTTCGGACGCCAGGCGGGACCCGACGCGGCCGCACCCGACGATCAGCACTCTCACGAAGATTGGATTGTACGATTGCCCCGAGTGCGGTACCCGTTCACCTTCATGGGCTTGTTCTCACTCGCCTTCGGCGTCTTTCTCTTCCTCTACCTCCTCATCCGCAAGCCGGACGGCCCGGTCAGCGGCGGCATCGAGGTCGCGATGGCGTTCACGATGGTCGCCTTCGGCTCCTACGCGGTGTGGCGACGCCTGACCCACGGTCCGCAGGCCTAGTGGCGCACAACGCGGCCGCCGCCGGACCCAAAATTCTGGTCACCGTCGGCGGCCAGAAGGTTGACGAGGAGACCGTCCGCCTCGCGATCCGGATGGCGCGTGAGAGGGCGGGCAAGATCTACGGCGTTCACATCATCGAGGTCAACCGCTCCCTGCCGCTGTCAGCCCCGGTCGAGCACCTCGTCGAACGTGGTGAGCAGGTGCTCGAGGAGCTGGAGCGGCTGGCCAACGAGGCCGAGATGCCGGTCGAGACCGAGATGGTGCAGGCGCGCGACACCGGCCCCGCGATCGTCGGCGAGGCCGAGGAGTGGGGCGCCGACGTGATCGTGATGGGCCTGCCCTACAAGCGACGCTTCGGCGAGTTCTTTCTGGGTAAGACGGTGCCCTATGTGCTCAAGAACGCCCAGTGCCGGGTGGTGCTCTACCGCGAGAAGCTCGACGCCTGAGAGCGCGTTAACGCCGGGGCAGGCAGCCGCGGGGCGGCCGGCGTGAGCCAGCGGGCCGCGAAACCGGCCCGGTGCAAGACGTAGCGGAGCAGGGCGGCCAGCGTCTTCAGCCCGTACACGGCGCTGGTTCGAAAGCCGATCGAGCTCATCTCCTCGAAATAGCGGCCCACCGCGGGCACCTCTCCGATCCGGAACCCGAAGGCCGCCGCCTGGATCAGCACCTGAGTGTCGAAAACGAAGTCGTTGCTGTTCTCGAGGAAGGGAATGGCTTCGAGGAACCGGCGCGAGTACGCCCGGTAGCCGGTGTGGAACTCGCTCAGGCCGAGCCCGAGAACCCGGTTCTCGGTCCAGGTTAGGAAGCGGTTCCCGAACCGCTTCCAGCGCGGCATGCCGGCCTGCGCCGGGTCGATGCCGAGCCAGCGCGAGCCGAGGACGATGTCCGCGTCGCCACGCTCGATAACCTCGCACAGGCGGGGAACGATCGCGGGATCGTACTGGTTGTCCGGGTGGAGCATCACCACCACGTCGGCGCCCATATCGAGCGCGGTGCGATAGCAGGTCTTCTGGTTCCCGCCGTACCCGAGGTTGCGCTCGTGCCGGATCACGTCGAGCTGGAGGGCGGTCGCGACGCTCACGGTGGCGTCGGCACTGGCGTCGTCGACGAGCAGGATCCGGTCGGCGCTCCCCGGCGGAATGCCGTCGACGACCTCCTTGACCGTTCGGGCTGCGCGATACGCGGGCAGCACGATGACGCGCCGCGGCCGCGGCCCGCTCCATTCGACGTCGCCAAGAGGCACCGGCTCGGGGCCGACCAGGAGGCGTTCGACGAGGAGTACGCCCGCCAGCGCGAGCGCCCCCAGAGCGGCCGTTTGCGTGCCGGCGAAGAGGGTGACCGTGATCCCGAGATAGGCGAGACCCAGGATCGCCAGCGAGGCGCCCGGGTGGCGGAGGGAGCGGTCGGGACCCACAGCGAGGTCGGCCAGCAGCATGCCGGGCACGACCAGGAGGACCAGGTCGTGGAGGTTCTGATAAGGGCTGAGCACGAGGCCGGCGGCGACGGCCAGCGCGAAGTCGAGCCGCGGCACGTCCGGGCGCCAGCTCAGTGCCAGCGCCGTCAGCAGGAGCAGCACGGCCAGGATCGCCAGCGCCGGCAGACGTCCGCCGGGGAGCACCTCGAGCAGTCCGCGCAGGCTGTATACCGTCTGGCTGGTTATCGGCCAGGCCCGGTTGTTGCCCGCCACCCAGTTGATGACCAGTCCGAGATAGCCGCCGATCGAGCCCGGTCCTGAGACGAGCAGGGCTGCCACCCCCAAGCCCGTGCCGACCGCCGCCATGCCGGCCAGTGCACGCCAGGCCCGCCGGGCGATGAAGAGACAGGGTATGACCAGGACCAGCTGTGGCTTGACCAGCGCCAGGCCGCTCAGCACACCGGCCCAGCCG
>CAZRMD010000056.1:0-12637 GCA_964601135.1 uncultured Actinomycetes bacterium | reverse complement strand
GGGGGGTGGATGTAGGGCAGCAGGATGAACTGGAGCGGAGCCCATTGCGCCGTGACCTGGTCCTGGAAGGCCTTCTGAAGACCTGGGTCGTAGACGCCGGCGCCGCCTTTGGCGAGGAACAGCCGGCCCGCCGCATAGAAGGAGAAGAAGTCCGGCCCGCGCAGGTCGCCGGCCAGGAAGGTCAGCCAGCGAAAGAGCCAGAATCCGGCCAGCTCCAGGCCGGCGGCGGCGGCGGCCACGCCCGCCAGGCGGCGGACGGCGCGAGCGCGTTCGGGCGCGGGTGTCATGTCATCTCCGACTAGCGGCCAACGTCCAGTCTTGCGGCAAACCGGTCGGGCAGCTTCGCCTTCCGGATCGCCCGCTTGGCCGCGTCGCGGTTGTAGGGCACGCGCCGCCACTCAAACGTGCGCTCCTCGACGTCCCAGATGCCATAGCTGGCGTCCGGGTTGCCGTCGCGCGGCTGCCCCACGCTGCCCGGGTTGATCAGCACCGGGCCTTCGACCTTCACGTGGCCGAGCCAGTAGTTGTGCTGCAGGCTGTCGCCATCGATGTAGAAGACGCCGGGGATGTGGGTGTGGCCGTGAAGGCAGGAGCGACCGCCCAGCACGAGCAGGTTGGCGGCGGCGGTGGCGGTGTCGAGGACGTATTCGAAGATCGGATCGCGCGGGCTCGCGTGCACGAGCATCACGCCCGCCTCCTCGAGGGTCTCAGGTAGGCCGGCCAACCATTCGACCCGCTCGGCGTCGAGGCGCTGCTTGGTCCAGCGCACGGCCTGGGCCGCGTCGTCGTTGAACCAGGCCAGGATCTGCGGATCGGTGCAGGCGCGGTCATGGTTGCCGACCAGCGTGGGCCAGCCGCGACCGCGCACCTCGTCCACGCAGCGCTCCGGATTTCCGCCGTAGCCGACGAGGTCGCCAAGGCAGATGACACCGTCGACGTCGTGGGCGTCCTCGAGAACAGCCTCCAGCGCCGGCCAGTTGCCGTGGATGTCGGCAAGGATCGCCGTCCTCATGCAGAGGGGAGGGCTGGACGCTCGGGGAAGAGCCGCGGGTGAATGTGGTCGTAGAGGATGCGCAGCGTCGCGGCGACGGGAATGGCGACGAACATGCCCAGGATTCCGGCCAGGCTGAAGCCGGCCAGGAAGGCGGTTATGACCAGGATCGGAGGCAATTTGACGGCGTCGCCCATGACCTTCGGGAAGACGAAGTTGAGGATGACGTTCGACACCGCGAGGTAGGCGATGACGACCAGGATGGCCTTTTGCGGGCTCACGGCGAGCGCGATCAGGATGGCCGGAATGGCGCCCAGGAACGGCCCGAGATAGGGCACCAGGCTCGTGATCGCCGCCAGCAGCCCAAGCGCGAGCGCGTAGGGCAGGCCGATCCACTGGACGGCGACTCCGGCGCTGACGCCGATCATGGCCGCGATCACGAGCTGACCGCGCATGTATGCATAGAGCATCGATTTGATCTGCGACCAGACGAGGTCGAAATCGGGCCGGTAGTCGACAGGAACGATCGAACGCAGGGCCCGGCTGATGCGATGGCTGTCGAGCGAAACCAGGAAGGCCACGATCAGCATCAACACGACCTGGAAGGCGGTCGTGAGCGCGGTGATGCCGAGGCTGACGGCGGTGCCGAACTGGCCCAGGAGGTAGTCGTTGGCGTGCTGCGTGATGGCGTCGGTGGTGCTGGTGAGGTCGAGGTTGAAGCCAAGGATCTGGAGCGGGTGGCCCTGGTGGAGCTCGTCGAGGCGCGCCTGGGCGATGCTCGCCATTGCTGGCGCCTGGCTCTGCAGTCCGTTCAGCTCGGTGACCAGCAGCGGCAGGACGGCGCCGACCAGGCCCACGATCAGCGCCGTGATAACGGCGAAGAGGAACAGGATGCCGATCGGGCGCGGGATGTGAAGCCGCTCCAGCTGGTCGACGAAGGGACCGATGACGAAAGCGAGCAGGGCACCGAGCACGAAGGCGCCGATGACGTCCCGGACGAGAACGAGGACGATTCCGCCAAGAATGACGGCCGCAAACGCAAAGGCGATCTGGAGAGAGCGCCGCGAGGCGGCGCTGCTGCGCGTCGGACGGTCAGGCCGGTCGTGGCCGTGCGCATGCGCATGCGCGCGCGCGGCCGCCTCGGCTTCTGTGTGCTGCGTCTGGGACTTGGATCCGGCCGCTGGGTCCGGTGCACCCGGTGCCTTCGAGAGCCGGGAGGGGCCGGCGGCGGATCGCGCGCTGGAGTGCAAGGTTGAGATCCACGCCAGTATGACGAGGAAGTGCTCGAATGGCGCCCCTTACCCGCGCCCGATCTGGAGGGCCTGGAGCAGCTCTTCCACCTCGACCGGCTTGCTGAGATAGGCGACCGCGTCGACGCTTTCGGCCAGCGACCTTCCCTGTTCGGGCGAAGCGCCCGTGAGAACGATCGGCTGCCGCTGGCGGAGCCACAGCCTGTCCTCGGCCGGCGCGTTATCGACGGCGCTGAGGTCGACCACGAGCCTCGCGTTGACGAACGCGCTGCCGGTGCGGGCTTCTGCGACGCTGGCGACGTGCTTGGCGGCGACCCCACGCCGGGTCAGGCTCCGGCAGATGAGGTCGGCGAGCGGCGCGTCGTCCTCGATCAGCAGGACCTCCATCCTCTCGCCTTTCGCTAGCCGTTTAGCCGTTGGCGGACGCTAGCTGTCGTCGTCCGGTGGAATCAGACCGCGCGCCCGCGCCCGGTTGACGGCTTGCATCCGATTGGTGACGTCGAGCTTTCGATAGATGCCGCGGAGGTGCGCGTCGACCGATCGCGGCTTGAGTCCCAGTTGCGCCGCCACCTCTTTGGTGGCCGATCCCCGCGCCACCAGCCGTAGCACCTCACGCTCGCGCTTGGTGAGTCCGTCGGCGCCATCGTCCTGATGCTTGGGCGCGGCCAGGGCCTTCGAGATGACCTCGGGCACCATCTTCCGAGGCACCGGCGTCTCACCCTGGATGGCGGCCAGGAGCGAGTGCTCGAGCTCGTTGGGGCCGAAATCCTTCAGCGCATAGCCGTTGGCGCCGGCTCTGATCATGCGGATCAGGTCGTCGCTGGAGTCGGAGACCGTCCAGGCCACGATGACCGGCTTCGGATCGCCGAGCTCGATGATGGAGCGCGTCGTCAGGGCACCGTCCATGTCCGGCATGTCGACGTCGACCAGAACCACGTCGGGGCGGATCCGCCCGCACACCCGCACCCCCTCTTGCCCGCTGCCCGCCTCGCCAGCGAACCGGAACGACGGCGTCGCGTCAAGCATGGCCCGAGCGGCGAACCGGGGCATGGGGTTGTCGTCGATGACGAGTACCGATCGCCGCTGGCCGTTCATCGGAGGTATGAACCGTATCTCAAGCTCGCCGGTGTGGAGGCCGCCTGGGCCCCGCTGTCGCGGGTTAGCCCAGGCTGCGGACGAACCAGGTCACGGCATTCCTCCACCCGGATTAGCGCTCCGGCCATGCGGCGAAGCCCGCCGCAAGAGTAGATGCGCCTGGTAGCCCGCGCTTCGGCAAGACGCCCAGGCAGGGCATAGGCAAAGTTACGTAGGCCGAGACCGGTGAAATTCCGACCCTGCCGGTCGGCAAGTTTCGGGATGCGCGGCTAGGGCCCGGGGGCGGACACTGCAGCCCAAGGCGCCGGGGGGTGGATCGGCCCGGAGCGAAATACGGACCACTGGGAGGAACAAGGGTGGCTTTTCTGCGCCGGCTTCTACAGAGCAACCGGCCCCAAATCTTCGGCGGCTGGGACTGGTAAACCGGTAACGTCAAGGCCTGGCGGATATGCCGCCGGGGCTTGACGCGCTTGGACTGGCGCATCCATGAAGCGCCAGTCCAACAAAAGGGGGCTCAGATTCTCGACCGGCCGACCTACACTACGCTCGCCATGCGAAGGGTGGGGGGGAACACGCGCGGCGGAGCCCTATATGTAGCTTCGGTAATCGCTCTGGGTGCCGCAGTCGTGCCGGTGGCACTGGCCTACTTCCCCATCCGGCCGAACGCCCTCCTGCCGCTCTTGTATCTCGGACTGTTCACGCAGCTCGCGGCACTAATGCCGATCAAGTGGCACCACGGCAAGCAAACGGTAGACACGACGCCGTTGGTGGCAGCCGCTCTCCTCTGCCCCGGAGTTGGCCCCGCGTTGCTCGCATGGCTTTGTCGGAACGATGGGACGTGGCCCTCTGCCGAAGTTCCATTGAATCGATTTCTGTTCAATAGGGCACGCACGGCGATCGAGTATGGCGTTCCATCGATGGCCATTGCTCTGGTCCCATTCCCGGCAGAAATTGAAGTTCCAGCCAAGACGCTCGTGCTGGCTGCAGCCAGTCTGATCATCGGTTATCCGCTGACAGCTCAGGCCATCGCAACGCATGAGGGAAAAGCGGAAGGAAAGAGTCTCTGGGCCATCCTCTCCGCGAACGTCGGCATTAGCTCGATTCGATCAGTGTTCATCCTCGGCATCGGCGGCGGGGCCCTCTTCATGGTTCTGGAGCTACCCGGAGGCTGGGCCATGGGGCTCGGCCTGTTGGGTTTGCTCTTCGCCGTCCGATCAAACATGGCTGACGCTCAGCGGCAGCAAGAGGAGCGAATCCAGACCCTGGAGCTAATGGCCCAGGCGCTTGATGCGCGCGATCCTATGACAGAGCTTCATTCCCAGCGCGTCTCTAACCTTGCGGCACAGATTGCGCAGGCGCTTGGGCTGAATAGCCTCGAAGTTGAACGCCTCCGCGTGGCAGGGTTGCTACACGACATTGGCAAGATCGGAGTGCCCGACGCAGTTCTCAAGAAGCCCGCCGGTCTCGACCCTGCCGAGTGGGCGGCGATGCGCCGCCACGCTGAGGTTGGCGCTGAGATGATCGGCAGGCACACCGCTTTGCGCCCGATGGCACCGTGGGTGAGGTATCACCACGAACGATGGAACGGATCTGGATATCCGAGCGGCTTGGCTGGTGACGAGATTCCGCTGGGCGCTCGAATCATCGCTGTAGCAGACTCCTTTGACACGATTACCGGCCCGCGCGTGTATCGACGCACGAGCATGACGCCTGCCGAAGCCGTTGCGGATATTTCTGCTGCGTCGAGTATCTTGTACGACCCCGAAGTAGTCAACGCGCTCCGCAGAGTCTTCGGCGATCCGCCCCTGACCGCTATCTCGGCAGCAGCTCCCGAAATCCGCACGCTTGCGCCACCCAGCCCCGTGAGCTTGTTGAAGCGCCATTCGATGCTTTCGTATCTGGCAGGCGGCGTGACGCTGTCGAGTATTGGCGACCCTCTTACCGCAATCGCCGTGGCTGTTTCGGCCTTTACCGTCACCCACAATGGAGTTGGGGTCGCAGCTGCGGTAGGGTTGCGCGCTGCCGCCATGATGGTCGCTGGCCTCCTTTTAGGTGGCGCCGTTGACCGACTACCCAGACGAGTTGTAGTCGCAGTTTGCGACTCGATCGGAGCGGCCACTCTTCTCGCAACACCATTCCTGCTCGTGTTCGCCCCGTGGACGCTTTTTGGGATCGTCGTGATTTTAGGAGCCGCTGCAGCCCTAGGCCAAGCGGGACGCGATGCTAGCGTCGCGTACGTCATGCGCGGCAGGCACATAGGCGTCGCCAATGGGATCCTTGCGACCGGTAGCACCGTCGGAAGGAGCGTCGGCTATCCACTCGCGGCGATTATGGTGTGGTGGCTTGCGTCGACTAGCCCTCTCTACCTGATCGATGCCGTGACATTTATCCTCGCAGCCGGGCTAACGCTGCTTGCAGGTCCGCTCGGCGGAGGTATTAAGTCACGAAGCGTTTTGGGCGCACTCCGGGGCGCCTTTACGGTGCGGGCGGCCAGAGTGCCGCTGTTCCTCTCTGGTGCTGGCGCGTTCGCCTTGTCAATGACAGTGCCAGCGCTTGTGGTTATCGCCTATGAGCTCTCCCAGAACGGCCCGCGAGCCTACACGTTCCTTGAAGTTACTCTGACTGCAGGGATGGTGATCGGCGCGTTGATCTTTAGTCGCCTATCGGCTAACGCGCGCCTGATCTCACTGGTTGGACTTGTGGCTATGGGGGCATTGTGCCTTGTGACGGCCGCCAGTTCGTTCTTGCTCGTCACCGCGGCGATACTCTTTGCCGCGTCTATCGGTAATCAGCTCTACTTCATTGGCAATCGCACCGAACTCCAGGAACTGGCTCCGATTGATCGTGTGGGGAGCGTAATGGCCACACGCGGAGTCCTGGCCCAGTCCCTTGCAATCGCTGGCAGCGCAACTGGAGGCGTGCTCACACTTGTCGTTGGTGGCCGCTCTGTTTACTTGTTAGCCGGCTCGGTGATGCTGTTGATCGGTGCTGCAGCACTGCTTGTAGGCGGTCGTGTGGATCGCCAACTCAAGCCCGTCCGCCACGCTGACGAGAGTGTGATTGCCACAAGAGCCGTTAAGAGCCACATCGAGATGGCGGAGGGCGCCTAGTCCTCGGTAGCGGACCCTCCGCAGTTGGTTGCCCTTTCATTGGTCGACATATTGCTGCGGCTTACATGACTCGATGACCGTCGGCCGCACGATCGGTTCATTCGTTACCTCCACTGCTGGCCGCATCGTCGGGGATCTACAGAGGATCGGCGGGGCGCCGGTATTGACCTTTGCGGCCGTTCTCGTCGCAAGCACAGTGGCACTGATGATAGTCGGCGTCGCGCCTGTAACAGCTCGCTCCCTCCTCAACACTGCTTACTTGTGCGTAGTCGGCGCGGCGTTGCAACGCGTCACCGTGTCGATGCCGCGCGGCCGGATTAACTTGACTGCAGTTGCTACGCAGACCGCATGGATGCTTCTCCAACCGCAGCTTGTCCCGTTCGTGGGCTTGGCCTCGACGGCGTTCTGGTCGGCTGAAAGAACGTCTGGCTATTTGGCGCCGCTGCGCGCGGCCGGCAGCATGTTTTGGGCTACGTTGGCGGCGTCAGTACACGTGCTGCTCCTGCGCGCGGGTGTCGGTTTGCTCCCCGCTGACATTGCCGTAGTGGTTGTAAATTCGGCCGTCAACTGGATTGTTATAGCTGTGACACTAGCACTCTTCAACCGTGAGGCCACCGTTAGGGTGTTGGCGCAGAACTTGTCCAGCTACTGGTATTTCGCCTTCGTGGCTTTCGGGGCAGCCTCTCTGGCGATGGCTCCGCTCATGCGTCTTCCCGGACCGGCCGCGTACTTTTATGCGTCGCTGATACCCCTAGTTGCGGTGTCGCTCCGAAGTCACTTGACCCTTGGCGTGGTCCAACCGACGCTGCAGGCCTCTGTTCAGCAGGTTTCGCAACAGTCCGAGTACTTGCATGAGCTTGAGGGTTCTATGCATGATCTGCGCAACGTTCTGATGACCGCGAGTGTTATCGCGACGGACGGCACGACCGAGGAATTGCGGCCAGTGCTGACCGAGGCACTGAACGTTAGTCGTCGCAGCCTGACCAGACAAATGGAGCTGTCACGGTTCGCGACCTTGGAGTTGCGCGATCTCCTCGTCAGGGCCGCCGCGATTGCCAAGCCGGTAGCGACTAGCAAAGGCGTTCGGTGCGTTGTCGATCTGCCTGTTCGGCCTACGCCTGTGCTCGGCGACTCTGTGCTTTTGGTTGAGGTTTTGATCAATTTGATGCTGAATGCCGTTGAAGTCACCCGGGCTGGGGGACTTATGCATGTGACGACATCTATCAGGCGATCGGGCCAACGATGGGTATCGATCGCGGACGGAGGGCCGGGGTTTGCGCCCGGTGTGTCGCTTGATATGACGGCGTTTACTGCCTCCTCGAAGGGCGCCGGCCACGGAATTGGGCTGCGCTGGTCGCAAGGCGTCGCTCAGCAGCATCTTGGCCGGATCGTGCTGGAGTCCTCGACGCCCAGCGGATCCACGATCTCCCTCCGGCTCCCGGCACCCGAAGACGCTCAGCGCCGGCTAGCCGCCCTTCAGGACTAGCGGCGGTCTCGACGGCTAATCAGCGCGTGGCCGAAGGAGGTCGCGCATCTCGTCGATCGTGCTGAGGATCCGGTCGCGTTCGTCGAGCGAATCCATCAACTCCACCTCGTATTTGAGGCGCGCCAGCGTCGATCGGAGGCGATGCAGCAGCGCTTCGACCTGGTCAGTGTCGTGCAAAACGGTACCCCCGGCCGCGCACGGTTTCGATCCAGCGGTGATCCCCCAGACGGCGGCGCAGCTCGTAGATCGTCTGATCGACGGCGTGGTGGAAACCCAGGTAGCCGGTGCCCCACACCTTCTCCAGCAGTTCGGCTCTGGTCACCACCGCACCCGGCCGCTGGCTCAAGTAGGCGAGCAGGCACCACTGCCGGTTCTCCAGCTCGACCTCTTGATCGCCGACCTTGGCCCGCATGCCTTCCAGATCGATGACGAGATTGCCGAAGCGCTTGAACCGCAGGATCTTCGGCGGCACTCTGAGCAGCCGCTGGCGATGCCGCCAAGCGTTTTCGATGCGGGCCACGAGCACGTCGCGGCTGATGCCCTTGTCGATGTAATCGAAGGCACCCTTTTGGAGGCCATAGACCTCGTCTTTTGGTGTAGTCCGGCCGCCGGTGAAGATCAGGACCGGAATCGGGATCGAGCCGTCCTCCGCGCGCAAGGCGTCAAGGATCGCGGCGCCGTCGATGTCGGGCAGGACATAGTCAAGCAGGACCACGTCCGGCTCGGCGCTGGCGATCATGGCCAGCGCATCGTTGCCGCCCTCGGCGACATCGGCGTCGTGGCCCGCCCGCCGCAGTGTCTCCGCGACGACTTCCGCGAGCCGGCGGTCATCGTCGACGACGAGTACCTTCGCCAATCCTCCCAGCCCTACCCTGCCGCGGCACCGTAGCAGACGCCGCCGGCGCGTGGACGGGATGCTGGAATCGCTGAAGAAACGCTGAGGACCGAGCGGCGAGGGCGCCCTATGTTGCCGGCCCATGACAGGTCGGACCACGGCTACCCGAACCCGAAGACATATCGACATGGCGTTGCAGGCGATCCACCACGACCGGTGGGTCGTGGGCGGTCTGCGCGACGGACGCTTGCGTGTGATCGCCCAGTCGACGGTCGCAGAGGGCGCACCTGCGCAGGTGCTGCCGATCTACCAGGACCTCAGCCCGCTGGCACGGCGATGCCTATACGAGCGGCAACCGCTGGCCCTGAACTCGCTCATCGATCCCCGTGAACATCAGGACGATTGGGAGATCCACTGGCCGGCCATCGTCTACGCGCCCATCGGTTTGGTCGACGCCCGGCCCGTCGGTCTCCTTATCGTGGGGTCGCGCAGCCAGCACTGGTACCAGCAGGCGGAGATCGACTACATCGCCGCCCTCGGCATCGCTCTGACGGCAGCGGTCAGCTGCGTCACCGGACCCTTGGGCCGGCTCACGCCTCGCGAGCGGCGGTTCGCGATTTTGATCGCGGAGGGCCTGTCAGACGAAGAGATCGGCCGCGCCCTGGCGGTCGACACCAGGGTCGCCCGGCGCGCCAGCGATCAGGTCCTGCGGAAGCTGTCGATTCGCTCCCGGCACGAAGTTCGGGACCTGATGCCCGGCCTCAGCACGAGCACGCGGGCGCTGGTCTTGTGAACCTAGCTCGCTGCCACCACGCTCTCGGGCCCGAAGAGGAAGACGGTGGTGCCGCGCCCAGGCGTGGTCACGACCTCGAGCCTGCCGCCGATGCCGGCGGCGCGCTCGCGCATACCGACGAGGCCATAGCCACTGGGATTCGAGGCCTCGAAGCCCTTGCCCTCGTCGGAAACCTCGATCAGGAACGGCTTGGCTGCGAATCCGAGGCGGACACGGCACATCGACGCGCCTGAGTGGCGGCGGACGTTGATCAAAGCCTCGCGGACGATGTGGTACACGACCTCACGCTGGCCGGCGGTCAGGTCTTCTTCGCGGCCGGAGGTCCAGATCTCGACCCGGATCGCGTAGAGCCGGCCGAACTCCTCGGCAATATGGCGAAGCTCGTCGACCACGGACGACATCCCGAGGCGTCGCGGCCGCATCGAGCGCAGGGTGTTGCGGGTGCTGGTCAACAGCCCCTCGAGGATCTCCTGGATGCTGCGGAGGACGCTCTCGCCGTCGTCGCTCGCTCCCTTGGAGGCCGACTCGAAGTAGTACTTGAAGAGCGCCACCGACGTCGCCAGGTCGGCGGCAAGGCCGTCGTGAATCTCGCGTGCGATCCGAATGCGTTCCCGGGCGACAGCTTGGTCGACCGCTCGGTACGCGGCGTCGACTGCGGTCTCGCCTTCGATCGGCGACTCCTCGAGGAGCTCGAAGCGCGGCTCTTCTTCCGCTGTCTCTGACGCCTGCGGAGCGGGCGTCGCGGCCGGCAGCTCGGTGGTGGCCCGGCGGCGAGGGCTCATCGGCGTGCCCGGCGCCTCGCGTACGACTCGAGCAGAGCCACCGTCAGCGGGTGGTTGACGATCCGCCAGATGCGCCGATATGGCCGCACCAGAGTGGCGCGCTCGAGAGCGTGCTCGCGCTGGAGCCAAACCGTGTGGTCGAAGGCCCGCTGGAAATCGTCATTGAGGGCAGCCGTGACCAGCGCTGCCCGGCGAACGCGGAGCCCGGCCGGGAGGAGGGCCAGCAGCAAGCAGCCCAGGACGGCCACGATCGCCAGCACCATCAGCGCCAGACCGAGCCAGCCGACCCAGGTCACCAGCAGGACCCTACTTCTCCTCGTCGCTTTCGCCAACCGGGGCCAGAGCCACCAGCTGGTCGTCCGGCTGCAGGCGCATGACGATGACGCCCTGCGTCTGGCGGCCGATGCGCGAGATCGAACCCACAGTAGTCCGCAGGACCATGCCCGCCGCCGTGATGAGGAGGATCTCCTCTTCCTCGTCGACGCTCACGCGCAGCGCCGCAAGGCGCCCGACCCGATCGGTGACCTTCAGCGTGAAGACGCCCTGGCCTCCACGATGGTGGACCGGGTACTCGGACGCCGGCGTCCGCTTGCCATAGCCACGCTCGGTTACCACCAGCAGATCGGGATCGGTTTCGGGATCGACCACGCCCATACCGGCCACCTCGTCGCCCTTGCCGAGCTTGATGCCGATGACGCCCATGGTGTCGCGCCCCATGGGTCGCACCTCGGCCTCGCTGAAGCGGATCGCCTTGCCCAGCTTGGTGGTGATGACGACGTGGTCGGCGCCCGAGGTCGGTGAGACCCAGTTGAGCTCATCGCCCGACTGCAGATTGATCGCGATCAGGCCGTTGCGGCGCACGTTCGCGTATTCCTTCATGGCCGTCTTCTTGATCTGGCCGCCGGCCGTGACCATCAGCATGAAGCGCGCGTGGGGGTCGTCCGACTCCGGCCGCACAAAGACCGAGGTGACTCGCTCGGCGGCGGCGATCTCGATCAGGTTGTTGATGTGGATGCCCTTGGCCGTGCGATCGCGTTCGGGAATCTCGTGCACGCGGAGCTGGAAGACGCGGCCGCTCTGGGTGAAGAAGAGCATCGAGGCGTGCGTGTGCGTGATCAGCAGGTGATCGGCGTAGTCCTCTTCCCGCGTGCCGGTCGGCGCATCCGCGCCGGCCACGGTTTTGGCGCCACGTAGGCCGACGCCGCCGCGGCGCTGGGCGCGGAAGGTGCGGGCGGGAATGCGCTTGATATAGCCGCGGTGCGTGAGGGTGACCACGACCTCTTCTTTCGGAATCAGGTCCTCGGCCGAAAGCTCGGTCGCCTCCTGGTCGCTGATCTCGGTGCGGCGGTCGTCGCCGTACTTCTTGATCATCTCGGCCATCTCGTCGGAGATCAGCATCCGGACCTTCTGGTCGGATTGAAGGATCGACTCGAGATAGGCGATGGTCTTGATCACCTCCTCGTACTCGTCGTCGATCTTCTTGCGCTCGAGCGCGGTCAGCCGGCCGAGGGTCATGGCCAGGATGGCCTTGGCCTGCCGCTCCGAAAGACCGAACTTCGTTTGCAGCTCTCTGGAAGCCGTGTCGGTGTCCGAGGCCGCGCGGATCGTCCTGATCACCTCGTCGAGGTGGTCGAGCGCAATCTTCAGGCCCTCGAGGATGTGTGCGCGTTCCTGCGCTTTCTCGAGGTCGAAGCGGGTGCGGCGCAGGATCACGTCGCGGCGGTGGTCGACGAAGAGCTGCAGAGCCTGTTTGAGGGACAGCACGACCGGTCGCCCGTCGACGATCGCCAGCATGATGACGCCGAACGTCTGCTGCAGCGCGGTGTGCTTGTACAGGTTGTTCAGGACCGTGTACGGCTTCGCCTCGCGCTTGAGCTCGATCACGATCCGCATGCCGCGGCGGTCAGACTCGTCGCGCAGGTCGGCGATGCCCTCGAGCTTGCGATCGGCGACCAGCTCGGCGATCTTGGCGACCAGGTTGGCCTTGTTGACCGCGTAGGGAAGCTCGTCGACGATGATCCGCTCGCGCCCGTTGCTTGCTTCTTCGAGCGTGTGCCGGCCGCGCACGATGATCTTGCCGTGCCCGGTGGCGTACGCCTGCTTGATGCCGGTCCGCCCCATGATGATGCCCCCGGTCGGGAAGTCAGGACCGCTGACGAAGCCCAGCAGGTCTTCGTTGCTCGCCTCAGGGTTGTCGACCAGGTGCTGCACCGCCGTGCACACCTCCCGCAGGTTGTGAGGCGGCGCCATCACCGCCGGCCAGCGCCGCCTCGGCCCGCGCCATCAGCCGCTCGG
>CAZRMD010000055.1:0-15129 GCA_964601135.1 uncultured Actinomycetes bacterium | reverse complement strand
GTTGCATGTTCAGTCCGCGGTCAAGACCAACGCCGAGCCGTCCATCAGGGCGCCCGACGTCACTACGCCGGCCACAGCTCGGGGAACCTGGCGCTCGCCGGAGCGGCCCTGGATCTGGAGCGTCGCCTCCGCGACGGTGTTCATGCCGTGGAGGTAGCCCTCGCAGAGGAGACCGCCGTGTGTGTTGACCGGAAGCTCGCCATCAATGCGCGTCGCGCCGCTGCGGATCATCTCGCCGGCGCCGCCTCGCTCGGCCAACCCCAGGCCCTCGAGACCGAACAACACCACGCTGCTGAAGCAGTCGTAAATCTCGGCGAAATCCATGTCGGCGGGCCGCATACCGCTCGACGTCCACAGCTGGTCGGCGAGGAACGAGGTGTAGTTCCGCGAGTAGTCCTCCCAGAGCAGCGCGTCGCCCATGTCGAGACCGGACCGCGGCCCACACGCGTAGGCGCCGCCCTGGATGACAGCGGGAGGATGGGCCAGGCGCCGGGCACCGGCCACCGACGTGATCAGCAGCGCGCATGCGCCGTCCACTTCGATCGTGCAGTCGACGACGCGGAAGGGATCGGCCACGAACGGCGACTCGAAGTATTCGGGGAGCGTAAGAGGGCGGCGCAGCACCGCGCGCTCGTTGACCACCGCGTACTCCCGCTGCGCCAGCACGACCGCCGCAAGATCTTTGTAGTCAGCGCCGGTTTCGATCATGTAACGACGGGCCCACATGGCGATGTACTGGGGGTAGGCTGTGTAGCCGATCGGGTAGCGGTACTGGCCTCCGGGTCCATGGAACTGGCTCGACCCGATCCGCACCTCGCTGCGCCCGTTGAGGGCTCGGAACACGACCACGTTGTTGGCGAGGCCGCTGGCGACCGCCATCGCCGCGTGCATGACCATGTAGCAGGGCGCCTGGCCGCCGAGGTTCATGTCCAGGGAGTAGCGGAGCGTTGGCAGCCCGAGAGCTGTGGCCACGGCCTGGCAAGGGACCGAGTCGTTGAGAAGGCTAAAGCTCGCGATCCCATCGACCTCACCCGGATCGAGCCCGGCGTCATTGATGGCCGACCGGCACGCCTCCACCGCCAACGACAACACACTCTGGCCCGAGTTGCGGCTCAACGGCGTGTAGCCAACGCCAGCGATCGCTGTGTTGCCTTGGAAGCTGCCGTTAACGCGCATGGCGCCCGTCGCTTGGCTGCGTCGCCTCGGGCTTGCGCCGAGCTTGAAACGCGCGCAGGCCTTCGTGCGCGTCGGGCGCCGTCAGCACGTACCGCAGATTGCGCTCCCTTTCCAGGCGCAGCGACGCCTCGATGCCGGTACCGTCCGACCAACCCGTGTTGAGGACGAACTTGGCGTTGGCTACAGCCAGCGCGCTCTTCGCTGCGACGCCGGATGCGAACTCGAGCCCGGCCTGGAGGAGTTCGCCGTCTGCGACGACCCGGTTAACGAGTCCCCACTCCATGGCCTCGTCGGCGGGCAGGAACCGGCCAGAGAAGACCAGCTCGCGCGCACGGGCTGGGCCGACCATCCTGGGCAGCATAGTGAGCACGCCGCCGCCGCCCATCTGGCCGTACTGAAGGTGCGCGTCGCCGATCCTGGCCGCGGTCGCCGCGATCGCGAAATCGCAGGAGAGGAGCAGCTCGAGACCGCCAGCGGCGGTGATGCCGTTGACCAGGGCCACAACCGGCTTGCGCATGAACTTGATGTTCGAGCAGGTCCGGTGGAAGTCCTCCAGGAACAGCGGAAAACGCACAGGATCGCGCTGAAGCGTGACGTAGCTCTTCAGGTCACCGCCGGCGCTAAAGGCCCTGCCCTTTCCCGTCAGAAGGACGGCTCTCACCGAGGTCTCCTGGTCAGCTGCCTGGAGCGCGGACTCCAGCTCACGGACCGTGTCCCAGTCAAGCGGATTGAGTTGATTTGGTCGGTTGAGACGCAGGACCTGCGCGTAGGCGCCTTCGCGTACGGCAATGCGCTCAGCCTCAAGCCGGGCGGTCGTGGGACGCTTGGATGCCGCGGGCGAGCTCACGTCGCGATGCCCGATGGCGGCTGCGAGAACTGGCTTACGAGGAGGTGCTTGCGAATCTTGCCGGTGCTGGTCATCGGCAGCTCGGGCACGATCTCCAGGCGCTCTGGCCACTTGTAGGTCGCTAGCCCGCTGCTGCGCAGGTGGTCGGTCAGTGCCTCGAAGCTCAGCGTTTCGCCGGCCCTCAGGACGACGCAAGCGCAGCCGGTCTCGCCCAGGCGCTCGTGAGGCAGGCCGATTACGGCCGCTGCGATCACGCCCGGCAGCCGAAGGATGACATCTTCGACTTCCCGTGGAGCGATGTTCAGCCCGCCGCGGATGATGATCTCCTTCTTCCGGCCGACAACGGTCAGACATCCGGCCTCGTCGACGATGGCGAGGTCGCCAGACTTGACCCAACCCCCGGCGTCGAAGGTCGCCGCGGTTCGGTCGGGATCGTTGAAGAAGCCCACGCAGGTGTTCGGGCCGCGCGTGTAGATCTCGCCAGGGCTCCCGAGGACGTCAGCGCCGTCGTCGTCGCGCGTTACGATCTCGACGTCGTCTACGGCGAGCCCGTCGGTTTCAACACGCTTCTCCAATGGCGATTTAGGACGATTCCAGGTTCCCACCAGGACCTCTGTCGACCCATACAGCCGTAAAACGGTGATGCCGACGTCGGCGGCGTCTCGAACCAGTTGCGGAGGTACCGGTGCACCGCCGGAGCCGAGCAGGCGCATCGAAGAGACGTCGCGCGGCCGCTCGCGGCTGGCATTGACCAGGTCGCGCACGAAGGTGGTGGCGGCCAGCGTGTACGTGCATCCCTCGGCCTCGATCAGGTCGGCGGCCTCGTGGCCGTCCCAACGCTCCTGCAGCACGAGCTTCAGGCCGTGATAAAGCGCCATGCGAACGCCGTAGTTGAACCCGGTCGAGTGGCCAATCGGTGAGGGCATCCAGACCACGTCGGCGTGCGACATGCCGAGCGAGGAGTACGCCGTGCGCGCGCTGAAGTTCGTGGTCTGCTCGGTGTGCATGATCGCCTTCGGCTCGGCCTCGGTGCCTGACGTGAAGATGAGCTCGGAAACCTCTTCGGCGGCGCCGACGTAGCCGTCGGGCGCCGTGAGGTCAGCGTCTATGACCTTCTTGAACGGCACCGCTCGCCCTCCGGCTCCCTCCAAAACCACATGCACTCGCAGCGAGGGGATCTCGTCGCGCAGCTCCTCGACCATCGCCAGGTGATCAAATCCGCGGTACTCGGCCGGCGTGAAGATGGCTTTCGGCTCGCCGATCCGCAGCATGTGCCGCAGTTCTTTGCTGCGGTACACCGGGAGCATCGGATTTATGACGGCGCCTGTTTTGAAGATGCCGATGGCCACCGCCACCGTCTCGTACCAGTTGGGCAGTTGGACGGCGACGACGTCGCCGGGTTCCACGCCCTGAGCAGCCAGGTAGCCGGCGATCCGGTCTGAGTCGGCGTCGAGCTCCGCGAAGGTCACTCGCCGTGCGCCCAACTGATCGACCACGGCCACCTCGCCGTCTCGGGTTTGCGCGTGTGAGCGCACCCGCTCGGCGAGGGTATCGTCGTTCCACAAACCGCGGGCGCGATAGTCGCGGCGCCGAGCCGCCGGTGTGACGACGTCTCTCAGTCGGCTTTCCGTCAAGCCCCTTTCCTCACCCTCGGTTCGTAATTCCCGTTTCGCAATACGGAGCTTCCGTAAGGCTTTCGGAAAATTTAGGTGGCGCGAGAGATACTGTCAAGCCTCCTGGCCAGCACGTGATGTCATCGCAGAGCGTTCGGGGACCGTCCAGGCGCCCTCGGGAAAATCGCACCACCTTCCATATTTGGTGGCAGGCGGCGAGAGCCTTCGTCCGAACCACTTACTACTGGCGCTCGGAATATCGCAATGAGTGCATAAAAGTGGGCCGTATCATTCGAGGAAACGTGTACGATCTGGCCGTCTTTACTCGTTCTGACGAACTTTGAGGACGTCATTGCTTGGCTAGCGCGCTGAACAAGGCATTCCGGGTCATCCGGCTGCTCCGTCGGACCAACGGTCCGCTGGCCTTGACCGAGATCGCGCGCTCTCTGCGCATCGCTCCGAGCTCCGCCCACTCGATCGTGGGCGAACTCGTTACCGAAGGCATCGTCGTGCAGGACGGCGACCGGCGCTACCGCCTCGGTCCAGCCACCTTCTACCTCGGTGCCTCCTACGCCCGCAGCGTCCCCATCTACCGCAGCGCTTGGAGCTCGCTCGTGGAGGCGGCTCGCGAGCTCGCTCTGACCGCCGTAGTGGCGGTGCCGTGGGAAGAGCACCACCTGATGCTGGCCGTGCACCAGAACGGCGGGCCTGACGTGGAGGTTGCCTTCGGAGGACGGGTGCCCATCGACGCCGGCTCGTTCGGAAAGGCGTATTTCGCGTGGGCAGGCGGCCAGCTGAACGGCAACTTCACCGCCTACACCAACAAGAGCATCACCGACGCCAAGCAGTACGCAGCCGAACTGGCTAGAACGCGAGAGCGTGGCTACGCCACCGACGACGAGGAATTTGCCGCGGGCGTCGGTGCGGTGGCCAGCGGCGTCACGTCAGAGCGCGGCTTCGAAGGAGTGGTCTCTTTGCTCGGTCCGGTCGGACACCTGAAGGACATCGGGTTCGAGAATGCTGGCCGGCGCCTCGCCGCGCTTGCGGCGCGGGCGTCGTTCGCGCTCGGTGACCCCGGGCGCGTGACGGTGGTGGGCGAGGACTAAGATCCCCGCTCCCTACCGACGCGATGGAGCGATTCGTACGCGGCGTAGAGAAGGCGCAGCGTCTCCACCTGGTCCGCCACTGGCGTGAGCGGCCGGCCGCCTTCGCGGATACAGGCAGCGAAGTCGGCCACAGCCTCTGGATGTCCGCCAGAGGGCGGCGCGTTATACACCTGGAGCGGGCCACCCTCGAGCGACCATTCGCATCGTCCGCTCGCAATATCGAACTCGACGCGACCACCCGTGCCGAAGAGCCGGAACTCGCGCAGGCCGTGACCGGGCTGCCGCGACCGGCCTGTGAAGTGCATGCTGCCGATCCCCCCCGAACCGAAGCGGCAGGCGATCGCCATCTCCGTGTCGTATGGCACGCCGAGACCCGTGGAGATCTCGGCGGTGTTCGCGAAAGCCGCTATGTCGCTCACCTCGCCCATGAGGTACCGGGCGACCGCCAGCGTATGGATGCCCCCGATGAAGCCGTAGCCAAGCCGGTCACGGTCGGTCTGGTCGGGCCGAGTGAACGGCAGCAGCAGGAAGTCGCTCTCGTTGCTGGCCTGGATCAAGTAAGGAGTTCCCAGGGCGCCATCATCCAGCAGCCTCCGCGCGCACTGGGTCGACGATGCGTAGAGCCAGTTCTCGACCACCATGCAGACGAGGTTCGACGCCTGCGCGGCGGCGATCATCTGCTCACCGTCGGCCAGGGTCACTGCGGCCGGCTTCTCGACCAGTACGTGCTTGCCAGCCCGTAACGCGGCGATGGTTTGGGAGGCGTGAAGTGGCGCCGGCGTGCACAAGTCGACCGCGTCTATGTCGGGGTCGGTGAGCACGTCCTCGAACGACGTGCCCCAGCGCGGTATCCCGAATCGTCGGGCAGCCTCCTCAGCGGCCCGAGGGCGGGAGTCGACCGCCCACACGAGCTCGGCTTCCGAGCAGGCCAGCCACGCCGGAATGTGGGCGAGCACGGCGATCGCCCCGGTTCCGACCAGCGCCACGCGAACGGGCCTGTTATAGGCCACGTTCAGCCGCTCACGTGATGGTTCGGCGAGGCCGTGGGCAGGGCGGCAGTGATCACAGCTCGGAGTCGGCGGCGATCACCGGTGAGTCAGGCGTCGGAATCTCGACGTAGACGTTGCGGATCAGCTTGGTCCAGCGGGAGGCGACCCGCTTCGACTGCTCGCTCACGTCTGCACCGAGCGCCTTGTATTCCGGCGTCTCGAGCGCCTCAGGGCCGTCGAGCTCGTAGATCGTGAGGTACTTCGGCTCGCCCTGGACTGCGGTGAACCGCCGGCAGGATACAAAACCTGGGCAGGCAAGCCGCTGCGGCACGTGGTCCTCGTCGCACCAGCGATTGAATTCTTCCTCGTCCTCCGCCGGCATATCGATCATGGCCAGCAGAAGCGCGCGCGGCTTACTCATTCGACACCTCCAACAGGCGTGGGCGGCGGAGTGCGGTTCGGCTGCGAGATCACCGCTCGCGCGAACAGCTCAATCGCACGGACCTGGCGCTCGAACGGCAGGCCCGGCAGGTACAGCCGGGCGATCAAGACCACCTCGTCGCCGTAGTGCTTACGGAACGTGTCCACCCACTTCGCGGCGTGAACCGGTGATCCCGCAATGATCGACGCGCGGTATCGCTCGACCTGTTCCGGCCCTGGCGGCTCCAGTACCGAAGTATGGTTCGCGCCGTATCCCTCCTCCATCTGCGCCAGCCTCCAGCTCATGTAGTGGAGGTGGGGGAGCGCCTCATCGAAGGCGTCGCGGTCATCCGCGACGTGGAACGCCTGGTGGAAGGCGAAGGTCAGCTCGTCTGGTCGGCGGCCAGCGTCGCGCGCAGTCGCCCGCGCCAGGGCGACGCGGCGGTCGGCTTCCGCATAGCCCGGGAAGGGGGCCAGATAGCCGTCGCCGTGACGCGCCGCCCGGCGCACGCCGGGATCCGTGTACGCGCCCATCAGGATCGGAATCGACGGCCGCTGAAACGGCTTCGGAGTCACGTCGAGATCGTGATACCTGTGGAACCTGCCCTCGAACGAGAACGGACCGTCGCTGAAGGCTCCCCTCAAGACGCGCACGCACTCGCTCAGCTGCCGGCCGCGATCTTCGTAGGTGGGTGCGAAAGCATCGAACTCTGCCCTGCGCCAGCCGGTGCCGAGGCCGAGGATCAGCCGGCCCTCAGAGATTTGGTCGACGGTGGCCGCTGCCTCGGCGAGGTGCACCGGATCGTAGAGCGGCGCCAGCATCACCTCCTGCCCGATGCGCAGCTGGCGCGTCGCGGCGACGACCGCCGCCGCGAAGGTGAGAGGCGAGCTCATGTAACCGTCCGGGAAAAAGTGGTGCTCCGGCGTCCAGACCGAGTGGTAGCCGAGGTCTTCGGCCATGCGGCACAGCTCCAGGCCCTCTCGGTATAGCTGCGACCACGTCCGTGGGTCGCCGGGGACGGTCTGGCAGGTGATGAGACCGAGGCCGATCCTCACCCGGCCGGTCTCCTAGCTCGCCGCCTGAACGTTGCCGAGGTACTTGTGAAGGATCGTGGTGGCGTCCAGGCCGTTGTTGGCGCTCAGCGTGTCCGCGATCCGGCCCTGCTCGAGAATGTGGACCTCGTCGACCAGGGGCAGCACCCATTCGACGTTCTGCTCGGTGATCAGCACCGTGACGTCTCCGCGCTCGACGTCCCTGATAGCGCTCGCGACCTGCGCGATCATCCTCGGGGCTAGCCCGATCGACGGCTCGTCGAGCAGCAGCAGGCTCGGCTTTCGCATCAGCACCTTGGCGATTGCCAGCATCTGCTGCTCGCCGCCAGAGAGGCTGGACGCGATCAGCGCTCGACGCGTCGCCAGATTAGGGAAGCGGTGGAACATCTCGTCGACGCGCTCACGGAGCGCGCGCCGGGTGAGCCCCGCACCAAACGCTCCCAGGAGCAAGTTCTCCTCGACCGTCTGGCTGTGGAAAATCCCGCGACTCTGAGGCACGAGGCCGATGCCAAGCCGGACGACGGCTTCGGTCCGCAGGCCGTTGAGCGACCGTCCGCGCCAGCGTACGTCGCCGCCGAAAGTGTTGACGACGCGCAGGATCGTGTTCATAAGCGTCGTCTTGCCGGCGCCGTTGCGTCCGAAGACAGCGACGCGCTTCCCCTCCGCGACGTTGAGGTCGAGCTGGTTGATGACGCGCAGCTTTCCGTACCCGGCAGCGAGCCTGGAGATCTCGAGCATCGCTTAGACCTCCTGGGCGACCTGGCCGAGGTAGGCGCTTTGAACCCCGGCGTGCTCACGCACCTCGGCAGGCGTACCGGTGACCAAGTCCTTGCCCATGTCCATCGCAGTCACTTCGTCGCACCACCCGAAGACGATGGGAACGTTGTGCTCGACCAGGACCACGGTCAAGGGACTCCCCGCCTCCGCCTGGAGGACCTTTATCTGTTCCATCATCGACTCCGCGTAAGGGAGCTCCAGCCCCGAGGTGGGCTCGTCGAGAAGTAGGATCCGCGGGGCGGTGACGATCGCCCTGGCAAGTTCGACCTTGCGCAGGTCGGCGAACCCCAGGCGGTCGGCCCGGATGCGTGGGTCGCGCTCGAAGCCGACCCGCTTCAGGGTTGCCTCGCTGAGCTCGCGGGCCCAGCGCTCCGAGCGGCTGATGGGCGCCAGCCGCAGCGCGGCGGTCACCGTGCTGCCGCGTATGAACGTGTGGAGCCCGATCATCACGTTCTCGACAGCAGACAGCGACGGAACCACGAGGGGCGTCTGGAAGGTGCGCGCGATCCCGGCGGCCGGCAAGGCGCGCCGGCTCAACCGGCCGCCGGCAGAGGCTGTAAGCCCTCCGACCCGCAGTGTGCCGCCAGCTAGCTGGACAACGCCGGTCATGGCGTTAAGCGCCGTCGTCTACCCCGCCCCGTAGGCACCGATCAAGCCGTGCAGCGAGCCGGGTTTCACCTGCAGCGTGAGACCGTCAACTGCGGCAAGACCACCGTACCGGACGACGACGTGGTCACAGTCGATGCTGGCCGCTTGCTCGGTGCCGTTGCGAGTCGTTTTCAGGCGATCGCGTATCGCGGGGTGCGCCTGCGTCATCTCCGCCGGCGCTACCAGCTCAACCCGTCCGTCCACCAGCCACCCCGCCAGAGCAGCCACACGGTCTACCTGCCGGCGCACCGGCTTCAGGGCAGGGCGGCCGATCTCTTCGCCGATGCGCGCCGCGACCCGCTCAACGAAGCCAGCCAGCCCCGTCGGCGCCACCGCCAAGACGAACAGCAGTGCAACTCCGTAGATGATCTGCAGCTTGTCGCCTAGCCCGCGCAGGAACTCGGGGAGCGCGATCAGCACGGCCGGCCCGAGCACCGATCCGAGCACACTGCCAAGTCCGCCGATGACTACGTAGGCAAGCTGCGACACCATGGTCGCTGCTGTGAAATTGGCGGGACTGATGGCGCCCTGCACGAAGGCGTATAGGCAGCCCGCACCGGCGCCGATCGCGGAGCTGAGGGCGAAGGTCGAGGTCTTGAGCTGCAGCATGTCGATGCCGCTCGTCTGCGCGAGCACCTCGTTGTGGCCCATGGCGCGCCAGGCTCGGCCGACGCGAGAATTTGTGAGCGTCCTCACGAGCAGCACGAGGCTGATCGCCGAAATGACCGAGATGATCATCCAAGAATCGATGTCCAGCGACTGGCCGAACAGCTCGACGGCGGGCGTCGTGAAGCCATAACCGGAACCGAAGACGGCGCCGCCGTTTTGAAGCACCGCGTCGACCGTGAGCAGAAATCCGAGGGTCACCAAGGCGAGGTAGAAACCGGCCAGCCGGAGTGAGACGGTTCCAAGGAGCCATCCGATCGCCCAGCTCGCGCCTATGACGACCACAGCCCCAACCATCAACGGCACATGCGCGTTGATCAAAAGGACAATGCCGTACGCGCCGACCGCCAGAAAGGCCGGTGTGGAAAGCGAGAAGAGCCGCGCGTTTCCCATCAGCAAGTTGAGGCCGACCACGGCTACGATGGCCACCGCGATGCGCGCAGTGATGTACCTGGGATAGGGCGGCACTGCCTCAAAGATCACGAAAGCGATGAGCCCGCCCACGGCGAGCGAGACGATTAGGCGTCGCATCTAGCGGATGTCAGGCACGGCGAAGAACGGGCCCCCCGAAGAGCCCCGTCGGCCTCAGCAGCAGTACCGCCAGCAGGACGGCGAATGAGGCGATGTCGCTCCACGCACCGCCGGCGATGGCGGTGGCCAGGACCTCGATGATGCCGAGGCTAAGGCCGCCGAGCATCGCTCCCAGCTCGCTCCCGAAGCCGCCCAGGGTGGCAGCGACAAAACCGGTGAAGAGAACGTTGGCGCCCATCGAGGGTGTCACTCCCGCGACCGGCGCCATGAAGATGCCGCCCAGAGCGGTGAATCCACCGGCCAGCGCCCAGCTGATGGCCAGGGTGCGGGGGACCGGAATGCCAGTCAGCGCCGCGAACTCAGGGTTCTCGGCCACGGCCCGCACCGCGCGCCCCATGAACGTTCGCCGCAGCCAGGCGGCCAGGATGGCAGTCGAGAACAACAACACAACGAGGGCGACCATTAGGTTGACCGCCACCGTGCCGCCCATGAAATGAAGCACTTGGTCGCCCACAAGCCAGACTGGCGCGGCGTACGCGATGTCCGTGTAGTGGAGAGCCAGGAAGTTCTGGATGATGATGCTGAGGGCGAGCGTCGACATGACGACCATCAGCTCGTCGGCCTTTCGAAGCATGTAGCGCGTCACGACGAAGAAGGCGACGCCTAGAACAGCTCCTGCGGCGACAGCGGCCACCAGTAGAACCACCGTGCTCGCGTATCGGTGGACTGCCTCTACGTAGACGTAGCCGGCGACTGTCATGAACTCGCCCTGAGCGAAGTTGACCACGCCTGTCGTGCGCATGATGAGCACGATCCCGACCGCGACCAGGCCGTAGACGGCGCCGGTGCCGATGCCGCCCACGAGAAGCGGGATGATTGCGACCTGGAGGTTCACTCGCTCACGCCCCTCGTCAGACAGCGGAGACCTGTCATCTGGCTGCCAGTCTCAGGAGTGCGATGGCGACGGCGAGGGCGACGGCGAGGCGACCTCGGTGTTGGTCAGCGGCGCGGTCGACGGCGCGCCCTGGAGGATCGTGTACCGCCCACCCTGCACTATCAGCGGGATCACGCTGCGGTTGCCCTGGTGGCTCGTGCTGCTGTACGAGATCGGCACGCCGGTCGGCGTCGCATAGCTAAAGCGGCCATTCTTGCCAGCCACAAAGTTCTGAAGCTGGTCGAGCTTCTGATCGACACACGCGCGGGTTGGTGATTGACCGCACTCCTGAATCGCGTACGAAAGCGCGTACATGTCCTGGTAGCCCTCGAGGACGAAGTAGTTCGGCATTCCCGGCCCAGGATTCGGAAAGTCCTTGTTGAAGTTCGCGATCCACGTGGCCATGGGCGGATTAGCGTCGTCCATCATCTGCGAGGAGTACTCCCAGAACGAGTAGACACCCTCGGCGGCGGACCCCGCCAGCGAGATGAGCTGGGGCGTCGTCTGCGAGGCTTCAGCCACGATCTTGGAATTGACGCCGGCCTGGCGCAGCTGCTTGATGAACGGACCACCACCACCGATGGCGAACACAAGGTCAGGGTTTAGCTGCTTGATGCTCTGGACCTGGCTGGTGAAGTCGGTGGCGCCCGTAGGCGCGACGAACACGCCCTGCACCCTGACGCCCACGTTCTTGAAAGCGGGCTGTAGCGCCGCCGACTCAGAGTTCGCGAACGCCCCGTTCACCACCAGGATGGCGACCGTTGACGCGTTCAGATACTTAACGAAGTTCACGTACTCGCCAATCAGCGAGGGCACCGGCACACCCGTACCGAGAAACACCCATGGATTGAAGGGAGCGATCAGCCGTGGATCGGCGGCCGCCGTGATCAGAAACGGGATCTGTGCCTGTTCGACGATGGGGAGTACTGGCAGTGTTGCGTCGCTGCTGGCGGCATTAATGATGACGAAGGCGTTGTCCTGTTCGACCAGCTTGCGCCCGGCCGTGGCGCCGCCGTCCGCGGAGCCTTGCGAGTCCTCTGTGATCAGATTCAGCTGGCGTCCGTTGATTCCGCCATGTGCGTTGATTTCCTGGACCGCCATGCGGACTCCGTACTGACCGCCCAAGCCGATCGTAGTGTTGTTGGTGAGATCGGCCTCCATGCCGATGTTTATCTGCTTGCTGCTCACGCCTGGCGCCTGGGCGCCGCTCTGAGCGCTGCCGGCGGCGCTGCTGCATGCGGTGAGAATCAGGCCGAGCGCTACTGGGGCCGCCAGCCGAACCCGCTTCCAGTTCACCCCTCGTTCCACCTCCAACCAACCGATCCGAGACTGTCGAACCGCGTCAGCGTGGCCCCCGACAAGCCAGTTCCTTTCGTCAATCGTGAGAAGTTAACTGCCCGGCCGTCAGATCGTCTACGCGAATTCGCGAATTTCCGGAATCGTAGAGGCGCCTTCCTGAATTGTCAACGAAGATTTCCGGGTCAGGCGCCTCGCTGCCTAAGACTTCCGGAATCAGTCTCCGACCTTCCTCAGTCGAGCGAGGTCCGCGGGCCCTCTCTGTCGAACTGCAGGAAATTGACCAACTCGAGCGCCATCCCTGCGTCAAGGGTCATGTTGAGATGCTGCGCAAGATGGCGGTTGGCCAGACGCTTGGTCCAGGCCAGCGCATAGGGCGACCGCCGGAGCAGGCTCTGAACAGTTTGGTCGACAACGCGATCGAGATCGCCCATCGGCACCGCCCGGTTGATCAGGCCCTGCTCAGCCAGCTCGCGGGCCGAGACCACCGGTGACAACATCAGCCACTCCTTGGCCTTGGCTGGCGACATGTAGATCGGCGCGTACGGAAGCGCACCAGTGCCGGGCACGAGCCCAAAAGGCGGGCCGACGGTGTGATCGCCCTCGGCGGCAGGTATCTCGCCCATGCCCAGGTGGACGTCAGCCACCCTGGCGTCCTCGCGGGCGAGGATCAGGTCGGATGCGAACATGAGGGCCTGGCCGAAGCCGATTGCGTCGCCGTTGACGCGGGCGACGATCGGCTTCTCAAGCTCGATCATCGCCTGATGGCAGCGGATTACGGAGACATAGTGGCGCCAGGCCGCCGGCGGATCGACCAGCCTCTGGCGCGAGGCCTCGGTGAGGTAGTGATCGGTGGGCGGCGTGACCTGGAACTCGCCGTCCTGGGTGCCCGTGAGCACCGCCACGCGCACCGACATGTCACCGCGGAGCTCGCTGAAGAACCGGCCGAGTTCGGACTGGACACTCGCCGGCGGGCTCATGGCGATGGTTTCGCTGAACGGCAGCATTCGGACGGTCAAGGTCTGGCCGTCCTGCTCTAGAGTGAACGCGCGATAGTCATCCATGCGTCATTGAGTCGGAGCGGGGCTGCGATGGGCGGAAGCCGCGGCTAGAGCTTTGCCCGCTCGCATCGGTTAACCGTGCGTGGTCGCGACGGCCTGATCGAGACCCTCAAGCTGGCGAATGCGGAGCCGCTCGAAGGCTTCGGCCATCTTGCGCTGGTCTTCTTCGGGCGGTAGCAGGTACGGCGGCCGCAGGGCTCCGTTGCCGAGGCCGAGGACCTTCATCGCCATCTTCACCCAGCGCGCAGTGGACGGCGCCCACTGGCCGACGACGTTGTAGAACCGCGTTACGGTCTTCGTCGCCTCCGAGATCTTGGCCAGATCGCCTTCGGCGTAGCCATCGGCGATGCGCTGGCAGACGTTGGGGATGATGTTGTTCTCTGCCAGTAGAGCACCCGCCGCACCGAGCGTGGCAACGTGCACGAGGTTGGCGACCCCCGTGTAGAGCTCGACCGACTCCGGAAGCGCGTCGCGCAACTCCATGAAGTAGCCATTGGGCGGGCCCATCACATTGATGGCGCAGATCTGCTCATAGCGGCTGCAGAGTTGCTTCAGGTACGGCGCGGTGGCCATGTAGCCGGCGTAGAGATGAATGGAGATGGCGACAGGGTGGTCGATCGCCTGCAGCAGCTCTTCCCAGTAAGCCTCCTGCTCGCGCTGGTTAGGAATCATCCCATGGCCACCGTCGAGCTGATACAGCTGGACTACGTCGACGCCAGCCGCCACCGCCTCCGTGGCCACCTCGTACATGGCCGCCGCGCTCCTTGACTCCCGCGGATTGGCGTATAGGGGAACCCTGCCCTTGGCTTCCTCGACTCCGATGTCGTAGACACGACGCAGCTCCTTCGGGGTAAGCACGTGGCCCTCGCCGGCACCGCCGCTGCCCAGGTAAATCCCGTTGCGCGCTGCGACCAGGCGCCGCAGATGCTGCCGCAGCCCTTCCTCATCGAGGGAGCCGTCCTCGTGGAAGGGAGTCGCGGACATACAGAACATCGTCAGTACGTCACCGGCCATGCCTATACAAACCTCCCGGCCTGGCGTCGAGCGCCGCAGCGCCACCATTGCACCCCGGCGCCCGGAGGTGGCTTCCCGGGCGAATTGCTCAAGGCTAGCACCAAGCACTGAAGTGTCAAGGCGAATTTTCGTAGTACATCCGCTTAGCGGGTCATATCGTGGACCCCAGTTGCCCTATTTCCGAATATCCTTCGAGAATATGCCTGACCCGGGCCCGCGGATCCGCGCGTCGCAGGGCACCCGCTCGCGCGCGCGTCATTTGACCTCCGCTCCCCGGCGCAGCGCTGAGGAGAGCGCTTGGCCGGCAGAGGAGGCCCTCCGTGCTTTTCGGCTGGATGACCGCGTTGCCTTGGTGACCGGTGCGAGCTCCGGTCTCGGCCGGCGTTTCGCGGCGGTGCTCGCCTCGGCCGGGGCCACGGTGGTCGCCGCCGCGCGCCGGTTGGAGAAACTGCAGGAACTGGCGGCGGAGCACCCTAACGTGCATCCATACCGGTGCGACCTGTCCGACCCGGAGGAAGCGCGGCGCCTGGTCACGGTCACTCATGAAGGCTTCGGTCGCCTCGACATCGTGATCAACAACGCGGGCATCAACGACGTCATCGAGGCACTGAATGAATCGCCCGAGCAGTTCAGACAAGTCCTGTCGATAAACCTCGTAGCGCCCTTTGTCCTGTGCCAGCAGGCAGCACGCTACATGATCGCGGACGGCATCTCGGGCAGCATCGTGAACGTGGCCTCCATCCTGGGCCTAGTAGGTCTCGGACAGATCCCGGAGGCTGGCTACGCCGCGTCAAAGGGGGGACTCATCGTGCTAACGCGCGAGCTCGCCGCCCAGTGGGCTCGGCGCGGGATTCGCGTCAATGCGCTGGCGCCTGGTTTCTTCCCGAGCGAGCTGACTCATGAGCTCTTTGAGACTGAGTCTGGCCAGAAGTGGCTAGCCAAGAAGGCACCAATGGGCCGCGGCGGCCGCGAACATGAGCTGGACGGTGCACTCCTCT
>CAZRMD010000054.1:0-15225 GCA_964601135.1 uncultured Actinomycetes bacterium | reverse complement strand
CCGGGATTTGAACCCGGGGCCTCACGGTCCCGAACCGGCCGTATGTCGTGTCCTCCAGTGTCCTCGCGTTACCTTCCGTGTCCTCCTGTACTCAATCTGACGCGCCTTCGTGTCCTCTGGTGTCCTTCTGTGTCCTCCTGGTTCCGCGAATGCGTGACACAGCTGTGACACGGTTTGGGCCTTGGGTCAGTCCTTCGGCCCGGGGACTTGGTCAGCGTGTAGGCGTCAGCGATGGTCGTCTCCGTAGGCCTTCGATGAGCTGGGCGGACCGAGGGCGAGCCGACAATCGAGTCACGGTCGCCCCAGGTAAAGAAGCACAGCCATGACTCGCCGGTGATCGTCTGCGGTTGGCTCGAGGCCAAGCTTGCCGAAAATGCTGCTGACATGTGATTCGACCGTTCGGCCGCTGAGATGCAACCGCTCCGAAATGGCCTGGTTGGAGCGCCCTTGCGCCATCAACGCGAGGATTTCACGCTCCCGCTCGGACAGCTGCTCGACTGGACTCTCGGCGCGGCGCCGGCCGAGCAGCCGAGCTACAACCTCCGGGTCGACGACCGAGCCGCCCTTCTGCAGGCGCGACAACGCCTCTACCAACTCGTCTGTGTCCTGCACACGATCCTTCAGCAGATAGCCGACGTTTCGCTGCGTGCGCGTGATCAGCTCTGTTGCGAACGCCGTATCCAGATAGGTGGAGAGTACGAGCACGCCAACGGCAGGCCAGCGCCGATGAATCTCGCGTGCGGTGGTCAGGCCCTCGTCTGTCAGGGTCGGCGGCATCCGGATGTCGACGATCACAACATCCGGCTGGTCGGCCGAGACGAGGTCGATGAGCTCCGTGCCATCGCGGGCCTCTCCGGCCACTGTGATTCCTGCTTCCTGCAGGAGCCTGATGAGCCCAGTCCGAAAAAGCGCCGAGTCGTCGGCGACGGTTACGCGCACGGGATGCGAGCCCGCACCGCTGTGCCGCCATCCGGCGGGCTCCACACCTCAATGTCGCCGCCGAGCACCGACACGCGGTCGGTCATGCCCAGGAGTCCTGTGCCGCGATCTGCATTAGCGCCGCCCACTCCGTCGTCCCTGACATCGACTGCAAGACAGTTGTTTTCGGGCCGCACAGAAATCTCGACTCGCCGAGCTGCGGAATGTTTGGCGGCATTGGTCAGGGCTTCGCTGACGACGAAATAGACGGCGGCTTCGACTTTCTCGGGATAGCGTTCCGCCGGCGCGGCCTTGAGCTCGACCGGTATCGGCGACAACTCGGCGAGCACCCTAAGCGCGGGACCGATGCCAGCGCGAGTAAGCACCGCGGGATGAACTCCCTGTGCCAGATCGCGCAGTTCCTTTAGAGCGTCCTTCAGCTGGGCCGTCGCACCCTCGAGTTCGCCGACCACCGCCGCATCTCCACGCGCCGCCGCGTGGTCGCGAGCGAGCTTCAAGGCGACTCCGAGTGCGACCAGTCGCTGCTGGGCGCCATCGTGGATGTCGCGCTCCAGGCGCTGCCGCTCCGCGTCAGCCGCCTCGACGATACGGGCCCTCGACGCGCGGACCTCTTCGAGGCTGGCGCGCACCTCGGCGTGGAGCCTTTCGTTCTCCAGGGCGAGCCGAGCCGCCGAGCCCGCCGCGGCGACCAATCCTGGGTCGTCGTCGTTCAGGGCAGGATCGTGGATCAACACTGCGAGGGGCTGGCCTTCCAAATCGATCACCGTCACCGCACGAGGTTCGCTCGCTGAAGGCAGCTCCACCCTGTTCCCGCGGCTGTCGACGTAGCCTCCGTCGGGCAGCGCGAGCGCTAGCTGCAGAGACGGGTCGCCGATGGTTCGCGCCAGCAGCTCCTGTAGGCTGCCCGTCATCGGGGGCCGGCTGAGACCCACGACGAGATCGCCAATCGCGGCCCTCCCCAGCCGCGTTCTGAGCACGCCTATCAGGAGACCAACCGGGAGGATGGCGAAGGTCAACCATTCGAATGGTCCCGTCACGGCAGCCACCTGACTCGGAATGGCGCCAACTCCCTTGAGCTGGCCGACCACCACGACCACGAAGAGGGGTAGCGCGGCCCAGGCGGCCGGTGCCATCGCACGCCGAACCGGTGCGCTCGCACGCCTCCAGCGCAGTGCGAACACCGCGAGCACGAATACCGCCACAACTAGCGTGCCGTAAACGCTCACGTTCACCAACGTTGGGTTCAGCCATGAAGTGCCCTGGACATAGAAGGGATTCCGCAGGCATTGGCCGCATCCCCCACCGATCGGGTCGTAGGTCACGGATTTGATGGCTGTGAAAGCGAACCAGGCGTACACTCCCGCGATCGCTCGCCGTTCGAGTGGGCCGGCCGGTCGGCCGCCTGGATAAACCATGTAGAGGTGCGCCAGTACTGCCAGATAGAACTGGCCAAATATCGCGCCGACCTGATACGGCACGGGAGAGCGGATCCACTGGAGGGCGAACGCGAACCAGGTCAGACCGAAGATCGACATAAGGAGTCCGACAGGGTTGTCGGGCCTCCGCCTCGCGGCAGCCAGCCCGACGAACAGAAACGTCCAGCCCACCAGGACCTCAATCGGCGTGTAGATCAGGAGGTTGACCTGCGCGTTCGGACTTCGGTTGAACGCCGCGGCCAGGACATCCAGCAGACCGGCTGCGACGCCGGCCGCGACGACCGCGTAATGGATGCGCTCCCGGGTGACCCACGACGCCACCGCCTTCATAGATGCCATTTAGACCCAATTTCCGCGCCGTGGCCATCCGTGCTGACACGGAATACAGATTCCGTGGGCGCACCGATGACGTATGGCCGCTGGGAATTTAGCTTGGGCTCGCTCGCCTCCATTGTGAAGACGAGGCGAAGTGAGGAGGTCGCGGCATGGTCCGATCGCAACGAAAGCTGTTCCCCTACCTGGTGGCGGTGGCGCCATTGATCTTCGGGCTCCTGATCGTAGTGGCGGGGCTCATGTTCGGCGGTTCGCCCGCCCCAGCGCACACATTCCCCCTTCCGCAGCCGGCCCCGGTTGGCCCGTAACTGCGTTGAGATCTGAGGAACATCGATGGTGACCGATACGACGACTCAAACGATTGACAATGCGCTATACGACCGGCTCGCCGATGGCTGGTGGGACGAGAAGGGGTTTCTGTATTTCCTCAAGGCGGTCGCCAATCCCTGGCGCGTGCCCTATTTTCAGCGCGTACTGCTTGCGTTGCAGGTCGACCCTATCGGGAAGCGCGCTCTCGATGTCGGTTGCGGGGGTGGGCTGCTGGCCGAGGAATTCGCCGCCCTGGGCTTTGCCGTGACCGGCATCGATCCGTCCGAGCAGTCTCTTGTAGCCGCGCGGGCCCATTCGACGCTAAGCGGACTCGACATCGACTATCGCCATGGATATGGAGACCGGCTGCCTTTCGAAAGCGAGTCGTTCGACGTCGTCTATTGCTGCGACGTCCTCGAACACATTCAGAACTGGGATGCAGTTATTGGCGAAATTGCCAGGGTGCTCAAGCGCGGCGGCGTCTTGCTGTACGACACCATCAATCGGACGATTCTCAGCAAGCTCCTCATGATCAAGGTCGTGCAGGAGTGGGGGCTGACATCCTTCGCTCCGCCCAACCTCCACTTGTGGGATATGTTCATCAAGCCCGCGGAGCTCCAGGCGTCACTCGAACGACATGGCCTGCGCAACCAGGAAGTGCGCGGCCTCAAGCTCAGCCTCAATCCAATTGGGGTCGTGATTGCGGCACGCAGGTACAGAGATCAGAAGATTTCCGCAGCTGAGCTGGGAAGGCGATTCGGCTTGAAGGAAGGAGCAAACCTTGGGGCGAGCTACATGGGTTACGCGCTCAAGTAGAACAATCCCAAACGCCGTGGTGGTCTATGGAACCCAATGGCCAAGAGTTCTAATACGTGCTCTGAAACGGTTACGCGAATGCGGGTCTTAGTTCAAGAGGCCTGGCACTCGAACGCTGAGCGAGCGAATCGAGAACATGGTCGTCGCGAGGCGTGGTTGGGGACAAAGCAGCCATTCGCGGCCTATGTTGGGCAGCTCAAACAGAGAACTGTGGTCGGGGGCCCGGGACTTGAACCCGGGGCCTCATGGTCCCGAACCGGCCGTGCATCGTGTCTTCGTCCGCGGGATGAATAAAGCTTGGACGGACCTGTCGCAGATCGCGGCAGTGGCCTGACGGCGAGGTGGAGCGAGGCAGATGACCAAGGCCGAGACTCTTAAGGTGCCAGGCGCGAGCCTCTACTACGATGTGCGCGGATCTGGCCCTGTTCTGCTCCTGATGCCAGGTGGTCCAGCTACCGGATCGATCTTCCAGGCTGTGGCGAGCTACCTCGAAACGCACTACACCGTAGTGACCTACGATCCGCGCGGGCTTGGCAAGAGCAAGATCGAAGGCTCCATCGACGATGGGCGCCTCGTAGAAAGCTTCGTCGACGATGTTCACCAACTCGTCGCCCAGGCGAGCGAGGAGCCGGTATTCGTGTTCAGCAACAGCGCCGGTGCAATCATTGGCCTGGAGTTTGCAGCTCGCCACCCCGAGCAGATCCGCACCCTGGTAGCGCACGAGCCACCAAGATTCGGGTCGCGCGAAGCTCCGCGAGAAGATCGCGAAGACCTGCATGACGTCTATCGCTCGAAAGGGGTCAAAGCGGCCATGCACAAGTTCATGGTCGAGGCTGGACTTGGCGAACCCTCACCCGAAATGCTGGGCTCGATGGAGGCCGCCTCCGACTTTCACTTCTTCTTCGGTCATTACATCGTCGCGCTCGCACTGCACCGAACCAACACGGGCGCGCTCCGACGCCCTGGTTGTCGGATCGTGCCCGCCGTGGGCGCCGATTCGGGTGGCGAAATGGCGAACTTGGGGGGTTTAGGTCTTGCACGGATCCTTGGAATCGACGCAGAGATATTTCCCGGAGGCCACGGTGGGTTCATGACCCACGGGGCCAAATTCGCGGCGAAGCTCAGCGACGTGCTCGGTTACTAGCAGGCGCTTCAAGAGCGCTTAAGGTGAAGTCGCATCACCGAGGCTGATGCGGCGTACGTCAGCGGTCCGCAACCCTTTGCAAGAACGTTCGTCGACCGGCCCCGCCCTCCCGGCCAGTGAGCGGACCGAAGGATTGGTCGGGGCCCGGGATTTGAACCCGGGGCCTCACGGTCCCGAATTCCACCGTATGTCGCGTCCTCTCGTGTCCCGGCGTGTCCTCCCGTACTCAATGTGATTCGCCTTCAGTTCCTCCTGTGTCACTCCTACATCCTCCTGGTTCCGCGAATGCGTGACACGTCAGTTGCCCCCGACAGCGAGCTTGATGACCACGACCATCATCGAGTTGGCCGACGTCAAGCACGATCAGCCTCGCCGGGATTAGGTGCGCGACGGGATGTGTCTTGACTTATCGGCTGAGACATCTCGCAGAGCCAAGGCAATCGCGCGCTCGAGCGCCAAGCCGCGGCCTGCGGCAAGAGCGACCGCTCCAGCTTCGCCAGCGGCTTGAAGAACGGGTCCCAGCCAGCGATCGGTGGACCTTCGATCGGTGGGATGGGGACTTGCACCCATGCTGTGCCAGGTCGCATCTGCGGCCCCTGCGATAGTCGCAGCAGCGCGCCAATCACCCTCGGCGGCGAGCACCGCGGCCATCCCGTCCAACTGCTCGGCAGCCCCCCACGAGTCGCCCAGCGCGGACGCTTGTGAAAGGCCTCGTGAGACGAGCTCTCGAGCGCGCGCAACGTTCTCGCCCAGGAGGGACAAATAAGCAAGCTGCAACCAGACGCGAGCGACGAATCGGTCGTCTCCCATCTGTCGATACAGCGACTCAGCTTCAGTCAGGAGAGTGCGGGCGGTCTCCAGGTCACCCGCGTGCAGCGCTGCAACTGATCGGTTCAGCGTTGAGGTGGCCAGCAACCAAGGCGAGTCGCCGTCGCGGGCAATTTGGAGTGCCTCATCGAAGAGCTCTGCCGCTGCTCCGAAGTCACCCATCGCGAGTCTCTCCTGGGCAAGCAGAGTGACACCGTTCCTGATGGCGGTGGCGTCCTTAGCGGCGCGCGCCCACCGCGTCAGTTCTTCGCCACGCCTGGCCGTGTCGCCGTAGTCGCCTTGCTGATAAGCAAGCCAGCCCGAACCCCAAAGCACCCTGGCCCGGATGGAGTCAGCGCCGGCCGCATCCATTCCTAGAACCTGCTTCACCCAGGCCCGTCCTTCCGAGAAGGCGAAGGTGAGCCTCCAGAACATCCAAAGGGCGGCAGCCAGTCTGAGGGCGATCTCGCTCTCTCCCTGTTCTATGGCCCAGCCAAGCGCAGCGCGCAGGTTGTCGCGATCGGCGAGCAGACGCTGGACCCACACCTGCTGCCCAGAGGCTCGCAGGTTCGGTTCAGCCTCTTCCGCGAGGGCCAGAAAGAACTCTGAATGGCGACGCTCGAGGCCAGTCGCCGCTCCAGCGCGTGCCGCCAGTCTGCCGGCGGCGTATTCACGGATCGTGTCGAGCATCCGGAAACGCGTTCCCCCAGCTCGACCCGATTCAGGCACCACGAGGTTTGAATCCACAAGGCCACCGAGAACAGCGATCAGATCCCAAGGACCGTCGCAGACGTTCCGGGCTGATTCAACTGTGCATCCGCCCGCAAAGACGGAGAGCTGCTCGAGGAGCCTCCGTTCATCCGAAGGCAGCAAGTCGTAGCTCCAGCCGATGGTGGCGGCCATCGACCTTTGGCGAGCGGGCACGTCAATCGGACCGCCCACCAGGAACTGCAAGCGCCGCTCAAGGTGGTCTCGGATCTCCGTCGGCGCCAGCATTCGGGTCCGGGCTGCCGCAAGCTCGATGGCCAGGGGCAAACCGTCGAGGCGGCGGCAGATCTCGGCAACGACGGCTGCATCGTCCGCGTCGATCGGCAGAGTCGGCCGGACAGAGCGAGTGCAGTTCAGGAACATCTCGACCGAATCCGACTGGGGGAGTGGCGAGATGGGGACCTGGCGCTCGGCTCGGACGTTGAGCGGAACGCGGCTGGTGACAAGCAGCTTCGCCCTGGGCGCCCGCGCGACCACTTCGGCCAGAGCGGGAGCTGCGTCGAGAAGGTGTTCCAACGTGTCGAGAATCAGTAGAAGACGTCTGGCGCCGAGGTGTTCGGCCAGGCTTGTGATGACATCGCCGCGACCGCTAGCTTTCAAGGCGCCGGCGATCGCGGGCAGCACGAGATCCGGCTGGCGCACGTCGCCGAGGGGAACGAATGTAACGCCGTCCGGAAACTTGCCGGCCATGGACGACCAGAGCTCCAGTGCAAGCCGAGTCTTCCCCACCCCGCCTGCCCCGCTGAGCGTCACCAGGCGACAGTCCCCATCCAGCAACAGCGAGGTCGCGGCAGCCAGCTCATCAGCTCGTCCGACCAGGGGTGTGCGAGGCACCGGCGGCGCTCCGGTGCCCACGTTTTCGACGTTGGCCGCAGGTCGGCCGCGGGCCACGGCCTCGAACCGGACCGCCTCGTCTTGGGAGAGGTCGAGCGCCTGCATCAGGCGGCGCGCGGTGTCCGCGTAGACGACCCGCCTCAGACCTCGCTCCATGTCGCTGACTGCTCGTTCAGAGATCCCGGCCCGTTCGGCCAGCTCCGCCTGGGTCAAACCCAGCCGGTTCCGCCGGCTCCTGAGCAGGCTCGCCAGGGTCACTCCGGTCGACATCGGCCCGATGGTACTGCCGCAAGCGAATGGCTCCGGACGAGCCGCCCAACTCGGTGGGCAACTCGGTGGGGCGGTCGTCGTGGCCATCTCATAGCGTCGGCGAGACAGTATGGGAACGCCACACCCAGATCCCTTTCAGGAGGCTTATGAAAGATGTCCACGGAAGCAAACAAGAGCCTGATTCGGCGCTACTACGAGGAAGTCCTCAACGGCGGCAAGGTCGCCCTGCTGGACGAGCTGGCGGTGCCCGATTACGACGAGCACAGCCCCTTTCCCGGCCAGCCCAACGGCGTCGAGGGGTTGAAGGCCCGGGTCGGCGCCATCGTCGGGTCCTTCCGTCCGAGATTCACGCTGAACGAGCTCGTCGCCGAGGCTGACACAGTGGTGGCCTACTGGACCAACACCGGCACCCATCAGGGCGAGTTCATGGGCATCCCGCCAAGCGGGCGGACCGTGACAATCTCGGGCGTCGACATCCACCGCCTCCGCGGTGGCAGGATGGCCGAGCACTGGCATGTCATCGAGCAGTTGCAGATGCTGCAGCAGCTCGGGGCCATTCCGGCGCCGAGTGCGCCCGTCGCGTAGCAGAGGACGTTGCGAGATGCAGACCAGCAAGGGGCTGAGCAGGCTGAGCACTCTCGAGGCGAACAAGGCGCTGCTGCGCCGCTACAAGACGGGCATCCTCAACGCCCGCGACCCGGAGGCGCTCGGCGAGGTGGCGGCCGCCGACTACCTTGACCACGCCGCCTTTCCCGAGCAGGCGCCCGGGCTCGAGGGACTGAAGCAGCGAGCCAGGACGCTGTGGCAAGCGCTCGATCCGCACTGGGTTATCGACGATGTTGTGGCGGAGGACGACATGGTGGTCCTCCGCTGGCACCTATCCGGCCGGCACGTGGGGGACTTCGCCGGGGTCGCTGCCACCGGCCGGCCGTGTGTCATCCACGGCATTGACATGTATCGCGTGAGCGACGGGAAGATGGCGGAACACTGGAACGCAGTCGACATTTATGACTTTCTGCAGCAGGTAGCGCCACAGGTTTCCGAACCCTGGGCTCGGCACAGTTGAATTGCCGCGAGGGAGTTACCAGATTGCCCAACATCGGTCGCCGCAGCTTTCAACGTCGCTCGACTCGCTCATGGGCCGATTGGCCGGACTCCGGCTGTGACGCACGGCACGTTCGACGCCCTCAGCTTCTTGCGGGCCGGCAGAGGCTGCCGGCCGCCGCACGTGCGACGGCCGGCATCCAGATTCGTCAGCTCTGCGCTACACGCATGACCGCACCGATAGGTGCGGCCACTCCCGTCGAAAAGATTGTTGTGTATATCGCGCCATCGCCTCCCTGCGCGATTCCGCCCGGGAACGGAAGACGACCCCCGCCGATATGCTCGACAGCAGTCGGGTCGGAAATCGGGATGCGAACGATGTCGCCGGGAGCGCCCCCGGAGTTGAACTTGAACATCTCCGTGCCCCAGAAGTTGCCCGCGGAGTCGAAGGTGCACGATGTCAGGGTCGTCAGTCCGCTCGCCCATGGGTGCGCAGCCGTCAGAAAGTTCTCGTGCGCGTTGGGATCGATCCGGTAGACGTGCGACCAACCCTGGTTGGGGTCGAACAGGTTACGCAACAGGTCGAGCGTCCCCACATAGAGCGCACCGTCGGGACCGACCGCCGCGCAAGTCGGAGTCGAGTCGCGAAGCGGCAGCCCTGGCGTAGGTTCTTCATTGGGTATGTACGCGATCACGTTGAGCGTGCCGTCGGGGGCGACCTCGCTGACCGTGTTCGAACCGGCGTCGATGACAAAGGTGTTGCCGGAAGCAGCCGATCCGCCGCGAGTTACGAGTACGCCGTAAGGATTCGAGTCCGGAAATTCGCTCCAGAGAGAGCTGTGCGCCGCGGCCCAATCGAATTGCTGGCCACCCACATCGGCGAGAGCGGTTGCCGCACCAGTGGTGGACTCGAGCTGGAAGAGGTGACCGATGTCGGGGGCCACGGCGGCGGGCACCTCATGTGAGTTGAGCCCGACGATCACAAGCACTTTGCAGCCGTTTCTCACGCCGAGGTCTGATCGCGCACAGCCGCCACCGACCGCGCTGAGTCCTGCCGGCCCGATCACCTCAGTCCCACCGTGCGAGCTGTCGTACGCGGAGATAAAAGGAGTCGACCACACCCTTCGTGGCGAACCACCTAGGGTGTACTTGTCAACCGCGCCCTGGGTGAGCCCAGACGCTCCGGCGCCGGGAAGCCCCGACTCCGCCACGTACATCGCTCCCAGGCCATCGAATGCGATCCCACGCGGGAGCTTCAGCCCACTTACCACCGGCGATATGCTCCAATCTGCCGCCAGGGCTGTTCCGGTCGAGGACGAAACCGACAGAGCGAGGGCTGCGGCGGCGGCAGCCGTGATCAACCAACGAAGTCGCGACATCGACGACCCTCCCATCTTCAATCGGCGAACGACAACACCCAACGCACTCAACCGATTCGGCGCAGGACAAAGTCAGCGTTTGTGGATCGAGCCGAAGACTACAGCCGGCCCGGCGGAGCTGTCAATGAACACGGGTGGGACATTCGTCCCGCTGGATCCGGCCTCCGCACCACGCCAATCGGCGCGCAGTCGCAGGCGAAAGTACCCAACGTGATTTCTCCGTGTCCTCTGGTGTCCCTCCGTGTCCTTCCGGTTCCGGGACGGGGTGACACGTTTGTCATCCGACAGGGCGTCACCAACTAAGACCGAGGACTGGCGTGGCCACCATCACCTGCCTTCCGGCGAGTTTGTGAACGCAGCAGGTCGCATCAACAGCGCGACACTGGTAGCGGCGCACCACACGATAAAGAGGACGAATCCTGCCAGCGCGGGTATGGCCGCGGGACCGCGCTGGTCCGCCACTGAGAATGATCCGACGACGTAAGCGGCTCCGGCCAGCAAGCCGAGGTAAGCCAGCCACCTCGGCAATACTCGGGTCCGGCGAATCACTTCGGATGCGAACAGCAGGAAGAGCCCGATGAACATCGCGGCGAAAGTGAATATGGCCTGGCCCGCCTGGAAGACGGCCCAAACGGCTCCGTCGCCTGATACCTGCGCGATACTGGCTGCCAGCGCAGCGTTGATTGCGTTCGTCACTGTGACGAGCAGGATCCCGATCAGCCCAGCGCCAAAAGCGCCTCGGGTCAAGGTCGAGCCGCGTCCTTCGGCTGCTTCCAGCCTGGATGTCAGGCTCGCAAGAAAGAGGACGAAGAGGCCCGCAGCGCCAAGCTCAAACCCGTACCTGAGGAGCAGAGAATCTCGCTGTCCGGCCAGTGTCCTGGCTATCGATGTGAAGGGATCGTTTGGCTCAGCGCCTCCGGCGAAGATCCCGACGAGGGCTGCCGCCAGAATGAGCGCGAATCCAATCCCTGACGCCGGCAAGAAACCAATCCACCCGTTGCTCTGCGAGCCCGAACCACTCTTTTCCATACAACCTCCCTCTTCAGCGCTGCAGCCGCAGCCCATTGCAGCCGAGGCTATCCAGCCCGCCGTCCCAGCCGATAGGGGCCCTGGCCCTCAATCCAGTCCTCAATGAGCCCAAACGCGACCGCTGCGCTCTTACCCTTCTTCGCGGTGAACCACCTGAGCTTCTTGGCGGCCGTGGCAATCGTTATGACCGTCGCCTACGCGTGCGTGGGAGCGTTCGTCGCACTACGCCGACCTCGGAACGCGATCGGATGGATCCTGCTCGCAATCGGTGGCGTGACCGGCTTGACTCTGGCTTTCGACGTCGCCGCGCAGCTGCATCTGCCCGGGTGGAATGCCCTGGCCTGGATCCAGCGATGGAGCTTCTATCTCGTCTATCCGGCCGCCTTTTCGATGCTCATGCTGCTGTTTCCGACCGGCCGGCCCCCGACGAAGAGATGGACCTGGCTGGCGATCGCGATCCCCGCAGCCCAACTGCCACGCCTAGGCATCGCAGCACTCGGAGGTGACCCGATCGCCGGCCACATGTCAGGCGCGCCGCTGAGCGCGGCCAGCCCGATCGCACTCATGTCTGCTTCGTTTCTGGCTTCAAACCTTGGGCAGGCCGTCGAGGCGGTGTCGTGGCTTCTTCCGGCCGCCGCGATCGCTGCGGCCGGCGTCAGCCTGTCATTGCGGTGGCGTTCGGGCGATGAACTGGTGCGGCGGCAGGTCGGCTGGCTAGCGCTGGTCGCGATTCTCGCCGCTTTCAGCTTCTTGCTTCATTTCGCCATCGACGAATGGCTTCCATCTGCCTTTCCCGACGTCGGTGGGATAGCACTCGCTGGGCTGTTGTCGATCGGTGTTCCGGCTGCTCTCGGGATCGCGCTATTCCGACACGGCCTTTATGACGTCGACCGGCTCCTCAACCGGACGATCGTCTACGGCGTCCTGGTCGCGGTCCTGGCGGGAAGCTACCTCGGCGTGGTGGCGCTGCTTGACATCTTCTTGCAAAGGCGACTCGAGGTGGTCTCCGCCCTCGTCGCCACCGCGCTGGTTGCAATCTCGTTCGCGCCTTTCCGTGAGCGCATACAGTCGGCGGTCGACCGGCTCCTCTTCGGCGCCAGGCCAGATCCGTACCAAGTGCTCGCTCAGGTGGCGCTCGAGGTGGCACACGGCGAGAGCGAACGACCCCTGCTGGCTGCGGTGGCGGCAAGCATCGCTCGCACGCTGGCAGTTCCGTACGTCTCCATCGACACCGGCACCGCTGCGGGGGACGCAGCGGTAAGCCAAAGCGTCGGGACGAAGACTGCCAACGTAGTGACGATCCCCCTCCACTACCGCGGCAGAGAAGTGGGTGCCATGGCCCTTGGACCTCTGGACGCGTTGCGATTCGGTCGCTTGCAGCGTCGATTGCTCGCCGACATAGCAGGTCAGGCGGCTGTCGCTGCTCACACCGTGAATATGGCGACGGAGCTGCAGGCGTCGAGATCGAAAATTGTCGCGGCTCGCGAGGCGGAACGACGGCGGCTGCGCCGCGACCTTCACGACAGCCTGGGCCCAGCCCTTGCCGCGCTTACCCTCAAAGCAGGGGCCGCTCGCATGGCTATCGAGTCGAACCCGCGACGCGCCGAGGCGCTGATGCAAGAGGTTGAGCGGGAAAGTCAGGCCACAACCGGCGAGATTCGTCGGATCGCCCATTCCCTCCGGCCGCCGGCTCTCGACGAGCTCGGACTTCTGGGCGCGATCCGCCAGGCCGCTGAGACCTCAGTCGACGCAAGAGTCAGGACCGTGGTGCGACTCCCAGACGAGCTCCCCTTGCTGCCAGCCGAAATCGAAGCCTCGGTGCTGCGTATCGCCCAGGAGGCGCTATCCAACGTGCGCAAGCACGCGCGCGCGCGCACGTGCTGGGTCGAGGTGTCGGTCGGGAGTGACCTGCAGCTGTCCGTGCGGGATGACGGCATCGGACTCCGCGGTCGCCGGCGTCCAGGCGTTGGCCTGGCCTCCATGTCAGAGCGTGCGGCCGAGTTGGGTGGAACTTCGGAAGTACGAGCTGGGCGCGATGGGGGCACCGAGGTGCGGGTCCGCATCCCTCTCGGCGGCGGAGGGTGAGGATGGCTCGGCCCGTACGGGTTCTGATCGCGGACGATCATCCCCTCTTCCGGGATGGCCTGAAGTCCAGCCTTGGCTCCATGCCGGATTGCACGATCGTGGGTGAAGCCGGCGACGGCCCCGAAGCCGTGCGGCAGGCCCTCCGCCTTCGGCCGGATGTTGTCCTGATGGACATCGGCCTGCCGGTCCTGGATGGCATCGCGGCGACACGGCAGATAGTCAACGACCAGCCCGGCATCCGGGTCCTGATCGTCACGATGCACGAAGACGATGCCTCGGTCGTAGCAGCCGTGCGCGCAGGTGCCCGCGGATACGTCGTCAAAGGCAGCACGGCTCAGGACGTGCTGCGCGCAGTCAGAGCCGTCGCGGAGGGTGAGGTCCTTGTTGGTGCAGCGGTGGCCGACCGCCTGGTATCAGTGCTGACGTCGAACGCGGCTGCTCACTCGCAGGGTGAGCTGACCGCGCTCACCGCGCGCGAAAAGGAAGCGCTCAGGCTGATCGGTCGCGGATTAAGAAATGGCCAGATTGCGGCTCAGATGCATGTCACACCTAAGACCGTTCGCAACTACGTGACGCGTATCTTCGGAAAGCTAGCGGTCGCGACCCGCGCCGAGGCAATCATCCGAGCACGTGACGCCGGATTGTCATAAGGGCGATTCCGGCTAAGACCCAAGATTGGTCGGGGGCCCGGGATTTGAACCCGGTGCGTCACGGTCCCGGACCGGCCGTATCTCGTGTCCTTTAGTGTCCCCGCGTTTCCTTTCGTGTCCGCCCTACTGGGTTTCCCCTGGTGTCCTTCTGTGTCCTCCCGGTTCCGGGAATGCGTGACAAGTCCGTGACACGGTTTTACTTGACTCGACGATCGCCCCTCAGCTCGATGAAGGCTGCGGCCGCCCAAGTCGACTCATGGATCTTCGCCAGAGCAACATGAGAATCGGAACCGCGACCGCGAGAACGACGAGTGATGTTAGCTCGGCCTGCTTGCGGCCCCACACGATCACGGGGGTCTCGTAGTCGTTGCGCCAGTTGAATGCGATCAATCGGCTGATCGGATACAGCGTAAGGGTGAGCATTCATGGCCGGCAACCGGAAACTGGAGTCCGCATGTGAACGTCCGTCAACGAACAACAATGGCCTCCATGGTCAAGAGGAGTTATTGCCCATGACAATTGACGCCGCGGCCGCGGTTGCCCTGGTTGACGCCATTCGTTCGGGCGATGTTGACGCGGTGCAGGGCCTCGTCACCGATTCACCCGAACTGGCCAGGAGCCCGCTGGGCGGACCGTTCAAAACCCGTAGCGCGCTGCACGTTGTGTGCGATTGGCCGGGCTACTTCCCTAACGGTCCTCAGATCACTCGGCTGCTCATCGCGGCCGGCGGCGACCCCAATTACCGAGACTCGGAGCCCCGCTCGGAGACACCTCTCCACTGGGCGGCGAGCAGCGATGACGTCGACGTCGCCGCGGCGCTCATCGATGGGGGTGCCGATATCGAGGCTCCCGACGGATCGATCGGGAGCCCGCTCGACAACGCCATCGGGTACGCCTGCTGGCACGTGGCCCGCCTTCTCGTGGCCCGCGGCGCACGCGTCGAGAAGCTATGGCACGCCGGGGCGCTCGGCCTGCTCGACCGGCTTGAGGAACTGCTCGCCGCGAACCCCACACTCGAGGATGTATCCCAAGGCTTCTGGCACGCGTGCGCCGGTGGGCAACGTCGTGCCGCTGAGCGCTTGCTGGCCGCCGGAGCAGACCTGAACTGGCAACCGGACTACGCGCACGGCACCCCGCTCGACACCGCCGGCGGGACCGGCACGCGCCAAGAGAACGTCATCACTTGGCTCGAGGAGAAAGGAGCCCGATCCGCTGATGCCGACGGGCGAATTCTGGGTCCCGCGCCAGACGGTCCCTAGGTCGCGTGCAATCTCACCAGAGCTCCGGCTACACGTCTGACAAATCAGGATGGCAGGTGACACCGCGACGCGATGGTTTCAAGCGGTGCGGGCAGACCTAACCCCCGCGTAGTAACTCAGCCC
>CAZRMD010000053.1:0-15324 GCA_964601135.1 uncultured Actinomycetes bacterium | reverse complement strand
ACCGCCTTGACGTCGGCGAAGTCCAGGTTGATCAAGCCGGGCTGCACGATCAGGTCGGAGATGCCCTGCACACCCTGGCGAAGCACATCGTCGGCGATCTTCAGCGCCTCGGTGAACGGAACCTTCTTGTCGGTGACGTCGAGCAGCCGCTGGTTCGGAATGATGATCAGCGTGTCGACTTTTTCTTTGAGCGTGGTCGCCGCTTCCTCGGCGATCGCGCGCCGCCGGGTCCCCTCGAAGGTTAAGGGCTTGGTGACGACGCCGATCGTCAGGGCGCCGTTGTTGCGGGCGATCTCGGCTACCACCGGCGCGGCGCCCGAGCCGGTGCCACCGCCCATTCCGGCGGTGAGGAATACCATGTCGGCGCCCTGGAGGAGCTCGGACAGCTCTTGCTGGCTCTCTTCGGCGGCTTCACGCCCAATCGTCGGGTTCCCGCCGGCGCCCAGGCCGCGGGTGAGCTTCTTCCCGATGTTCATCTTGGTCTGGGCTTCGGAGTGGGCCAGCGCCTGCAGGTCGGTGTTGATGGCGATGAACTCGACGCCGCGCAGCTTCGAGCGGATCATCCGGTTGACCGCATTGCTGCCGCCTCCGCCGATGCCGACCACTTTGATTCGTGCGTTCCCTTCCAGGGTGCGGTCCACGTCGCGCATTGCTTCCTCCTTATCGCGCTCAAGGCGCGCCCTTACGAACCTTGCGGCGTACGACCGTGAACCGACCCCGTCCGCATAATCACCAGGAATCACGGGCTTCGAGGCGAGGCCCTTCATCCGCAACTGATCGTCCATGTCCATAACCGGCCTCCTTCCTCTAGAAGAAATCTTTGATCCAGCGAACCGTCCGCGCATACGCCGCCGAGACACCGGCGCCAACGGGCGCGTGGCCGTTGCCGTGGTGCCGAAGTTTGGTTCCCCAGCGAAGCAGTCCCACCGCGGTCGCGTAAGCGGGACCGCCCACCTGGTCGCTCATGCCGATGGTTTGGTGCGGCGAACCGATCCGCACGGGCAGATCGAGCAGTGCTTGCGCCGCCTCGGTGAAGCCCAGCAACCGGCAGCCGCCGCCGGTGAAGACGACGCCACCGGGCAGGAAGCCGTCGTGCCCGCCCCGGCGCATCTCCAGCCGAACCATCTCGATGATCTCTCGCGCCCGCGGAGCGATGATCTCGGCCAGGTGGCGGCGCGGCACCACTTGCGCGCGATCCTGGCCGATCTGATGCAGCTCGACCATCTCTTCGCGCGGAATGGCCGCCGGGATGGCGTGGCCATAATTCACTTTCAACATCTCCGCCTCGCTCAACGTGGTGCGCAGTCCAATGGCCACGTCATTCGTGACGTGGGTCGCGCCCACGGGCAGCACGGCGGTATGGACGACGCTGCCGTCGCTGAAGAGCGCCAGGTCGGTCGTGCCGCCGCCAACATCGACGAGCGCGACGCCGAGATCCAGCTCGTTGTCGTTCAACACCGCCTCGGCCGAGGCGAGCACCTGGACGACGAGATCTTCGACGCTCATCCCCGCCTGGTGCACGCACTTGACGACGTTCTGCACCGCGGTCAAGGAGCCGGTGATGATGTGCGTCTCCACTTCGAGCCGCGCGCCGGACATCCCGACGGCGTCGCGCACGCCTTCCTGGCCATCGACGATGAAGCCACGAGGAACGACGTGGATGATCTCCCGATCGTTGGGAACCGATACGGCTCGCGCGGCATCGATCACCCGGCTGACATCGTCATAGGCGATCTCTCGATTGGGGCGCGCGACGGCGATCACGCCGCGGCTGTTCTGACTGAGGACGTGCGTGCCGGCCATACCGACGAAGGCGGATTCGAGCTTGTGGCCGCACATCCGCTGGGCGGCGTCGACCGCGCGGGCGATCCCGCGGACGGTCTTTTCCATGTTGACGACCACGCCGCGACGCAGTCCTTCCGATGGGGCTTCGCCGATGCCGACGATGTTGAGGCCGCGCTCCGTCGGCTCGCCGACGACGCAGCAGATTTTCGTTGTGCCTATGTCGAGTGCTGTGACGTATTTAGATCGAGGCAAACACCTTTCCTGGAACGTTAGGCAAAACGGCTGGCTCGGCACATTATAGTGTGGTCCCGCCTGGTTGACAACACAATCCGGAGCGAGTTATCCACAGCCTCACCTTTCAGGCCGTACGCTGAGCACACGGCGTAGCACTCCGCGCATCGATGCGGCGGATCCGTCGGCATTCAGCGGCGCCGAGCCACGCACGGTCTTCCCGGGCGGCCCACCCGTTGGCGTCAAGGACCCGGTGGTGCGCCGCTGGGGCTGCACCTGGCAAGGTATGGATTTGCTGTGATCCCATGGAAGCTACGAGCTCTCGACGGAGCTCGTACCACCCGCCCTTCCGACAAAACCGTTATAATATTGTCGGACTAAATCGATATCACTGAAATAGGAGGTGTAGCTCATGGTTGCGCTATTGGTGCTCCTCGCATTGCTGATCATCTTTGGCGGCGGCGGCTTCCTGTGGAGCGTGCTCTGGTACGTCCTGATCGCGGCCGTTGTGTTGTGGCTGCTCGGCTTCCTGCTGCGAATGGGCAGCGGAGGCGGTCGCTGGTACTACTGGTAGGCGAATCCCTTCGTTGATGCTGCGCTAGGCACGCTAGGCGACCTTCTAGCAGGGTCGCCTGGCGCGCCCCCCTGGTCAGGACGTGACGGCTGCAGACGCTAGAGCAGGTGGCGGCGGATGACGGCGATGTTGTCGAAGATGCGGACGCCGAAGGCCACGATTGCCGCGAAATAAAGTTCTACGCCAAGCTTGTCGCCCAGGTAGGTAAGGCCGCCGGCAACGAGAGAGTTGACCAACAACCCTGAGAGAAAGACCTTGTTCTCGAAGTTGCCGTTGAGCCAGGCCTTCACCGCTCCCAGGATCGAATCGAGCGCTGCCAGGATCGCCACAGCCGTGTAGCGCGCGTACCCGACGGGGATCTGGACAGGTGAGTTCAGGCCCAGGACGATGCCGATAATCCCGAAGACCAGCGCCGCCCCAACTAGCCAGAGCGCTTCGCGCGAGCCGCTTGCCGGCAGTCTCACTTTCGGCCCCGCATCTGCACGGCCGGCGCCCCCGGATTCTCGAGGTTGATGTACACGATCTGCGTCGAGGTCAGGTCGATTCTGCTGCTCAGCGCGCGGAGCGCCGCAAGCTTCGGCTCGAGGCTGGCGCGATCGTCGCTGGTCACCATCTGGCCGAAGATGACGGTCCAGCCGCGGTCGGTCCTCGCGCTCAGCACATCGCGCCCATCGATCTCGAACGACATCAGCGACACCTTGAATGCTGGAGCGAAACCGGCCCGAAGTTGAAGCAGCATGGGAAGCAACTCGCTGGCCACCGCCGTCTTCCCGCTCTTCACATCCGCAAAATCGGGTCTGTTGATGACCGGCAAGGCGCCTGCCTCCGTCGCCGGATCGAGGATCTCACCGCGATCATTGAGGAAGTAGCTGGATTCGCCCACTTGCAGGACCGCGGACGGCGTCCACTCGACGACCTGCACCGAAACGCGATTGGGCAGGGCCAACGCCACCGAGGCGGACTTCACCCAGGGCAGGACCTGGAGGCGACGCTCGAGGTCCGTGTGGTTCAGGAAAAAGATGTTGCGGTCCTGCTCCAGATCGAGCGCCGCCGTCACCTGCGATGCCGTCACGTGATGGATTCCCATCACGTCCAGGTGCTGCGGGCGAAAGGCCGGCTGCGCGAGGAGAAACAGCGCGGCGAATATCTCGACGCCCAGTACACCGAGCTGAACCAATGCCCAGATCCAGCCGCGCGACGCGGCCACGGGTCTTGCCGGCGCCGACGCCGGCCCCCGCCGGCGCGTTTCCAGGGTTCCGACCGTCACGCGTCCCCCTCGGCCTTCAGCAGCCGGCTATCGATCGCCGTCTGGGAGCGCTGTTTGTCGTTGAAGCGCTCGATCGCCAGTTCGACCAGCCGCTCGATCAGCTTCGGATACGGGAGACCGGATGCCTCCCAGAGCTTCGGATACATGCTGATTCGGGTGAACCCCGGAATGGTGTTGAGCTCGTTGATCACGACTCTGCCGGTCGAGCGCTCCATGAAGAAATCGACGCGGGCCATTCCGGCGGCGTCGACCGCGACAAATGCCTTGACGGCCATGGCACGTACCTGGTCGGCAACGGCGTCGTCGATCGGAGCCGGGATGAGCAGTTTCGAACCTTCATCGAGGTACTTGGCTTCGTAGTCATAGAACTCGTGCGCGGGGACCACTTCGCCGACGACCGATGCTTCCGGTTCATCATTGCCGAGTACGCTGACCTCGAGCTCACGCGCCTCGATGGCGCGCTCGACGAGCAGCTTGCGGTCGAAGCTGGAGGCCAGTCGAAGACCCTCGACCAGCTCCGCGCGATTGTGCGCCTTGCTGGTGCCGACGCTCGAGCCGGAGTTGGCAAACTTCGAAAAACAGGGATAGCCGAGCCGCTCCTCCACCATGGTGATAAAGGCGTTGGGGTCCTGCTCATAGTGGCGGCGGGTAGTCGAGACGTATTCGACGATTGGCAGGCCGGCGGCGGCGAAGGCCTGCTTCATATAGACCTTGTCCAGCCCGAGCGCCGAGCCGAGAACGCCGGCGCCGACGTACGGAATGTTTGCGAGTTCGAGCACCCCCTGGATGGTGCCGTCCTCGCCGTTCAGCCCATGAAAAACCGGGAAGACGACATCGAGAGGAGGCAGGCCGCCTCCCGCAACAGTGGAGGGAGTCTGATGGTTCACGGCGACTAATGAGTGCTGGGTTGGATCGGGAGGCAGATAGACATACTTGCGAGCCGCTGCTTCGCTGACCAGGCGCTTCAGAGAATCGCCGATCAGCCAGCGACCTTCTTTATCGATGTAGAGGGGCACGGCTTCGAAACGTTCCGGATCCATCGCCGAGATGATCGACTGGGCAGAGAGGATCGATACTTCGTGTTCGGTTGACCGCCCTCCGAAGAGGACTCCGACCCGCAGCTTCTTCATTCGACCGCTGCCCGGCCGATGACGCGGATCTCCGGTTCGAGCTCGATGCCGAACCGCTCCAAGACGCGCCTCCGCATCTCGGCCACTAAGGCTAGCACGTCATCGGCGCTGGCCCCGTCCAGATTCACGATGAAATTCGCGTGCTTCGGCGAGACCTGGGCGCCGCCGATGCGCATACCCTTGAGCCCGGCGGCCTCGATCAAGCGCCCGGCGGAATCACCTGGCGGGTTCTTGAAGGTACTTCCGAGACTTCGCTCCTCGATCGGCTGCGTCGCCCGGCGATGTTTCTGCACCTCGAGTAATCGAGCACGCACGGCCTGCGGAGACTCGGGCGTCGTGGCAAACGTGGCCCTGATAATGACCCACCCCTGGTGTCGGCTCTTGAAGATCGAATCGCGATAGGCAAACCGACACTCCTCGACCGATAGCTGATGGTGTCGACCGGCTTCGTCGATGACCGCTGCGCTGAGCATGCAATGCTTGATCTCTGAGCCAAAGGCCCCCGCGTTGCCGAAGACCGAACCTCCGACTGTGCCGGGCACCCCCGCGCCAAATTCGAGCCCGCTCCGTCCCGCCTTCGCCGTCTCGGCGGCAAGCCTGGGCATGAGCGTTCCGGCAGAAACGGTAACGCGATCGCCCGACATCGCGATCGACGCGGTGGAAAGCTTGATGGTCAACCCGGGGAGCTCATCGGCCGCGAACAGCGTATTGGTGGCAGCGCCAATCACAACGTAGGGGCAGCCTTCGCGGTTGAGCCGCGCCACCAGTTCGGGAACTCGCTCGTCGTCGCTGATCTCCAGGAAATATCGGGCGCGACCGCCGATGCGGTACCAGCTGTGTGGGGCCAGCGGCTCGTGTTCCCGGACCCCGGGAACCAACGCCAGCCAATCCTCAGGCAACCGGTGAGCGCTCCAGCACCTCGGCCGTCTTCCCGATGACGCCATCGAAGTCCCGCACTGACATGAAGACGATGGCGTCGCCCGGCCGTGCCCCGGATGCCAGGCGGTAGGCGGCCGATCGTGCCGAGTCCGCCGTGAACACCTCGCCCACACCACGGATATGGCTGGCGAGATCCTGCGAGGTCACGGTATGCGCAAGGTGACGCTCGCGGGCCGGCTCGATCGGCCCGATCACCACCAGCTCGCAGCCGGCGAAGGCGTCGGCATAAGCGTCCATCAGGCTGAGCGTCCGGCTGTAGGTATGCGGAACGAAACACGCCAGTACGCGCCCGGGATGAAAACGCTCCTGCGCGGCCTGCAGCGTCGCGCGCACCTTTGCCGGGTGGTGGGCGTAGTCGTCGATCAGGGTCACCCCGCGGACCTCCCCCCGGATCTCGAACCGGCGTGAGACACCCTGGAACCGCCCAATCGCTTCGACCACCGTCGAGACAGGGACACCAACGCGAATGCTGGCCGCGAGCGCGGCCATGGCATTGCTGGCGTTGTGCTCACCGGGGATGCGCGTCGTCACCACCGCCAACACCTTTCCCTGATGCCAGGCGGTGAAGCGCATCCCGTCGCCCTCGATCTGCACATCACGCCCCTGCCAGTCGGCGCCGCCGCGCAGACCATAGGTCTCGACATGCGCGCGGGTTCGCGACAACAGTCGACGGACGGTTGGGTCATCCGAGTTGGCGATCAGCCGGTCTTCGGCGCCGAGGTCCTCGACGAATTGCCGGAAGACCGCCTCGTACGCGGCCGGATCGCGAAAAACATCGGGATGATCCCAGTCGACGTTCGTCAACACAGCCAGCTGCGGAGCGAAGTAGAGAAACTTCGGGCGCGGATCAAAGACTGCCGAGGTGTACTCGTCGCCCTCGAAGACGAACTCCCGGCCGCTTCCCCAGGCGGCCGAAGAGCCCAGGTCTCTCGCCGCCATCCCGAGGCGAAAACCTGGATTGCGACCGGCGCTGCGCAGAATCCACGCGATCAGGCTTGCGGTTGTCGTCTTCCCGGCCGACCCGGCGACCACGATCCGAAACCGCTCGGCCGTCAGCTCGCCCCAGTATTCGGCCTCGCTTACCAGACGAATCCCCAGACGTCGCGCTGCGGCGGTCTCCGGGTTTCCCTCGCGAACCTGGTTGCCCTGTACGACGAGGTCGGGTTTGCCCCATCGTGTCACGTTGCCCGCAGCATGGCCGTCGATCCATTTGATGCCGGCCTTCGTCAGCAGATCCGTCGTCGGGGGGTAGGCGTCCTCATCGGAGCCCGTCACCTCGTGGCCGAGCTGCTTGGCGACCATCGCGAGTCCCGACACGGCGTAGCCGCAGATGCCGATGAAGTGGATCCGCATCAGGCGGCCGCCACCCGTTGCAGCAACCCGACGACGTCGTCCGCGGCATGAGGCCGTCCCAGGGCTCGCATCGCGTCCACCATACCGCGATATCGCGCCTGATCCTCGACGAGGTCGGTGAGTTGTCGAAGGATCCCGTGCTGGAGCGAGCTGTCGTCCGGAATGATCACCGCGGCGCCGGCCCTCGCCAGTGGTTCGGCATTCAGGCGCTGATGACCACCAGCAAATGGCCCCGGCACGAGGAGCATCGGGATCCCCACCGCGCTCACTTCGCTGATGGCACTGGCGCCCGCCCGACTCAGGACAAGGTCCGCGGCCGTCACCTGTTCGGCGAGGTCCTCAGCGAAAGCGAACGGGCGGTAGGCCTCAGCCGCCTGACCCAACTGCGCCCGCACCGCCTCCATCGCCGGCAGGTCGCGGTCTCCGGTTTGATGCCAGACCACCAACTGGAGGTGGCGTACCAGGGCAGGGACCACGTTCGCCACGGCCTGATTGATGCGATGGGCGCCCTGGCTGCCGCCGAGAATCAGCAACCGCTTGGGCCGCGGTGGGAACGCTTCCCGCCGGATGGTGAATTCGGTGCGCACGGGTGTGCCGGTGACGACGCAGCGCGCATGCAGGTAGCGAGCCGATTCTTCGTAGCCGGTGGCGACGACCCGGGCCAGCCGGGAGAGCCAGCGCGTGGTTCGGCCAGGAAGCAGGTTTTGTTCCTGCAGGACGATCGGAATCCTGCGGACCGCCGCGGCCATGATCACTGGGGCGCTGACATACCCCCCAGTGCCGAGGACAACGTCCGGATGGAACTCCCCGACGATCCGCAGGCCCTGCCATAGCGCCCGCGGCGCAACCAACGGCACCGACCAGTTTCGCCAGAGTTGCTCCATGTCCAGCTTTGGCGCAACGATGGTCTTGAACGGAAGACCGTAGCGGGGAACGATCCGTTCCTCGATGCCCCCGCGCAGCCCGACATATAGAAGGTTGGTCTCAGGCGCGTTCCGCGAGAGCGCCTGCGCGACGGCGATCGCCGGGAACAAGTGTCCGCCCGTGCCGCCGCCCGAGATCAATACTCGCATGCCGAATCCATCCCACCTTCGCGTGTTGCGTCGAAACGTTGATCAGTATGCCGACGGCGGCCAGGGTGATGGCCAGCGAGGAGCCACCATAGCTGATGAACGGCAAGGGGACGCCGGTGGTTGGCAGGGTCACCGTCACGGCGGCGACGTTGATCAGCGCCTGCAGCGAGATCCAGGTGGTGACGCCGCAAGCCAGCAAGGAGCCGAAGGCGTCGGGCGCCTTCAGCGCCACGCGGTATCCCCGGTAGGCAAACAGCCCGAAGAGGCAGAGCACGGCCGAGGTGCCGATCAGCCCGGTCTCTTCGCCAACGATGGCAAAGATGAAGTCGGTGTGGGCGAAGGGCAGCCACTGGTATTTCTGAATGCTCTGGCCAAGGCCGACGCCAAAGAGGCCGCCCGAGCCGAGCGCCACCACCGACTGAATCGCCTGAAAGCCGGTGTTGAGCGGATCGGCCCACGGATCGAAGAAGGCGACGATGCGATGCAGCCGGTAGGGCTCCATGCGGATGAAGACGTAGACGCACAGCCCAATGATCAGCGCCAGCAGCAGGACGTGGCGCTTGCGGCCACCTGCCACCAGGAATTGCGCCAGGAGGATGCCGGCCACGATGAGCGTGGTGCCGAGGTCGCGTTCCAGGATCACGAGTAGCGTGATCAGTCCAAGCAGCGCGAGGAAGGGCACCACGCCGTCTTCCAGCGAACTCAGCCGTTCGCGGTGGCGTTCGAGCCACAACGCCATGAATACAATGGCCGCCACCTTGGCCAGCTCGGCGGGCTGCATCTGCAGGGGCCCCAGTCGCAGCCAGCGACGGGCGCCGTTGACCTCGACCCCGAAATGCGGCAGCAGGACCAGGCCCAGCAGGGCCAGCGCCACCAGGCCAAGCGGCCAGGCCAGCGGCCGCAGCCGGTGGTAGTCGAAGTGGGCGCCGGCCCAGAGCAGCACGACGCCAAGCCCCAGCCACATCAGCTGGCGCTCGAAGTAGTAAGCGGAGTTGTGAAACCACAGCCACCCCTGCACCTCGGACGCCGAGAACACCATCACCAGTCCAAAGGCGGTCAATGCCACCACCGCCAGCAGCAGGGCGCGATCACCGCGCCGCCACACGAGGCTCGCGGCCAGCTTGCGCTGGGCGGCGGGCATCTCGAGGGTGGCGAGGACCCTCATGGGCGCAGCTCCTGGAGGACCGTCGATTTGAAGCGGCGGCCGCGGTCCTCGTAATCGCGGAACATGTCAAAGCTGGTGAAGGCCGGCGAGAGCAGCACGACGGAACCGGGTTGCGCGAGCGCGGCCGCTTTTCGAACCGCCTCGTGCAAGTCGGCGGCTTGCTCGACGCGGTCGAGCCCGGCCGCCCGCGTCCGGCGGGCCAGCTCCTCCCCCGTCTCCCCCATCGTGACCAGCGCGGACGCTCGCCTGGCGATCGCCTGGGCCAGCGGCTCGATGTCGATCCCCTTGTTCCGCCCGCCGGCGATCAGGACGATCGGCTCGGCGAACGCTGCCAGGGCTTTGTAGGTCGAGTCGGGGTTGGTGGCTTTCGAGTCGTTGTACCAGCGGACGCCGCCGAAGCTTCCAACCAGCTCGAGTCGGTGCTCAACGGCCTTGAAGTGGCGGACTGCATCGGCCAGGCTCTCGGGTTCAACGCCGGCGGCATGGCCGGCACCGATCGCTGCCATCACGTTGCTCAAGTTGTGCTCGCCCGGCAGCGGCACATGGTTGACCGGCATCACCCGCGTTTCGTGGCCAGCGCCGGCAATGGTGATCCAGTCGTCGCGCACCGTGACGCCGTGGTCGACCGGCGCGTGCACGCCGAAGCCGAGCACCTGTCCTCGGGTCTTCGCTCGCATGCCGGCGGTGGGCGGATCGTCGAGATTGAGCACGGCGGAATCGTCCGGCTGCATGAAGGCGACCACCCTGGCCTTGATGTCGACGTATCGCTCGAAGGTTTTGTGGCGATCCAGGTGATCGGGCGTGACATTGAGGACGACGCCGATTCGTAGTCGAGGATTCGCGATCGATTCCAGCTGGAAGCTGCTGAGCTCTAGGACGACCCAGTCGTCCGGCCGCAATTGATCGACTCGATCGAGCACCGGCTCACCGATGTTGCCGCCGCGCATGACCTTGAGACCGCCGGCGCGCAGCACCTCCGTGGCGAGCGCCGTCGTCGTCGTTTTGCCGTTGGTCCCGGTGATGCCGGCAATCCGGGCGGGGCAGTGACGAAAGAAGAGATCGATTTCGCTGGTGACTTCGATTCCGCGACGGCGAGCGGTCTCGACCAGCGGCTCGTCCCACGCGACACCGGGGCTGACGACGAGGAGGTCGGTTCCGTTCAAATCCTCGGCGCCATAGCCACCGAGTCGCGCCGGGATTCCCGCCCGTTCCAGGTCGGCGCGCAGCTCGGCAGTGTCGGCGCGGTCCACGACCCGAACGGCGCCGCCCTTCCGGCTGATGTAGGCGGCCGCGGCTCGGCCGCTCCGGCCATAACCGAGGATCAGGGCGTGCCGGCCGCCGGTATCGCTCACGCGAGGCTGGGCCTCGCCAGCACCAGTGCCAGCAGTGCGGCGACCGCAGAGCCCGCCCAGAACCAAAGCGCGAGCGGCGTCTCTCTCCAGCCGCCGACGATGAAGTGATTGTGCAGCGGCGACATCCGGATGATGCGCCTGCCGGTCAGCTTGAAGCTGGCCACCTGCGCGATCACGGACACCGTCTCGACGACGAACACCAGCGCCAGCAGCGGCAGGTACCAGAGAAAACCCGTGGCGATCGCCGCCGCCACCATCGCGGTGCCGAGCGCCAGGCTCCCCGTATCGCCCATGAACACGCGTGCGGGAAAGAGGTTGTAGAAGAGGAAGCCGATCAGCACCCCGGCCAGGATGGCTGGCATCAGCCCCACGCCCGGCATGTGCTCGAGGAACGCGATCGCGACCAGGCCGCCGAAGCTGACGGCACCGGCGCCGGCGGCCAGCCCATCGGCGCCGTCGGTGAGGTTGAAGGCGTTGGATCCGGCTGCGACCGCCAGGGCGCCGACCGGGATCATCCACCCGCCCAGCGCATGCCGTCCGTCAAACGGCACGAGTTGACTCGTGAGCGCCCAGCGCAACGCGACGACGCCGAGCACCGCGCCAATCACGAGCTGAACGACGATCTTGTGGCGCGCCTTCAGGCCGAGATTGCGGCGGCCGCGGATGGCGGCGTAGTCGTCGATAAAGCCAAGCGCCCCGCCTAGCAGCAGGGCGAACAGGACGAAGGCGCCGGCTTTCGAGCGGTCGAGCACGACATAGAGGACGACCGCGACCACCAGAAACACCAGCCCTCCAGCGGTCGGTGTGCCCGCTTTGCTGTGATGCGCTGCCGGGCCCTCCTCGCGAATTTGCTGGCCCATCCGCGCGCGCGCCAGCTGCCCGATGGCCGCCGGATAGACCAGCGTGCTGATCAGCAGGGCAGCGGCGAAGGCGATGATGGCGCTCATGCGGGTTCCCGGATTTGCTCCACCACCCGCTCGAGGCGCATGCCGCGCGAGCCCTTGACGAGAACGCGGGTCTGGGAGTTGAGCAGCGGGGTCAGGGCCGCGACGGCTTGCTCGGGACTCTCGACCACGAACGCCCGGTCGCGCGCCAATCCGGCCCGGCGTGCCGACTCCACCATCTGGGGCGCGAACTCGCCGACGGCGATCAATACGTCGGCCGTTTTACCGGCCAGCGATCCGATCTCTTCGTGTGCCCGCGTGGCATGGTCGCCCAGCTCGAGCATGTCGCCCAGCACGGCAACCTTGAGCGAGCCATGGGGCGCAAGCTGGAGCACCTCGAGGGCCGCGCGCATCGATCCGGGGCTGGCGTTGTACGAATCGTCGATGACCGTCGCGCCCTTGCGCCCGGTCAGGATATTCATCCGCCGAGACGGCGGGACGAAACCGTGCAGCGCCGAAGCGATGGCGGCGGCGTCAAAGTCGAATTCCAGGGCGACGCTGGCCGTGGCCAATGCATTCTCGACACTGTGCTGGCCGGGCAGGCGCAGATAGACCTCCGCCGTGCCGCGTGGCGTGTGCAGGGTGAAGGTGCTGCCGTCGAGCCCGTGCAACCGGATTTTCTCGGCTCGGACGCTGGCGTCGCTGGCCATCCCGTAGAACGTCACCCGGCGGGCAACGGCCGACATGGCCCGTACCCGAGGATCGTCCGCATTCAGCACGGCGAGACCGCCGGGTGCAAGCCCTTCGACCAGCTCGCGCTTTGCCGCCGCCACCGCGTCGATCGAGCCAAGGAAGCCGACGTGGGCCAGTCCGACGTTGAGCACCACGCCGATGGTTGGCGGCGCAGCCCGGGTCAGCTCGCGGATCTCGCCCGCGCGGGACATCGCGTATTCGACAACCAGCACGCGATCACCCGGGTCCATCTCGAAGACCGTCATCGGGATTCCCGTATAGGTGTTCAGATTGCCGGCGCTCTTGTGTACGCGAAGCCGGCGGCCCAGGACATGCGCGATCAATTCTTTGGTGGTCGTCTTTCCGGCGCTGCCCGTGATCGCTACCACCGGGACCGCTTGCCGGCGAAGCCGCTCAGCGGCGATGTCGAGCAGCGCCTGACGCGTGTCGGGCACCTGGATCACGGCCGGGCCCTCGACGCCTGCCGGGATCCGCTCGCACAGGATGCCGGCGGCGCCCCGCTCGACCGCCTGCGGAATAAAGGCATGGCCGTCCTGCTGCTCGCCGCGCAGCGCAACAAATAGCCCGGACGGCTTCACCTCGCGGGAGTCGGTGAAGAGCTGCGTGAACGCGGTCTGTGAAGGGCCGGCCACCAGGCGACCATGGGTCGCCTCGATGATCTCCCTCAGGGACATTCCCACTGCCTCACTATTTTCGTCACGGCGCGATCTGCCACTGCGTGATCAGGGCGCTGGCCACCGATTTCCAGATTGGCGCCGCGACATAGGCGCCCTCGAAGAGGATCTTCGGCTTGCGCGTGATCACCAGCATGATGAACTGGGGATGGTCAACCGGCAGGAAGCCGACGAAGGAGCCGATCGTCTGGTCCTTGGCGTAGCCGCCGTTTTCCGGAATGCTGGCGGTTCCGGTCTTTCCGGCAATTCGATTCTTGAAGCCATCGATTTTGGCGGCGAATCCGGAGCCATGCTCCACGACGCTCACCATCATCTGCTGCATCTGCTGGGCCGTCTTGGGGCTGATCACCTGACGAACAACGCGCGGTTGAACCGGGTGACGCACGCCGTTGCTGTCGATCATCGAGTCGACGACATGCGGCCAGACGAGATTCCCGCCGGTGGCGACGACGTCGACCGCCGCCAGCATCTCGATGGCGGTCGCGTCGACGCCCTGGCCGAACGAGGCGGTCGCCAGCTGCGAGGGCTTCCACTTCGAGAGGTCGGCGAGCGGCGCTGACGTTTCGCCTGCGACGTCGATGCCGGTCACTCCGCCAATGCCGAACCGTTGCAGGTATTGATAGAAATTCGCCGGCCCCTCCAGCTGCTCCGCCTTGATGGCGCCGACGTTGAGCGAGTTTTCGAGCACCTGCGTCATGGTGACCATGCCGTGCGCCCGGCCGTCCCAGTTGTGGATGGCGAACCCGCCCACCACGGCGGTCCCCGTTTCGTTGAAGCGGTAGTCGGGCGTGATGGCGTGGGTATCGAGGGCGCCGGAAAGCGTGACGACCTTCATCACCGAGCCTGGTTCGTAGAGGTCGGAGACGATGGGATCGCGGAACTGATCAGTCGGCGTGGTGGCGAAGTCGTTTGCGTTGTAGCTCGGCACATCGGCCCAGGCGATGATTCGGCCGGTGCTCGGCTCCATGATGATCAGCGACCCACTCTCCGCCTGGTATTTCTGCACGCCGTCCGCCAGCGCCCGCTCCGCCACGACCTGGATCGTGCTGTCGAGGGAGAGCTGGAGGGTCATGCCGTTCACCGGATTGCGTCGCTGGCGGTCGCTCAGGACGATTGGCTGGTTCGCCAGGTCGCGCACCGTATTCTCGAAGCCATCCTGGCCATGGAGGGTTTTGTCGTAGTACCCCTCGATGCCGTAGTTTCCAACCCCCTCGTTGTTGGCAAATCCGAGCAAGTTGGCCGCGAGCGTGGTACCTGGAACCCCGCCGTCGACATAGGAGCGCTGGGTCTCGGCGATCTTTCCGATGCCCGGCAGGCGCAGCTTGTCGAGCTGCTGCGCCACCGCGGCAGGCATGCGGCGGGCAAGGTAGACAAACTTTCGCGTCGTCGCGAGCTTCGCCTGGATGTCGTCAGGCGGCAATTGCAGCAAGGGAGCAAGCTGGGTCGCAATCTTCTCCCGATCGGCTGCAGAGATGAGATCGGGCGAGGCGAAGATCGAAAACACGGGTGTGTTCGTGACGAGCAGCGCGCCGTTGCGGTCGAGGATGTCGCCGCGCACCGCCGGCAAGGTGATGGTGTCGTCGTGATAGGCGGCAGCCAGGCGGGACATGTCCGCATGGCGCCACACCTGCCAGTAGGTCAGCCGCCCTAGCAGCACCAGGTAGGCGCCGAGCATCAGCGCCATCAATGTAAGGATGCGTCCGCGCGGCTCTAGCCCGTGAACGCCTTTGGCGTTCACGAGCGAGCCCGCAGGGCGAGCCGCGCTTTAGCGCGAATTAGGGCGAGCGTCGTACGCGGCTCGTGCGAGCACACGAGCGCGATGGAATTTCGCGCGAGTGCGCCGCGAGCCGCTGGACGGCGCATTCGCCCGATCAAGTCCCCGTGTAACTGTGAGCGCGTTAGCGGGACGCGCCCGTTTTGGCGGTGAGCGGCCGGCCGGTCACCGTATCCAGGACCGCAAGCACGCGATCCCAAGCGGCCGGATGACCCGCCTTCGATGGGATTGGCCCGAGCGCGATCGGTGAGTCGACGCCTCTCACGTACTGCCAGCGACCGGGGTGCGACATGCCCAGCTGCTGAGCGGCGGTGGCGACGCGATTGGCGGCGCGGTCGGCGGCGAGCTGGGCCTGGAGCTGGTCGTGCGC
>CAZRMD010000052.1:0-15596 GCA_964601135.1 uncultured Actinomycetes bacterium | reverse complement strand
GTCGTCGACGATCAGGATCTTCTTTGGCGGCGGCATCCGCGGTTACCGGGCGGCGACGGCGGCCAAGGGCCGCACCCGTGCGGCCGCTTCCCCGCGCGGCAGCATCACCACGAACACCGAACCCTTGCCATGGCGGCTGCGCACGTGGACCTGGCCGCCGAGCATGGTGACCAGGCTGCGCACGATGTACAGGCCGAGCCCGGTTCCCGAGGTGCGCCGCACGGCTGGGTCGTCGGCACGATAGAACTTCTCAAACAGGCGAGGCATATGTTCCTTGCGGATTCCGACCCCCTGGTCTGCGACCTCGAAGCGCACTGCCGACTGATCGCTGCGCGCGGTCAGCGTGATGTTTGTGCCGGGCTCGGAATATTTTATGGCATTCGTTAAAAGATTCACCAAGATCTGGTGCAGCTTCCGGGCCTCACCCATGACCGGCGGCAGGTCTTCCGACGTCCGGCATTTGAACGTCCGCCCATTCAACATCGGACGGATCTCATCGCATACCCGTTGCACGACCGTGGCCACGTCCACCGGCTGGAAATCGACCGATACGCGACCAGAATCGATGCGGCTCACCGCCAGGATGTCGCCGATCAGCCGCTCCATCCGGTCGGCCTGACCGTGCAGGTCCTGTAGGAGCTCGCGACGCTGGGCTTCGTTCAGATCAAAGTCGAGCAAGAGCTCGCTGAGTCCCTTCAACGTCGTCAGCGGCGTCTTGAGCTCGTGGGACGCCGCCAGCATCAACGCGTCGCGAGCCTCGATGGTCTCCAGCTCAGGGGTGACGTCGTGGATCACGATGACCGCCCCGTCCGGCATCCGGCCCTTGAGCCGCAACGGCGACACGGAATAGGAAATCCGGACCGGATCGTCGCTGGTCCGCAATCGAAAGAGGTAGGCGAAATGCGTGTTGATCCCCGTTCCCAAACGAAGCGCGCGCCGCAAGGCGCCGTTCGGCGCGCACAAATTGACGCCAGTCTCGGTGCGTACTTCGAGAATGTCGGCCGCCGGCCGGCCGACCGCATCACCCCGCGACCACCCGGTCAAGCGCTCGGCCGCCGGATTCAATGACTGCACCGTCGCCTGACGATCGACGACGATCAGCGCCTGGGGGAACTGCTCAAAGGCCTGCTCGGAGAGCGTTCGCTCCCTCGCCATGTCACCGCAGTATAGGGCCGCGTATGCGCGCCTTCAATCGCTGCAGCCGCCGCTCCACGGCGAAGGGCGTTTTCCGCAGCACGCGCTCGTAGAGGCCGATGTAGCGCACCGTCTCGCCGCCGAAGCCGGTCTTGAACCGATAGAGCCCGAACCAGGGATGGTCGGGCGCGGGCTCCTCCGGAATCCCCCACCAGTCATAGGTATCACAGCCGAGGCCGCGGAAGTCGAGCATCGCCTGCCAGTGGAGCAGGTAGTTCGGCATCAGCTCGCGCTTGCGATCCGTTGAGCCGCCGAACAGGTACGTAGCCGTGCGCCCGAAGCGGAACACCATGATCCCGCCCAGCACGTCCCCCTCGTGCTGCGCGAGGTAGAGACGAACGGCGTCCTTCGGCCCGAAGAGTTCCAGCGCTGCCTGGTAATAGGCGGCGCCAGGCAGGTGGATGCCTTGCCGTTTCGCGGTATCTGCGGCGAGCCTGGCGAAGGTCGCGACGTCACGACTGCCCTTGACGGTCACGCCCTTTCGTTCGGCGAGGTTGAGGTTGTAGCGGGTCTTGGGCTTGAAGCTCGCTTTCAGCGCCTCCGGCTCGCGGTCGATGTCGAGCAGCTGCGTCGCCTGCGGCTGGATCGGGTCGCCCTGGACAAACCCCCGGCCTTCAAAAAACGCCGGCCACTGGTCGCCGACTCGATCATTCGGCTCGACGCGAAGCACCACGCCCCCGCCGGCTCGGGCCCGCCGCTCCAGGGCGTCGAGTAACTGGATCCGTGCCGGTTCGACGACGGCCGGGCCGCGCGGGACATAGTAGACGGCGCCCCCGGGAAACAATGTCGCGCTGCGCTGCAGCGAACAGAGGCCGTGGCGGCCGTCCTGGACGAGTAAGCGCTCGATCGTCCAGCCGAACCGCGACTGGAGCTCGCCCCAGGGCCAGCTCTGGAGCAGATTGCCCTCCGGCTGTTCGAGCAGCAGCTGGTCCCAGGCCTCGGCTCCCAGCGCATGCCCGGGTGTGACCGTCGCGGTGGCGTCAGACAAATTCGGGTTGTCCGGCGCGCGCGAAGCGTTCGGCCAGACGGATGGTCAGGGTCGCGGCCCGGTTCACGGGCAGGTCGTAGAGGCCGATGAACTTGACCAGGCGACCGTTGAAGCGAGACTTGAACACGTAGTAGCCGTAGCCCCGCTGGCCGGGCTGTGGATCGAGCGGCACCCCCCACATGTCATAGGTGCGGCATCCCCGCTGCTGCGCATCCTGAATCGCCCGCCAGTGGAGCAGGTAGCCAGGCTTCAAATCCTTTGCGTCGGTGCGCGTCCCGCCGTAGAGGTAGACGAGCCGGGAGCCGAAGAACAGCATCACCGCCCCGGCCAGAACGCGGTCATCCTGACGGGCGATATAGACCTTGACCTGGCCTCGCTCGCGGAACAAGGCCAGCAGGTCCTGGTAGTAGCTGAGCGCGCGGATGGTGAAGTGCTCGCGGGCAGCGGTCTCGACCAGCAATCCGTAGAAGGTGTCCATCGCCGCCGACGCGTCTGAGGCTTCGACGGTAATTCCCTGTCGCTCACCGGTCCGGATATTGCGCCGTGTCGACTCCTTGAGGCGCATCAGCGCATCGTCGCCGCCGCTGATGTCGACCACCATGGTGGCCTGGTGCTGGATGGGATGGCGGCTGGGCAATCCTCCAGTGCTCCGCAGCGCGCCCCGTTCCGCGTCCGTTGTCCATTCGGGATCCGCTTTGAGGACGGTGCCGCCCTCGGAAGCGAGCCGCTCCCGAAGCGCCTGCCAGAACTGGGGCCACTGGGCGAGGTTGCCATTGAGGATGGGACCACGCGGGGCATAATAGAGCTGGAATCCGCCGGGAAGCCCGCGGCGCAGCACCGCGATGGCCGCCATGGCCTGGGCCTGGTCGCCCCAGAAATAGCGGGTTGCGCGCCATCCGTAGCGAGATTTCAAGCTTCCCCACGCCCACGCCTGCAGGACGGAGGCGTCTCGCGACTGCGATACGAACGCATCCCAGGTGGAGGCGTCCTCGCAGGTGGTCAGTTCGGGCATGCGTGTCACAGCTTAGCGGGGCTTCGAACTTGAGGCGGCCACGCTCAGACACCGACCACCCTCAGATACTTGACAAACGGGGTATTGTATTGAGCCTGTGCTAGCATTGGCTGGAAATCTCAGGGCGGTGGGAGGCGGACGTTGAGCTCCATCGAGCAGGCGCCCAGGATTCTCGACTACAAAGGGTCACTCGATCACACGCCGCTGCTATCCCTTTTGCAGTCGATGCAAGCCCAGCGCGCCACCGGAACACTCCAGGTTCGCAATGGCGGCGAGGCGTTTTCCCTCTTTTTCCTATTCGGCCATCTCTTTCATGCGTACGGCAACGGCTCGCAGGGTGAGGAGGCCGTCTTCGCGCCACTCTCCTGGCGGCAGGGCGACTACACCTTCGATCCCAAGTCGAAGCTTCCTACCGAGGAAACCATCACCGCGCCGACGGCCGACATCCTGGCCGAGGCCAAGCGCCGGGGTGTTCCCGGCGCGGATAACGGACCCGTCGCGGTTCGTTCGGCTCCCGCGCCAGCACCAGCTCCGCCGCCAGCGGCAGCCCCCAAGGCCCCGCCGGTCAGCGAGCGCACCGTGGTGAGCGCGCAGCCGGTGGCCGCCCCGCAGGCCCCCGCGCAGGAAGGGCCGCCCGCCACCGAGCTCTATCCCTTGCCGGTGGGCAAGCTGGTTTACGAGTCGCTCAAGACGGCGTTCGTCGATTTCCCCAAACTGCTGCGCTCGCTGAGCGCCGACCGGCTGACCGGATATCTCCGACTGACCGGCCAGGCCTCGCGAGGCATGATCCTCTTTTATCAGGGCAGCCTGATCGAGAGCTTCTACGATGGCGGCGCCGTGGTCTCCACCGGGCGCACGGCGTTCTCACTTTTCAAGAACGACGTCGATCGCGGCGAGGGCAGCATGGACGTGATCGAGCTCTCGCCGGAGGTGGTCACCGCCATCTACCAGCTGCTGACCGCTCCCACCATCCTGCAGGGACTGATGGCGCGCTTTGTCGACGTGCGGGCACTGCTGCAGTATCTTCAGGAGGAGAAGATCCACGGCAGCCTGCTGGTCCGTGCCCCGGACGAGATGGGCATCGTGCTCTTGCGCGACGGCCAGCTGCTGGGCGCCTTCACCCGTGGGCAGCCGCTGCTGGTGCCGGATCCCGAGCTGGTCACGCGCCTGTGCGCCGATTCCAAGACCAGGATCGAGGTCAAGGCCGTCGCCGATCTGGAAGAGCCGGCATCGGTCAGCCTCGAAGAGATGCTGGCCACCACGCCATCGGTACCGGCGACCGTCTATCGCCCGACGAGCGCGGCTCCCGGCCCCATGCCGACCTCGGCTCCGGCGGCGGCCGCGCCCCGGCCCCCCGCTTACCAGCCGGCGCCCCCACCGCCGCCGCCAGTCGGCGCCGAGCCTGACATCGACTGGAACTCACTGATGAGCCAGCTGAACCAGATGGCGGACAATGCGCTGCAAAACCGCTCGAAGAAGGTCAAAGAGATGCTCGCGTCGACCGAGCACAACCTCGATGCGCTCGACCGCACCATCGACCGCATTTCGCAAACCTCCATCATGTTCGTCGACCCGGCGCGCCTCACGAACCTGGCGAACGAGATGCGCCAGCTCGTCGAAGAGCAACGCTAAGGCCTGACGGCCTGTTCCTGATGCGAACTTGGCTGGCCTGACGGCCTGTTCCTGATGCGAACGTGGCTGGCCTGACGGCCTGTTGCTTGATGAGCGGGTGACACGACCCGTACTTCTACTTATCTAATCTACCTTCTCTAGACTCAGCCGATGCGGCGTGGCCTGGTGCTCTTGGTGATGATGCTCGCCCCCCTGGTCGCGGGCTGCGCCCTGAATCCGCCGCGGATCGTCAGCATCTCCCCCGGTCGCGAGGTCACGGATATTCCCACCAATCAGTCGATCAGCATCACCTTCGACCGGCCCATGAATCACCAGTCGGTAGAAAGCCGCTTCGCCATCTCCCCCATGCCGGCCGGTTGCAGCGAGACGCGCAACTGCCGCTATGCCTGGACCGGCAACACCTTTATGTTCCTGCACCCGCACGCCAACTTTGCCTTCAGCACGCTCGTCATCGTCTCCATGCACGCCGGCTATGCGGATGCGACCGGCCAGCAGAACACGCTGGAGCATGTCTGGCACTTCACCACCGAGGGTCCGCCGAAGCTGACCGCGGTCGATCCGGCGGACGGCAGCACATCGGTTGCACCCGAACGGAACCTGACCCTGACGTTCAGCCGGCCCATGCAGGCCGACACGATGCCGGCGGCCGTCCAGCTCAGCCCGGATACACCATTCCTCCTGCGCACCAAACCCGGTGCCGACACCTCGCAATTCGAGATCGTGCCATCGAGGCTGCTCCAACCTAACCAGACATACACGATCTCCATCGACCGGCCGATCGACGTCCACGGCAACCCCTTGCAAGGACGGCTTCAGACGCGGTTTCGGACTGGATCGTTATCGCTCTCGCGGAAGATCGGCTACCTGATGGGGCAGCCCGGGCACCCCGCGTTCGCCGTCGCCATGGTCGACCCGCACGCCGACACGTTCCTCGGACGCTCGACCCCTAAGCAGATCTACAGCCTGAGCGTCCAGAGCCTGGCCACCGATGCCCTGCTGGCATTCGATTGGTCGCCGGACGGCAAGCGACTGGTGGTCGTGGACGCGCCGCGCGACGCCGACAGCGGACCCATTCAGCTGGTCGACCTGGCAACCGGCACCTCGATCCGTCCCGGGATCAGCGGTTCAGAGGTGTATTGGTCCCCCGATGGGACCATCCTCTATCTCTCGACTGGCGTCGCGCATCGCTTTTCGCCCATCACCTTCGCCGACGTCGCCCTCACGGACCCAACGGACGGACGCGTGGCAGGGCCGCTGGCACTGAGTCCCGACGGCAAGTCGTTGGCGTACAGTACGGTCGATTCGCAGGGCGTCGACCATCTCTGGATCATCAACGTCGATCTTCGGACGCGTTATCGTCCGGTCGGTCTTGACGATCCGGCCGACCACCCCAGCTGGTCGCCGAACGGCACGAAGCTCGCCTTCCGGCGCATCACGAGCAGCGGTCCGGAGCTCTGGGTCTACGACCTGAGCGCGAGCGGCGCCGCGAGCTATCGGCGCGTCGGATCGCTCGACATCACAGGCGCCGCCTGGCTCAACGACAACAGCACGCTGTTTGCGGCGACGGGCGCCGGCGCCGGAGCGGCGCTCTATCGGATCAACATCTTTTCCGCAACTGAGACCGGCGGCCTGGTCAAAGTCACCGGTGGAAAGGATGCACCAAACGGGTCTGCGCCCGGCATCCCGGCCTACGATCGCCGCGTCGGCTTCGTTGGTCAGGTCGATAGGCTGCCCCAGATCTTCGTCATGAATGGGGATGGGTCGCGTCCACAGCAGCTGACTCAGTGGGAGGCCGACTATCCATACACTGGCGCCGCGCCTAACTGGACGCCCACCGGCTGAGTCGAATTCTGTGACTACGCGGCCTGCGGCAGGGCGTCGTCGCTGGGGAGTGAAAGCTTCGGCTTCAGATAGTTGGCGTGGAAGTAAGCGCGCACCATGATGGTGATGACCATCGCGCTGGCCATGAGTAGCGCGGACGACCAGAATGGCATCGCGGCCTGCCGGCCGTACATCCAGCCGCCGATTGGATAGGCCGCCACCGCGGCCGCGCCGGTGGTGAGCGAGAACAGGCCGTACCCCTTTGCCATGGCGTGGTCGGGGAGCACCTCGCCGATTACGGCCGTCATCACCTGCCGGAACGACCAGAAGGCGCCGCGCAGGAAGAACGCCAGCCCCAGGATCGGCAGCGCCATTGAGGACAGCAGCAGGACGGCCGACACGACGTAAGCGGCTTCGAAGCAGAGCACGATCGCGACGCTGCCGCGGCTACGCCGGAGGCGACCCAGCCACAGCCCGATGATCACCGAACCCAGGTAGAGCACGCTCATCAGTCCACCGATCCAGGCATTGGGGACATGGGCGGCCTCCCGCGCATAGAGTGGGGTGAAGGCCCAGGGGATGAAGATGACGGCGGTCACGACGGTGAAGAGCACCAGCATCACGCGGTAGGCGGGAAATCGCATGAGCTCGCGATAGCGGACAGCCACCGGCTGAGGCGAGAACTGTTGCTTGGCCGGGAGAAAGGCGATACAGATAGTGGCCAGGGCGAAGCACACGAAGGACATCCAGAAGAGCGCGCTGAGGGGGGCGAAACCCGCCAGCCAGCCGGTCAACGCATTGGACGCGATCGACCCCAGCGAATATGCCGCGAGGACGGTCGTCATCACCATGGCGATGTGCTCGCGCGGAACGCCGAGCGTCAGGTAAACACTGATGGCCGGCGTATTGATAACCGAGAGCTGCATGAAGACGATGCCGATCGCCGTCCAGCCCCAGTGCGGAGCCAGCGCGAAGAACAGGGGCGCCGGCACCGCGAGCGCCCAGCCGACGACGATGGTCTTGCGCAGGTCGTGCCGCTCGGCCAGCCGCGTGCCGGGCAGCATGACGACCGTGGCGATGAGCATGCCGATGGCGGCCAGAATTCCGATCTCAAAGGCGCTGGCTCCCAACTGCCGCTGGTAGATGGAGCCGAAGGCCATGAAGGGGCCGGCGCCGAGTCCCGACAGTCCGAGGGCCCAGAACAGTAGCCAGCCGCCGCGATCGATCCGAACCCGTGTCTCCGGCCGATGACCACCAGCCGGTTCCGGGCGAGGATGATGGGCACGGGCCGGGAGCACACGAATATATCGCGCGCCCCTGGCCGACCATTCGACCGGCCTCGCGACGAAGTCGTGACGCCGTTAGAGGCTAGGCGGCGACGGGCTCCTGCAACGAAATCCGCCGATGCAAACGGGCCAACGGCCTGGGCGCCCACCAGTTGGCGCGCCCCAGCAAGCGCATTACCGCCGGAACGATCAGCGCCCGGACCAGCGTGGCGTCGATAGCGACCGCGATCGCCAGGCCGAGACCGATGGACTTGATCAGCACCACATCGGCCAGGCCGAATGCCAGGAAGACCGCGATCATGATGGCCGCCGCGCCGGTGATCAACCTGCCGCTACGCTCCAGGCCGTCCGCGACCGCCCGGGTGGTGTCGTTGGTACGCCGGTATTCCTCCTGGATGCGGCTGATCAGGAGCACCTCGTAGTCCATCGACATCCCGAAGACGATGCAGAAGAGCAACACGGGGACGGACGGATCGAGCGGCGCCGCCGTGAAGTTCAGCAGCGAGCTCAGGTGGCCCTGCTGGAAGACCCACACCAGCGCGCCGAAAGAAGCCCCGATCGACATCACGTTCATGACCACCGCCTTCAGCGGCAGCACCACCGAACCGGTCAGGAAGAACAGCACCAGGTAGGTCACCACCATCACGTAGACAACGGCGAGCGGAATGTGCTGGAGGATGAAGTCGGTGAAGTCGATCGAATACGCGGCGACCAGCATCGAGCTGCCGCTGGGCGGCGTCAGACTGCGCAGCGAGCTGACGATGGCACGCGCGCCATCGCTCTCCTGCGGCTCCTTGGTAACCACCGACAGCGCGGCGATATGCAGGCCGGTGGTCTGGTGCACGGCGTTTTGCACGCGGGCCGGCTGCGCCGAGATTGGTTCGGTGAGCAGTGCCTGGACCTGCGACCGGCTCAGTGAGGGATCGAGAGTGAAGGCGCTCTCCACGCTCTCGACCCCGGGAACCTGCTTGATCCGCTGGGCCAGGTCGTAGAGGTCGCCAACACGGGCCGAGGTCAACGGCTGACCGTCGGCATAGTTGACGACGACGTTGAAGTAGGTCTGGCCCTGGCCCGGGAATTTCTGCAGCTGGTCGTAGCCGAGACGCGACTCGGCATTGGGCGGCAGCATGCCGACGTCGCCGTTGGCGATCCGAATTCCGAAAAAGGGCGACGCGAGCAGCCCCAGGATGGCGAGCACCGGCACCAGAACCAGGATGGGCCGGCGCATCACGCGGGTCGCCAGGCCGTGCCAGAACCCACGGCCGTCGGTGCGCTGGGGCAGCGGCAGCCGCAGCCAGTTGACCCGATGGCCCAGGATTGCGAGCAGCGAGGCCAGGAAGGTCAGGGCGTAGAGCACGGCGATCGCCACCACGATCGCCCCGGCCGCGCCCATCGATGCCAGGAACGACCCCTGGAACAGCAGCATGGCGCTGAGCCCGATGGCGACCGTGATCCCGGAGAAGGTCAGCGCCCGGCCAGAGGTCCGCATCGCGGTGACCAGTGCCGCCTCAACGGTCCGCCCGCCGCGCAGCTCTTCGCGGTAGCGGTTGACGATGAAGAGCGAGTAGTCGATGGCGACGCCCAGGCCGATCAGGGTGACGATGTTCGTCGCGTAAGTGGAGACGTCGGTAAGGCGCGCCAGCAGCCCCACCATCGCCAGCCCGCCCACCACGGCCAGCCCACCGACGCCCAGCGGCAGCAGCATCGCGATCACGGTCGCGAACACCAGCAAGAGCAAGGGGATGATGATGATCAGCGAGACGAATTCGGCACGATGCAGGTCGGCCTCCAGGTACTTGTCGAAGTCATGTCCGATGGCCACGTTGCCGGTGCCATAGATCTGGAGATGGTCGGAGGTGACCTTGCTGCGCAGCTCCGGGTAGTACATGCGCGCCGAGGCGTAGTCGTCTTTCAACGACACCAGGGCCATGGCGTGGTGCGCGTCGGTCGAGACCAGTGCCTGCGCCTTCGCCGCCTGGCCATCGAACGGCGTCTCGATGGTCTTGACCCGCGAGTCCGAAGCCAGCGGTTGAAGGGCCTGGAGCATGGCTTGCTTGAAAGCGGGATCCATCACGGACATGGAGGCGCTGCCGAACACCAGGTCGAAGGACGAGCCGGCGCCGCTTTGCGGCAGCTCGTTCTGCATCAGCGTCAGTGCTCGGCCGGACTCGGTGTTGGTACCGCCATTGTTCTTGAAGGCGCCACCATGACCCAGGGCCACGATCGACCCGGCCAGCATCACCGCTGACAGCAGAAGGACGCTCCAGCGAAATCGATAGACGATGTGACCCCACCAGGCGAACATGGTTACCCCTCCCTTCCGGGCCGGGTTGCAGGCCGAGTCGCGAACGAAATCGCCATCTCACTCAATGCGTCGATCGCCGCATCGGCGTCAAACTCCGGGTCCATCACCTTCTGCAGAGCGATGCCATGCAGGCTCGCCCAGATCGCCGCGGCAATCGCCCCGGCCGAGGCGATGGGCGGCTCGGCCATCCCTGCGATCACTCCCTGCGTGATGCGGCCGACGAAGGCCCGCCGCTCGTCGATGAACGCGCGGACGGCGGCGGCAATCTTGGGATTGTGCAGCCCGACGCCAAACATGTCGAAGGTGAGCAGAAAGATGCCCGGGTCGGCCTTCAGTTCCTGCTTGGCGAGCTCGAAGCCCATCCGAGCGAACGTGATCGGATCGGCGTCCTCGGGCAGCGGGCCGCTCAGGCTCATCCCCGCGGATTCGTAGGCCTCCATCGATGGCCGGCAGGCGTGCTCGATGGCCGCCACCAGCAGGTCCTCCTTGCTTTCGAAGTAGTAATGCGCCAGTCCGGGCGCCACCCCCGCTTCCGACGCAATGTCCTTCATCGAGGTCTCGTGATAGCCACGTCGCACCAGGGTGCGCGACGCCGCCTCGACGATCCGCTCCTTGGTCTGATCCGCCACTAAGCGCCCCTCCTAGTTTGATCGGTCAATCAAAACTCACTGGCTATTCAATCAAACCCAGTGCGAGAAGTCAAGTGGGCGATGGGGCCGTTTCGACTCAGCCGGCGACGGCCGGGCGGAGTTCCGGTCGGCTGTCTGCCGCGTATTCAGCCACCAGCCGGTCGACGGTTTCCTGCCAGGTGAATTGGGTCGCGACCAGACGGCTCCGGCGGCTGAAGCAGCGGCGAAGCTCGTCGTCCGCCAGCAGCCGGCCGATCCGCTCGGCATATTGGGCAGGGTCGTGGGAGACGAGCGTAAAACCGGTCAGCCCGTCCTTGACGACGGTGGGCAGGCCGCCAACCCGGGCGGCTACCACGGGTGTCCCGCACGCGGCTGCTTCGAGGGCGACGAGGCCGAACGATTCGGTGTAAGAGGGGACGACACAGACGTCGGCCAGGCTGAGATAGCTCGCCAGGGTCGACTGGGGGACCGGAGGCAGGAAGCGCACCAGCTGCTCGACTCCGAGCGAGCGGGCCAGTGTCTGCAGGCGGGCGCGCTCGCCCCCGCTCGCCTGACTCTCGGCTGCCCCATTGTGGCTGTCGTCGCCAATGATGAGCAGGTAGGGACGCGGTGGGTTCCCGTCATTCGCCAGCAGCGCCAGCGCCCGAATGACGATTTCGGCCCCCTTGAGACGCTCGAGCCGGCCGGCAAACACGACGACCCTGTCGTGACCCAATCCCAACTCGGCGCGCAATCCGGCCGTCGCTTGGGGTCTGAAGGTATCGAGATCGACCCCGGGCGCCACGACAGCGACCTGGCTTCGCGCCGCGCCATAGAGACGAAAGAGATCGTCGGCTTCCTGGGCGCTCGAGGCAATGAGCCGATCGGCCTCCCGAACGATCATCTGCTCAACCGTGATACGGTACTCGGGCTCTGCCACCGCCCCCTCGACGGACCGCTCGTTCTTGACCCGGGCCAACGTGTGGAAGGTATGAAACCAGGGAAGCTGCCACTGATCGCGAAGGCGCGCCCCGACCCAACCGGAGAGCCAGTAATGGCTGTGCACCAGGCCGAAGCCTACGCGGCGCCGCCGCTGCTCGCCCTGTACCGCCTCCGTGAAGGCGGGCAAGAGGTCGATTAGCTGCGCCTTGTCGATGTCCTTCGGCGGACCAACTGGAAGCCGGGTGACCCAGCTCTTGTCGGCAAGCCGTATGCGGTCCGCGCCCTCGGTGCTGGATCGCCGGGTGAAGACCTCGGTCGGAATGTCGCGCCGGCTCAACTCCTCGCAGACCGCGCGTACGTAGACGTTCATGCCGCCGTTCTCGCCGGCGCCCAGGGGGGCGACGGGCGAGGCGTGCAGGCTGACGATCGCCAGCGGTTTCAGGGCCGTGCGCCTCCTTCCATGAGCGAGTTCACTCCATCGTCGCGTTTCTTTAACAGTCGGGTCAACTTCAAAGCCGTAGCATCGCGCTCCAATTCGGCAGCGAAGCTGCCACGGAGCTTCCCGAGCGTGTGCTCCGGGTCCGCGGGGATTCCCCGCGTGTGCTAGCGTATGGAAAATTTTTAGCCACTCTGGCCTGAGCCCAAACCTACGATCCACCACCAGCCAGTCAACCCGCTAAAGCGGCTCCAGCTTCCCCTCCTCGTCCTCCTGCTGATCTTTTGCTACGGCGTCATCGGCTACATGGTGCTGTTGCGCTGGAACTTCATCGACTCACTGTTCATGGTGCTGACCACCGTCACCACGGTCGGCTACGAGGAGGTCCATCCCCTCGGCCCGGCTGGGCGGCTGTTCACGATGACGGTGATCGTGTTCGGGGTGGGCACCATGCTCTACACCCTCGGCATCCTGGCGGAGCTGCTGATCGAGGGCCATCTGGCGAGCTACGCTAGGATGCGCCGCATGGAACGCCGCACCGACGCGCTGAAGGACCACTTCATCGTATGCGGCTATGGCCGGATGGGTACCAGGGTGGCCCAGGAGTTTAGCCAACTCGATACGCCATTCGTTGTGGTCGAGAGCAATCCAGAGCCGTTGGACCGGTTGCGCGGCACTGAGCTCCTTTACGTCGAGGGAGATGGCGCGTCAGACGAGTCGCTGCTCAAGGCCGGCATTCTGCGAGCCAAGGGCCTGGTGACCGCCGTGGATTCCGACGAGCGCAATGTCTTCATCACGCTCACCGCCCGCTCCTTGAACCCCGCCCTGTTCATCGTGGCCCGTTCCTCATATCCGGACTCGGTGGAGAAGCTCCGCCGGGCGGGCGCGAACCAGGTGGTCTCGCCGTACCTGATGGGCGCGCACCGAATGGCAGCGCTGGCGGTGCGTCCCGTCGCCGTCGACGTGCTCGACACGGTGCTGCACGGCGAGAACATCGACCTCGTCGTGGAGGAGCTACTGGTCCCGTCGAGCTCGAAGCTGCTGGGTCGCACGCTGGCCGATTCGGGGATCCGCGAAGCGGGCGCCAATATCCTGGCCGTCCGCAAGCGAAGCGGCCAGCTGCGCATCAATCCGCCCGAGGGGCAGGTGCTCGAGAGTGATGACCTGCTGGTGGCGATCGGTACCCGGCAGCAGATGAGCGCCGCCGAGCGGTTGCTGTGAGACCGGCGCGGCACCGGCGCTAGCCGGACGGCATCCGCCATGCCCGCATCACGGCGCCTGCTCTTTCTGTTCTCGGATACCGGGGCGGGCCACCGGGCCGCCGCCGAGGCGGTGGCCGCCGCGCTCCAGCGCCGCTATCCCAACCAGTTCGAGGTGGACTGCGTCGATCCGATGGCCGACCAGCGCGTCGTGGCAGGCCGGCTCACCGCCCTCTATGGTCCGGTGACACGGCATGTCCCGATTCTGTGGGCGGCGGCCTTCCATGCAACCAACTTCCCACCGACCGTCCGGCTCATCCAGCACGCCATCGGCCGCGGCTTACAACGCAGACTGCGGCAGGCGCTGGAACCTCGACCGGCCCTCGTCGCCAGCTTTCATCCCCTGCTGAACCACGTGGCGATCGACGTCATACCCAAAGGGGTGCCGCGCATCACGGTGATCACCGACTGGGTCAAGTTTCATCAGGCGTGGACCGATCTACAGGCGGATTGCATCGTTTGTCCTTCGGAAGCTGCGTACCAGCTCTGCCTGCGCCGCGGTGTCCCGGCCGGGCGGCTCGTCAAGGCCGGCCTTCCGATCCATCCGCGATTTCAGGATGCGATCAAGCGATTCACTGACCGGCCGGCGATGCGGCTCAAGCTGCGTCTGCGGCCGCACGCACCAACCGTTCTCCTCACCGGCGGTGGGGACGGAACGGAGCCGCTTGGCAAATACGCGGCGGCGCTGGCCGGTTCGCCACTCGATGTCCAGGTGCTGGCGGTCTGCGGCCGCAACCGCAAGCTGGCTGAGCGGATCCGCCAGGAAAACCATGCGGGCGTGCACGTCTTGGGCTTCGTGGACAACATGCCGGAGCTGCTGCTGGCCTCCGACCTGCTCGGTACCCGGGCGGGCCCGGGCATGATCGCCGAGGGACTGGCTTGCGGCTGCCCGCTGCTGTTGACCGGCTACCTGCCCGGCCAGGAAGAGGGCAACGTCAAGGAAGTGATGACTCGTGGCCTGGGGCGCTACACTCCCCGGCCGGCCGATCTCGTTGCCGCGGTCGGCGAGTGGTTCGCAAAGCCCACGGTCGAGCGGTTGGAGGATTCGCGTCGCGCCCAGGCCGCGGCCGATCCAACGGCAGCCTTCACCATCGCCGACGTGATGGCCCGCATAGCTGCCTGAGCCTGGCGTTCACACCGCCGCACTGGGACAGAGCAGCCGGAAGTCGCAACCGGTGCATTTCATGCGCTCGGGTTTTGCCGGGAACAGCTCAGCACGAATGCCATCGGCCACCTTCAGAATCGTCTGCCGATCTTCCTGCAGCCGCTCCTGCGGCTTGTCGACGGTGACCCGTTCGCCGGTCTCGAGATAGTAGTAAGAAAGATTGAGCGGGTCGAACCGGAAAACCTCCTTTGCGGCCAGCGCGTAGACCCCCAGCTGGAGATCGCGCTGCAGTTCCGCCGCTCGCTTCGCCGAACCGGTCTTGTAATCGATCACCTCGTAGGTGCCGTCGGGATGCCGGTCCACCCGGTCGATCCGGCCGGTCAGGCGCAGGCCGTCGACGCGCAAACTGAAGGGCTGCTCGAGCAGCAGCGGCTTGCTCAGGTCACCGGCGTCGTAGGCGCGCCGCAGGTAGGTGCGGCCGAGGTCCTGCAGCGAGGGCGCCTGCTCGGGGGCGCAGAAGCGCTCGCGGGCCCAAGCCGCTACATAGGCGCTATCGACCATCTCCCAGCTGAGCGGCCGCTCGCGCTCGATGCTTCCCAGTGCATCCTTGAGCGCCTCGTGCAGAATGCGACCGAACTGCATCTGTGGCTTGGGGCGAGTCGGCAGCCTGAAAACAAAGCGGTACTGGTACATCTGGGGACAGCGCAGGTAGGTGTCGACCTGGGTGTAGGAGAGGGCGGCGATCGGCGGCGCGTCGTTGAGCGGCAGCTCGACCTGGCGCGCGACTTCGACCAGGCCGCCAATGGGTGGCAGCAACACCGATGAGGCCTTGAGCTCACGTGCCTCATCGCCCCGGATCAAGGGCAGAAAGCGCGATGGACGCCAGTCTTTCACTCCCTCGTAGCGCCCGGCGAAGGTGCAGACCACCTCTTCGCGGGCGGCCGTACGCCTGCGACCCGGCAGTACGGCCTCCCCGGCCTGAAGGCCGCCCTGCGGATGCTGGGGTAT
>CAZRMD010000051.1:0-16091 GCA_964601135.1 uncultured Actinomycetes bacterium | reverse complement strand
CCGGCTCGACCTGCATGATCCCGACGGCGCCGGTTTCCGAAACTCTCGATTGGTCCCAGCCACTCTCCCAGTAGGAGAGCGCCAGGACGAGCCGGGGATCGACCTGATGGCGGGCGGCCGCTTCGGTCAGGATCTGGCGAACCTGGCCCTCGGTGTAGAGGCGGCCAGTGCGGTCCGGCGCATCGGCGATGGCCGGCGCGGCCAGGGATGATGACTTGGCCGAGCCCGGCCGGGTCAACCAGACGATTGCGGATCCCGAACGGCTCGCCATTTGCCCGTCTGGCTGCACCAGATTCTGTAGCCGAGCTTGAGTCTGATCCAGGATGGGTTTGGCTGAGGCGATCACCGCCTGTCCCCCTTGTGCGAGCCCGCGGCCAAGCTGATCCAATTCCGGTGCTGCCGCCATTCCCAGGGGACTACTGAGCGTGGCCTTGATTGCCGTCGCAGTGGCGGCGACGCCAATAGCGGCGCCACTCACGATCGCCCGGCCGCGTCGGTTTGATGGCATCCGACCATGAGACGGGACATACGCCTTCGCTGGCAAGCTGAACCCCGTCGGTTAATGGCCGGCCGCTGCTGTGGAGTTCGAGGACGGTGAGGTCGCCAGGTAGATGTGCGTCTCTAATTCGCGAACGGCGTAGCCGGCCGGAAGACACTGGCTGACCGCCTCTAATGCGTTGGCATTCAGAGCCTCGAAGACAATCGGCGGGCGCTGCCGCAGGGTGTTGGTCATGCCCCCTAAAACCTGCGGTTCGTATCCCTCGACATCGATCTTGACAAGCCGAATTTTCGGTCGGGGATGCTCGGCCAACACCTCATCGACCGTTCTTACTGGAACCTCGTACGAGCGGCCGCCCGTCTCTACCATCATGGTGGCGTCGATCGGCCGCGGACCCCACCGCGGATCGACGTCGTGGAGCACCGCGACGCCAGAATGGTCTCCCAGCGCGCACTGGAAGGCCGCGACGTTTTGCAGGTCATTCAGCTGGAGATTCCGCTCGAGATACTGGAACCGTACGGGATGCGGCTCGAAGGCAAGCACGTCGCCCCGGCTGCCCAGGTGGCGAGCCGCCCGAACCGTGATGAATCCGACGCTCGCGCCAATGTCCAGAATCGTGCCTTCGGACACCTGACTGATTAGAGAGAGAAGGGTGGGTTCGTACGAACTATCGGCGGCGAGGAACGCCGGGCCAGGACCTGGCGGACACTCGAACGTGCCTGCAGGGCTGCGCACCCGATAGGAACCAAGAAACTGGCTTGGATCGGGCAGCGGCCGACCCAGGCGTTGGGCAAGAATGCCGATTGGAAACAAACCGGCAATCGCGAGACGGGCCGCAATCGCAACCTTGTCGGATAGCCGATCGCCGTACCCGATGCTTCTCAGCGCGGCTGCACCGACCGACAAACGGCGCCGCGAGTTGCGATTAAGCACTCAGCGGAAACAGATCTTTATGCATTGCGCCATTCTGCGTTCGCTCGACCTCTATGATCCTAGACCGAATGCCTGGATGCTGAGCTCGAGACGGAGGTGACTGCTCACCTGACCCCGGCTGAGATCGAGCCACCGCTCGAGCGTGACGTCCACCGAACTGCGGCCGTCCGGTCTCGACTGGGCCGAGTCCTTGCGTCCCTCGCCTGGCTCAGGGCGAGGCCAGGATTGGCTGTCGCCCTTGCGGCCACCCTGCTCGCCCTGCTCTTGACGATGCCGCTGGCGCTTCACCCCACCACCTATATCTATGGTTATCCGGGCGATTCCACCGGTGCGATCGGCATCTTCTGGTGGTGGGGGTACGCGCTGACCCATGGAAAAAACTTGCTCGATAACTCAGTCCAGGGCGTGCCGCTGGGCTCCGACTGGTCGAAGGCGGCCTTCTCGCCGTTGCCGATTGTCATTTTCGCGCCGCTTACGGTGCTGCTTGGGCCCATTCTCAGCTACAACCTCCTCATCCTGAGCGGCTTTCCGTTGACCGCGTGGACGACGTTTCACCTCGCCCGGCGGCTGGGGCTCACCATCGTAGGCGCCACCTTCTCGGCATTGAGCTTCGCCTTCACGCCGTACCACATTCAGAAAGCCATGGGCCATGGGAATCAAACCCACCTCGAGTTCCTGGTCGGCGGCCTCCTCATGCTCGTGCTCTGGCGCGCATCCGGCCGGCTGCGCTATGCAGCGGCTGCCGGCGCGCTGCTTGGTCTTCAGGTGTGGTGGGAGCCTTCTATCACCTATGTGATGGTTTTTGCGCTCGGTACTTTCTTTCTGGTCAGCGGGATCGTCGGCCTGGTGCGCGAGCCGGACAGAATCCGGGTGTTGCTGGGCCATTTCGGCGCGGCGCTGCTAATGGCCATTGTCACGTTGCCGTTTATCCCAGTGGCAACCTACTTCCTCCGCCGTCCGGGCACGCCGGGAGCCGCAGCCGGCCTCACGACGCGCAGCCTGCTGGAGGTCACCATCTACTCCGCCCACCTTCACGAGTACCTGCAGCCCTATTACTACAACCCGCTGGTGCCGCAGTTCATCAAGAACTGGGAGCTGGCTGGTCTCCACGGCAGCAATTTCTACGAGTCGACCATCCTGCTCGGGTACACGGTTATCCTGCTCGGCCTCGTGGGGCTGATCATGACTCGGCGGGTGTTCCCGATTGCGCTCAGCGCCGGCCTGGTTCTCGTCGGAGCGCTGGTGGCCGGCCCGCCCGTACGCGTTGTTTTCGGCCGGACCCTCCATATGCCGTCGTATTACCTGTTCGAGGTGCTGCCCAGCTTTCGCGTCTATGCGCGGTTTGCCTGGATGGTCTTGCTCGGCGGCTCTGTACTCGCCGGTATGGGACTGGCCATTCTCGCCGCGCGGCTCGGATCTGGGAGGTGGCGGGCTGTCCTGGTGGCCCCATTCTTATTGCTGGCGATCGAGTTCAACAACATGCCTCCCACGCGCGTCACCCAGCTGCTCCCAGCGCCGGCCGCGTATACCTGGCTGCGAGGGCAGCCGGCAGGCGTGTTGCTGGAATATCCCGCCAACTCTGGCGATGGCACGATCCAGGAAATCCAGGTCCACACCTATCTGCTGTATCAGATGGTTCACATGCATCCCACCTTTCTGACGGAGATCACGACCGGGGCAGCATCGCAGGAGGCGAAGCGGCTCGAGCCGTATTACGCCCCCGGCGTCGTCGACCAGCTCAAGTCACTGGGCGTCCGCTACGTCTTCGTGCACGTGGCCGAGTACCAGGCCGATGGATACAACGTGCCGCATCTTGTCGACGGGCTGACCTACGTGCGATCGTTCGACGGTATCGACGCCTTCACGGTCGATTGATCCCTCAGTCGGCCAGCACGATGGGCCGCCGCTCGGCACCCGATTGCAGGAGGGCGAGCGCCAGCCGGAGCGCCGCCAGGCCGTCCTCGGCGCTGACGATCTCGGCAGGCTTGCCCTCGACCGCATCGAGGAAGGCCCGTAGCTCGACGCGCAGCGGCTCCTGCCGGGCGACAGCGAACCGGATCATCGCGCCTTCGCGAACGCCGCGCAGGATTTGCAGGTTCTCCCAGCCTGCCTGGGCCACCTCGGCGTTCTCGAAGAAGAAGAGGTCCTGGGTGAGGTACTCGGCCCGGAACATGCCCCGCTCTCCGGTGACGGTCACGTCGCGCACCTTGGTCGGGGTCAGCCAGTTGAGCTCGACGACGCCGACGGCATCGTTCGCGAGGGCCAGGACAGCGGAGCTCAGGTCCTCATTCGAGCCGTGCACCTCACGACGGGTCTCGGCAAAAAGCCTGACGATCTCGCTCTCGGTCAGGTAGCGGATGATGTCCAGATCGTGCGTGGCCAGGTCCAGCACGACGCCGACATCACGAATCCGTTCGGGGAAGGGACCGATCCGGCGGGTGTGCACCTGGAAGACGCGGCCCAGCTCGCCGCTCTGCAAGCGCCGCTTCAGCTCCACGATCGCCGGGTTGTATCGCTCGACGTGGCCGACCATCAGGATCCGATCCGCCGACGATGCGGCCGCGGCGAGTGCCTCGCCGTCGGCGACCCTCGCCGCGATCGGCTTTTCGACCATGACGTGACAGCCGGCGCGAAGGGCGTCGATCCCGATGTCGCGATGCAGCGTCGTCGGCACCGCGACCGTAACCGCTGCGGGCCGTTCCCGGCGCAGCAGCTCGTGGTGGTCGGTGTAGGCCCGGATGCCGAAGTGGTGGGCCGCCTGCTCGGCCAGTCGCGGGTCGGCGTCCGCCACCGCAACCAGCTCGACATCCGGTAAGTCGCGCAGCACACGCAGATGATTTCGGCCCATCGCGCCGGCGCCCAGGACCCCGATTGTGATCACAGGGCGTTGACCACCGCCACGATTCGCTGAAGGTCATCCGGAGTGAGCGCGGGATGCACCGGCAGCGACAGCACGTCGCGACTGACGGCATCGGCGACCGGATGCGGCGCCGAGCGACTGGCCGCCTTCACATAGGGCAGCGCATCGAGCACTTGGGGATAGAAGACGGCCGTGCCGATGCCCTGCTCGCGCAGGAGCCGCGATACGTGATCACGGTCGAGGTCGCCGGTCCGGACGGTGTACTGGTGCCAGACGTGGTCACGATCGCCCTTGACCACCGGCACCCGTACGCGGGTGATTCCCTCGCTGAGGGCGGATGCGTTGGCCCGCCGCCGGGCGGTGAATTCGTCAAGGCGCTTGAGCTGCGCCAGGCCGATGGCCGCGTGCAGATCACTGAGCCGGAAGTTGTAGCCCAGCATCTCGTAGCGATAGCGATCGCGCATCCCATGGTTGCGAAGGAGCCGGGCCCGCTCGGCCACGGCGGCGTCGCCGGTCGTCATCACGCCACCTTCGCCGGCGGTGATGTTCTTGGTGGCATAGAGGCTGAAGATGGCGGTGCCGAACGATCCCGCGGGTCGTCCGCGATAGGTCGCCCCGACGGCCTGCGCGCTGTCCTCGATCACGGCCAGCCGGTGCTTGCGGGCAAGTGCAGCGAGCTCTTCCATGTCGGCCATCTGGCCATAGAGGTGGACGGGGAGCAGGGCCCTGGTGCGAGAGGTGATCAGGGGCTCGACGGAACGCGGGTCGAGGTTGAAGGTCTGCTCATCGATGTCGCCAAAAATCGGCGTGGCCCCGGCATAGAGAATCGCGTTGGCGGTGGCGACGAAGCTGAACGGGGAAGTGATGACCTCGTCACCCGGTCCGATGCCGTGCGCCAGCAGGGCGACGTGAAGGGCGGTGGTGCCCGACGAGGTGGCGACCGCATGCGGGACACCGACCAGGGCCTCGAAGCGTTCTTCGAGCCGGCGGACCTGCGGTCCCTGAACCAGCATCCGCGAATCGATAACCTCGAGAACCGCTGCCTTCTCCTCATCGCCCAGCAGCGGCATGGAGATGGGGATCACCGGCTCAGCGCCGGCAATCGAATGTCGCGACCGCATTCGTTGCAGCGAACCGTCCGTCCCTCCCCGCCGTGCGTCGTGGCGAGCCGCCGTCCGCAGACACACACGAAGCCATGAAGCCTGGCGGGACTGCCATAGACAAGACCGTGGTCCGGAACGTCGCGGGTCACCACCGACCCGGCGCCGACCAGGCAGTGGCGGCCCAGCGTGACCCCGGGCAGGATCACGCTGCCGCCGCCGATGGCCGCGCCCTCCTTGACGAGGCCAGCGCTGACCGTCCAGTCAGCGGCGGTCTTCAGGCTCCCATCCGGATTGACCGCACGCGGATGTTTGTCGTTGAGCAGCATGACCCCCGGTCCGAGGAAGACGCCGTTTTCGACCTGGAAGCCGTGGTAGACAAAGACCGCATTCTGCAGCTTGCAGCGGTCGCCGATGCTGACACCGGCATCGATGTAGGCGCCGCTGCCGATGACGCACTCGGCGCCGATCCGGGCGCCCTCCCGCACCTGGACGACGTTCCAGATCGAGGTCCCCTCGCCGATCTGGGCCGACGGGTCGACATCCGCGCTCGGATGGATGCGAACCCCCGTCTTGGCGCTCACGCGGCAAATCCCCGAGCCGTCAGATCATCGACGATCAGCTGCGAAGGCGATTGGTGCGGCAGCTCACTGGTTCGCTGGTAGCGGCCAGGGTCGTCGAGGAAGTCGTGAAGTGCAGGGATCCGGTACGCAGACACGAGCACATTCTCGCCGACGCCCTCCGGATGCTCGGTCTTCTGCCGGTGGATGAGGCAGGGAATGTTCATGTAGTAGGTCTCTTCCTGGCTGCCGCCGCTATCGGTGATGACGAAGGCGCTGCGCCGCTCCACCTCGATGAAGTCGGAAAAGACCAGGCGCGGAATGCGAATCATGCAGCGCTCATCGAAAATGCCGCCCAGCCCATAGCGCGCGACGGCCGCCGCCGTCACCGGGTGATCGACGAACAGCATGCGGTGTCGGGTCTTGTGCTCGGCCAGCGCCTGGATCGTCTGGGTGAACAATCGTCGATTGTTGAGCAGCTCGAAACGATGCAGGCTGACCAGGCCGAAGGGAGGATCGGGCAGGGCCAGCTTCAGATTGGCACCGGACCGGCACATCTCGAGACTGTCCCGAATCGTGTTCGAACCGGTGTTGACGATGATGCCGCCGTGAAGATTCCTGGCCGCAAAGTCGCCTGGGGCGTAATGGAAGCGCGCCAGCCGCGACGTCAGCCTGCGGTTGAGCTCTTCCGGAAACGGATGGCGCAGGTCGAAGCTTCGCATACCGGCTTCGACATGGGCGACGGGGACGCGCAGCCAGCGCCCCATGGCGGCCCCCAGAACGGTCGTCATGGTGTCGCCGTGGACCAGCACGAGCGGCCGGCCGGAGCCACGGCGAAGCTGCCGGCGAACCGAGCGCCGAGCGCGGAGGAAGTTTCGGATGACGTGCGCGGCCCAGCCGGGCACCTCGCTGTTGGTTCGGAGATCGTTTCCCTTCGATCCGCGGGCCAGCCACAGGTCTGGTTGGGGAAGCGAAAACGATTCGAGGAGGGCAGGGATCTGCTCCGCTTGCTGGCCGGTCGTGATGTTGATGAACGAAACGTTCCGGTCGCGCAGCCGGGTCAGGACGGGAAGCATCTTGATCAGCTCGCCGGTGGTGCCGTAGATAAAGGCAATCAACGGCGGCGCGCCAGGCGAGCCCCGATGAGCATCGCCAGACCCCGCCACATCCCAAGCCCGTGCGCCGCTGCGTAGACAGGCGCCAGCAGCGCAAAGGACCGGGCCTCCGAGGGCTCGAAGCCGCGCGCCACGGCGGCGCCCGCCGCCGCACCCACGCCCAGCACCAGGGAGGCGGCCGCCAGCCGCGGCTTGCGCAGCCCGAAAGCGAGGGCCAGCAGGCTGAGCGGATAGAAGGCCACCACCATGGGAAAGAAGCGCGAAGCGGGCCGGCCATGGCCGTCGAGGAAGACCGCGCCCCGGTCGAAGGCGTGTCGTATGAATCCCTTGAGGGTCGTCCGCGCCTTGTAGTGGCAGCCGAACGCAGGCGAGATGTGGATCGGCTGCTGCGAGGCGATCCAGCGAATGATGCGCGTGTCGTCGTTGGCGTAACGCTCGTTGGCAAAATAGCTCTGAAGCTGGCCGAAGCTCTCCCGGAGCAGCGCGGCCGGGGCGAGAAAGCATGTCGTGCCCTTCGGATACTTATCGAAATCGGCATCGTCAAAGCTGGTCGTGCGCGGATTCGAGAGGTATGCTCCCCACGCCAGGTGGGTGACGACCCTCCAGAATTGGGCGTACGGGTTGCCTGCGGTGTCGATGAAGACGTGGCTGTTCCACACCAGGTTGCCGTCGGCCACCTGCTCGTACACGAACGCGAGGCTGTTCGGTTCGAGGATTACCCGGCTGTCGAGAAACATTACAAACTCTCCCCGGGCGGCGGCGAGTCCTGTCCTTCGGGCAGGCGTCCGCCCGCGGTTCGGTTGACTGATGACCTGCATGGGATGGTCGAGGGGCGCGGCTCGGACCGTATCCGCGGTGCCGTCGGTGGAGCCGTCATCGACGATAACGAAGTCCGCGTCGAAGCGCGAGTTCTTGATGGCGATGCTGGCCGCTTCGAGCGTACGGCCGATCTTCGTCGCCTCGTTGAAGACGGGGATGACGACGGTGAGCCTCGGCGTCGCCTGGTCCCTTTCGCCCGACATCATTGTGTAAGGTAGCGGTTCGGAGGACGCGGACGAAGTTGGAACGGCCGCCGGCGAGCGCCGCACGGCCTGCCATCGATCAGCGCCTGATCGTTGTCATTCCGGTGATCTATCTGCTGCTGGCGATCGCCGTGACGTTTCCGTTTGCAATCCATCCCCAGCAGACGCTGACGGCGCCCCTCTGCTGTGATGTAGCCGGGAGCGCATCTAAGTTCCAGACCCTCAATGCTGAGCACAGGAGTCCCTTCCAGGTCGCGCATCTCGTGACGGTTGGCTATCCGGCGGGGATTACCACGCAGCCCGGCGTTGATCGGGTGGCCTTCGTCAATACCGCCTTCCTGTGGCTGACGTCGTTGCTCTTCGGAGCCGTGACGGCGATCGGCCTGCTGACGATCCTCGGCTACTGGCTTACCGCTCTTTTGACCTATCTCTTCGTTCGGCGGCTGACCGGGTCGAACGAGGCCGGGTTGGTCGCCGGTTTGGCCTACGGGTTCTTTCCTCATATGTACCTGATGGCGTCGGCAGCGCCGACGTACACCCACATGTGGATGCTGCTCTTGCCGATCTGGGGATGGTTCGAACTTGCGATCAAGCCCACCATGCGGCGGGGGCTCCTTTCCGGGTTCGCGCCGGTTCCGGCAATGGTTTGGACGCCCTATTTTGCGCTGCACGTTGCGGTCATTACTGCAGCGTGTTTGGTGGTTGCCGGGGTGTTTGCAGCGCTGACGAAAACCCTCCATCGCGGAGTCCTTTTGCCGGCGGCGGTGGCGATTGGCATACCCATCGTGGCCGGCGCGGCGCTCTTTAGCGTGCTGGCCCTTTCCCATCAGTCCGGCGTGCCGGCCCGCTCCGTCGAGGATGCCTTCCAGGAGTCCGCGCATCCGCTGATGTTTCTCATTCCCGGGTTTGGATCGATTTGGGGTGCGCGCCCATACGAGCTCCTGGTGCGGCTCGTCCCAAGGGCGGCGTTCGCCAACCTGTATATCGGCATCACCGTGCTCGCCATGTCCCTCATTGCCGTTGCCACCGCACTGAGCGTGGTGGTGCGCCGGCGTACCAGCGCGCTGGCGTCGCCGTTTGTCCTCGCGACCGCGATGGCCAGCGCCATCGTCCTGGCATGTTTCCTTTTCTCACTGCCGCCGCACCTGTCCGGAATCGGGATTCCGATGCCGGACCTCATCGTCATCAAGCTGCAGCCGGCGTTCCGCGCGGGGCAGCGTTTCGTGATGCCGCTGATGGCGGGCATGGCGGTCCTGACCGGCCTGGGGGTGAGTGGCATCCTTCGACGGATCGCCTCGCCCCTGCCCGCCCTGTTGGTGGTCGTGGTGATCGCGCTTGCCGTCGGCCTCGACCTGTTCGCGAGGCACCTCGACGGCGTGACCCTGCGGCCGGACGCCGTAGAGACGATTCCAACCTCACCGGCGTTGGCGATGCTCGGAACGCAACCCCCAGGACCGACCTTCGAGTTCGTCGATCACACCCGGGTCAGCTCAATTGCGAATATCAATCCCTGTTTGCTGCAGCCTCAACACCACCAGACCCTGGTCGACACCTGCAACATGGGTCCGGGCACCAGCGACTACATCCGATGGGACGCCTCACGCAGCTGCGATAGCTTCAGCGACATGCGCGACAAGGGAATCCGCTATGTGATCGTGGACCGCGTGATGGCGGCGCTCACCGCGTGCGACCTGGATGCGGCGGCCGGGCCTGTGCAGAAGATCGCTGCCGACGACCTGGTCGTGGTCTTTCGGCTGGCCTGAGTCAGCGGCATCAGGGGGGACCCAGTCGCGAAATTCGGAGGAACCGCGGATTGGCGGCCATGGGCGGGAGGTCCTTCCGGATTGCGAGCAGGTTGAAGTTTCTCTCCAGGTCCTGGAGGCCCAGCACGATGCCCTCGATGAGGCCGTGGCGGCCCTGCCTGCGCTGCGGGATCGACGGTTCGCCGCCATACGACCAGCGTCGAAGGATGCCCGGCAGGTCGACGCGATAGAGCCGGTAACCCGGCTCGAGGAGCTGATCGACGACGTCGGCGATGCGGGCGCCGACACGAGATAGCGCGTAGACGCTGACCTCGAGCATGACGACATCGACGCGGTGAGTCGAGAGAAGCGTCCGCATCCCACGCAGGACCTCCGGTTCAAATCCCTCGACGTCGATCTTGATGAAGCGAATCTGGCGGCCAGGGAGCCGGTCCCCCGTATAGCCGTCCAGGCTCACCACGGGTACGGTCACGGCTCGCAGCGGCGAACCGACGGTGAAAAATCCGCTCATCGCTTTGCCACTGGTGAGGTCCGTTCCCGGCTCGAGACCCAGCCGGGTTTCCCCCGCTGCGGCCCCGGCGGCAACCTGGTTGAGCACGACGTTGCTCAGTGCGTTGCGCGAAACGTTCTCGGCGAGGCGCTCGAAGTTGGCCGGCACCGGCTCGAAGGCGTGTACCTGCCCTCCGGCACCCACCGCATGCGCGGCGATCAGGGTGAAGATGCCGACGTTCGCTCCCACGTCGACCGCGATGTCGCCTGGCCGAAGGATGGCCCGAACAAACGCCGTCTCGGGCGCTTCCCAGCTGTCGTAGAAAATTCCGCGCTGGACATAATCCTCGAGATCGAGCCGGATGGCGATGCCTTCGGGAGTCCGATGGATGACGTCGGTCGCTCCATCGACAATCCATGGATGGAGACGCTCGGTCAGGACCGTCCAGCCCTTGAGCGGGAGGAGGCGCGGAACCATGCGCAGGAGTCTGACCAGGACGCGGCCGTGCCGGCTTGTGATGGCGAGCTTTTCGCCCCGCTGGCTCAGAGCTTCGACGGTTCCTTGATGGCGCTCTCGGTGCTGAGTGCCTCGCTCGGGGGAGGCGGCTCGGCGGGCGGTGACGCAACTTCGAACTGCGGCGCGGTCGTGCGGTCGTAGTAGCGACGAAGGCGCAACCGGTAGAAGATGGCGGCCGTGTCCCACAAGACGCTCCACGCGCTGGAGAGTTTGACGGTGCTCTCGAAGCGGTAATCGAGGCGAATCGGCCCCTCCATGATCTTGCGATAGCCGAGGTGGCGCGCCACCACCAGCAGCTCGAGGTCGAAGGCGAACCGTTTGACGGCAAGCCGGGGCAGCGCGTCGACGAGAACCTGCCGCCGGAACAGCTTCACCCCGGTTTGCGTGTCGCGCACATCGAGGTTGAAGAGGAGCCGGATGAGGACCTGGTAGATCCAGCTCTGCACCCGGCGATAGACGGGGTATTTCACGATCGAGAGCGGGTGACGCTTCGAGCCGACGACGATGTCGGCCCCGCTCCGGCGCATCATCGAGACAAACGTCGGAATCGCGCGCGGATCGAGCTCCATGTCCGCGTCGATGAAGGCGACCAGGCTGCCTCGTGTATGCCGCGTGCCGTAGCCGAGGGCAAACCCTTTGCCCATGTTGAGCGCGTACTCCAGCACCGCGACGCGATCAGATTCAACCCGGCGGGCTTCGGCAACCGTCCCGTCGGTGTTGCCGTCGGAGACGACCAGCACCTCGTATGGCTCGTCCATCCCATCCAGGACGGCGAGCAGGCGCTTCAGGTTGTCGTAGATCTTCGGGCCCTCGCGGTAGGCGGGAACGATAACCGACAGCACCGGCTCGGTCATGCGGCGGCTCGGCTGAGCCCGAATCGATCGGCCGCATAAAGCGCGCCCAGGGCGGCCAGCAGCACGGCCATGGAAATCATCACCATGCTCACGACCTGGATGGCACTGGCGTGGAAGGCCGTAATCAAGGCCGTATCGAGCAGGCAGGCCAAGAGCAGCGGGCCGATGAAGCGGGGGCTGTTGATCGAGAGAAAGTAATTGACGAACAGCACCGCGATGGCGAACAGGCTCAACGCCACGGCGAAGAACACCAGGTACGAGCCGGCCTGGACGAAGCTCTGTCCGAAGGGACCGATCACCAGTCCCGGCAGGACCGCGTAGCCGAGCACCAGGCCGCCACTCATGACGATCAGGAGGAGCAAGGATTTCTCGACCACCAGGAAGTGGGCCTCGCCTCGCGCGTGGCGGAGCGTGACTTCCGGAAACATCACGGCCGCCACGGTCATCCCGAGAAAGTAGATTACCCGGCCGAGTACGGCGCCAGCCGCATAAATGCCACTCTCGTGACCCGGCAGGTAGTGTTTGGCCAGGATGACATCGATATTCAGCAGATACGTGATGCCCGCCGCCGCGACCATCGCCGAAATCGAATAGCGACCAACATCGGATAGGGGGAGGCTCGTCTCTTTCTTTGATCGAATGAACCGCCGCAGCGCGAACAGGCTCTGCGCGTAGGCGACGATTGGGCCGGCCGCAATGGCCGCGGCTCCTCCGATCGCGCCCAGGCCGGCGATGATCAGTCCCACCGCGACCACCACCCGGCTCGCCATGTCGAGCAGGGTATTGACGGACAGGAGCAGGAAGCGGCTCAGGCCCTGCATGGCGCCCCGCAGGATCGATACCAGCAACGCGACCGAGCTAGCCAGCACGAGCAGGTAGACGAACCGGGTATCCGCAAGGTGCAAATAGTTCGCCAACGCCGGAGCCAGCGCGGCCAGGATCGCCGCCCCGACCACGATGCCAAGCGCGCACACCACGGTGAGCCGGAGCAGCAGCCGGCGGACCGCGCCTTCGTCGGCGTGTGCCATCGAAAGACTCACGAACCGTGCGGCCGTCGTTTGCAGCACCAGCGAGGGCAGCGACAGGAGGGACAGGGCAGAGACCATCGAGGCGATGATCGCGTAGGTCGCCGGTCCAAGCAGTCGGCCCGTGGCAAAGTGAAAAATGTAGCCGAAGGCGCCCACCGCCACGCTGCCGGTCAGGTAGATGGCGTTGTTGCGGATCAGGCGATCGGCCCGCAGCCGGCTGGCGAGACTGGGCCGGGGGATCGCCACCCCCGCCGAGACGGACCCCTCCGGCGAGCTCACGAAGCGGCCGTCAAGAGATCAAAGGACGGAGCCGGGCCACTTACCCGCGCCGGTGGTAACGATCGAACCCGCCGCGCCAGGACGAAGAGTTCGTTGAAGGCGCGCAGCACGACGCGCAGGCTTCCGCCGGTGGGCGTCCCCGACCGCCGCGGATAGTGACTGACCGCCACCTGGCGGAAGTGCAAGCCTGCCTGCTTGAGTCGCGCGACCAGCTCGGCGCTGATCATGGCGCCTCCGGCCGAGAGGTGGGCGGCCTCGATGAAATCGGCCCGGATCAGCTTGAAGGCGCAGTCGACGTCGCGCACGCGCACCCCGAAAACCAGGCTGATCAGGGCGCTCCAGGCCCAACCGTTGAAGCGCCGCACCAGGCGGTCCTGGCGGCGCGCCCGGTAGCCGAATGCCGCGTCGAACGGGCCGAGCAGCGGGAGAAGCCGGGCCAGCTCCAGGATGTCGAACTGGCCGTCGCTGTCCATGTAGAAGATGGCGTCGGCGCGCGCCTGCAGGGCTCGCTCGAAGCCCGCGCGCAGTGCGCCGCCATAGCCCAGATTGGTTTCGTTGTGAACGACCAGCAGCCGCGGTCCAAACTGGTCCTGCATGCCGTCGAGTAAGACCCCGGTCTTGTCGCGGCTGCCATCATCGACCGGGACGACGACCGCCTCCAGGCCCAGCCTGTCGACACCGGCAAAGACCCGCTCGATGGTTTCGATGATCGCCCCTTCCTCGTTGTAGGCAGGCAGGACCACCGCGAGCAGGGGCATGTCCGGCATAGGTTATATGCTATGACCCAACCAGCGTAATGGGCGAAGCGCCGCTCACAAACGTCACGCCCTTGCCGGCGGTCGCGTCTCGGCCACGTCCCGTCGCGTGGAAGGCGATCGCGGTGCAAGCGGCCATCATCTGGGGCGCGACGCGGGTTGGGCTCCTGCTGGTGACGTATTTCACCGTCATCCTCAACAACCGCAGCAGCCCTCGTGACATCGGCTTCGTGGTGAACGGCCAGACATTCTCGTCGACCGCGACCAGCTGGCAGGTTTGGGATGCGGGCTGGTATTTGCAGATCGCGCGCGATGGCTACTTTCGTCCCGAGGCGGTCGCCTTTTTCCCGCTCTATCCGCTCCTGATCCACCTGGTCAGCTGGCCGATCGGCAAGGACAACGGATACCTGGCGGCGCTCCTCATCGCCAACCTCGGAACTCTGGCGGGCTTCATCGGGCTGGCGCTGCTCGCCGCGCACGAGATGAACGCCATCAGCGGCGGTGCGCGGGCCGTTCGAATGCTGGCCGCGTGGCCGCTGGCCTTCTTCCTGTTCGCGCCCTACACCGAAGGCCTGTTCCTCGCCTTCGCCAGCTGGACGCTGCTCAGCGCACGACGCGGTTGGTGGCGGGTCGCCGCGGCGACCGCATTCCTGGGCGCGCTGACGCGTCCCACCGGGGTCGCGCTCTTTCTACCGCTCCTCTGGGAGTATGGCCGCCAGCATGGCTGGTGGCAGCGGGGCATGTGGCGGACCCGGCTACGCGAAACGCTGCAGCCGGCCCGGCTGATCGAAACGGCCATGGTGCTGGGCGCGGTGCCGCTGGCACTCGCCGGCTACGCGCTCTACGTGAAACTTCGCTTTGGCCACGCCCGGCTGCTCCTCAATGCCTTTCAGTTCTGGGACCGGCAGTCGCTGCCGGTGTGGCGCACGGCCTGGATTGGCTTGCGACATTTCTTCACCACCGCCCCCTGGAGTTACTGGCAGGCGCTGCAGCTGATCGATTACGGGGTGGTGCTGCTGGTCTTCGTCCTCACCGCGATCGCCATCCGCAGCGCACCGCTGGCATTCACGCTCTACACCGCCGGCGTGATCTACCTGGCGGTGAGCCAGCCAATCCCCGGCATTCCCGATGTCGTTCCCTCAGCGGCGCGGTACATGCTGATGGCCGTTCCGTTCTTCCTCCTGCTCGCACGCTGGAGCCGGGGCCACGCCTGGCTCGATCAGCTGGTGATGGCGGGCGGCTTCATGCTCCAGGGCGTGCTGGTGACCTTCTTTTTGTCCAGCGGCTGGGTCGGATGATCGTCAGTTGACGCCGAGCGACTTTTTGGCCAGCGCGACCCCGGCGGTCATGTTGCGCAGCTTCTCGTAGGCGACTTTCCACGAACGAGTGCGCAGTCCGCAGTCCGGTGTGACGTGGATGCGGCGGGGATCGCCGAAGACATTGACGGCGTACAGGACGCGATCCCGAACCAGCTCGGGTGACTCGATGAAGTCCGTGTGGATGTCGAGCACCCCCAGCCCGAGCGCCGGCTTATAGGGCAGGTCCCGAAATTTCTTGATCACCTGGTAGCCGGGACGCGCATCGTCCGAGGTGCCCAGCTCACGGCTGTCGTAGTTGGCGAACCCGACCGCGAACTGGCGGCACTGCGACATCCGCTCGATGGCGGGGAAGAAGAGATTGTAGTCGGAGAAGCAGAGATGGGTCGAGAACATGGCGTCGAGCCGCTCGACGCTGGCATTGAAGCTGTCGACGAACAGGTCCAGCTCGTCTTCTTCGGTGGAGGCACCCGGCTCATCGATCTGAATCCAGCGGGTCCCGATGCCAATCAATGCTTCGAGGTTCGGCCGGATCAGGTTGCGGGCGATGTCGAGCACGAAGTCGCGGCGGGCGGCCTTGCGCTTGCGGCGCCGCTCGGCGGCCGGCTCGCGCAGGTCGGTGTCGGTGTCGTAGCGCTCGTCGAAGGACCAGTCGGCGATCGTGTACGCGCCCGTCGTGGGCAGTTTCAGCTCGGCATCGGCGACCGAGACCAGGTAAGAGAACTCCGCGTTGTGGAAGGGAACGCGCAGCGAGATCGGCGCCACGACGGCGGCCTTCGTGTAGTACTTGTTGTCGAAGGCGCGGACGCTACCCCGGCGCTCGAAGCCATCGGCGTGGCTCACGGCCCAGTCGTACATCTCGGTGCGCTGCTGCTCGCCGTCGTAGACGACGTCCAGCCCGGCGCTCTCCTCCAGTCGCAGCGCGTAGAGGCTGGACCAGCGCTGGATCGGTGGTCTCACAGTTCGGCACTGGACTACGGGTGCTGAGCATCGATATGGCC
>CAZRMD010000050.1:13298-16276 GCA_964601135.1 uncultured Actinomycetes bacterium | reverse complement strand
GGTTGATCTCGTCGGCCAGCAGCAGGTTGCAAAACACAGGGCCAAGCTCGGTGCTGAACTCGCCGCGGCCCGGGTTGTAAATCCGGGTGCCGATCAGGTCCGCAGGAACGAGGTCTGGGGTGAACTGAATCCGGCCGGCAGGACCGCCGGTCACCTGGGCGAAGGCCTTCACCGTGACCGTCTTGGCCAGGCCGGGAACGCCCTCGAGCAGCACGTGGCCTTCGGCGAGCAGGGCGATCAGCAGACGCTCGAGCAGCCGGTCCTGTCCAACGATCAAGCGCTTGACCTCGAAGAGGATCTGCTCGATTGGCGCCGGGACGCGAGCGGCGAGCTCGCGGGCCGTATCGGTCGCGGTTGCCGGTTGTCGGGCTGGCCGCGGACGATTGACCATCGAATCCCTCCCTGCAGTGACGGTTTTTCGATTGAAGCTGATGCAAATGAGCCGGCTCTGAGCGTTGTCTAAGCGATCTGTAAGAGCGGGTCGCCCCGTATTCTTAGCCGGTGGATCGCCTCACCCCCGAGGGCCTTTTCAACCCGACTGGTTTTACGCAGGTCGTCGTCGCGAGCGGACGTCGGATGGTCTTTGTCTCAGGGCAGGTCTCGCAAGATGCCGATGGCAAACTCGTGGCGCCGGGCGATTTCGCCGGGCAGGTCCGCCAGACCTACGCCAATCTGCGGATGGCCCTCAAGAGCGCAGGCGCCACTCCGGCGGACGTCACGAAGCTCACGACTTACGTCGTTGGCTATAAGCCGGAGCTTCGGCCCCTGATGCTCGAAGCCCGGGCAACCGTCTTTCGAGCCGGCGAGCTTCCCGCGGCAACGCTCGTCGGTGTCCAGGCCCTCGCCGAGCCGGGTTTTCTGATCGAGGTCGACGCGATCGCCGTCATCCGAACCTGAATTCGAGTCTGCGATGAGTCGTATTCGAGGTTCTGGGGTACGGTAGCTCCGTGGGAATGATGCCGCCGGGCCACGGTGGCCCGTCGATGTTCTGGATGTGGGGCAGGCGCCGGTTCATGAATCCCGAGACCGGGCCGGCGAACAGTGGCCTGACCGGCGATCCTCCGATCGAGGAGCCGCCGGACCAGCAAGGACCGAAGGATCTTCGCAGCCGCTGGAACACCTTGAAGCAGTCCGTGAAGGGGACGACCGCGGCGCTGCCCGAGGTCCTCAAGCTCGTTTGGGAAGCCAGCCCGGGCATTACCGCGGGTCTCTTCGTTGCAACCGTGATTGCCGGTTTCATCCCGGCGCTATCCGCCTATACCTCCAAGCTGCTGATCAACGCGGTGGTGCAGGGCATCGTGGTCCGCCGCGAGCACAGCCTGGACCACATCCAAATCGACCTCGGCCCCTGGCACCCGGGCTTCACGACGCTGAACGCCATCATCTTCCTGGCGGTGCTGCAGCTCGTGATCTTCGCCTTGATCGCGTTCCTCAGCACCATGCGCAACATCACGCAGCAGCTGCTGCAGAACTCGGTATCCATGCGGATCCAGCTGATGGTGATGGAGAAGGCAGCGACGCTCGACCTCGCCTTCTATGAAGACCCGGCCTCATACGATTTGTTGCGCCGAGCGCAGACCGACTCGATCAACCGACCGGTGATGATGATCTCCACCGCCTTCGGGCTGGTGCAGACCGCCCTGACGTTCATCAGCATGATCGCGTTGCTGGTCGTCGTCAGCCCGTTGCTCGCGTTGATCGCCCTGGTCTCCCCCGTCCCGGCTTTCATCGCCGACACCCGCTACGGCTGGCGCGGTTACAACATCGCCCGCTGGGGGTCGCGGTTGCTGCGCCGGATGAACTACCTGGTCACCTTGCTGACCACCGACACCTATGCCAAGGAGGTCAAGCTCTTCGGCCTCGGCTCCTACTTCATCAATCGCTATCGACTGATCGCCAATGCCTATTACGGCAGTCAGCGGCGGCAGGTCACCCGTCGCTACACGATCGGTTTTTTGTGGGGCAACCTGAGTACCATCGCCACCTCCGTGACCTATCTATATGTCGCGCTGCAGGCCATCGCGGGCAGGCTGACGCTGGGCGACCTGACGCTCTACACCACCGCTGCCCAATCGGTGCAGAACTCCATCCAGGGAATCCTCAGCGGCTTCTCCAACATGTACGAACACAACCTCTACCTCAACAACCTCTTCGAGTTGATGGCAACGAAGACCACGCTGCCGGCGCCCGAACAGCCTTCGGCCGTCCCGGTACCGTTGCGCGGCGAAATCCGCTTCGAGCACGTCAGCTTCGCCTACCCCGGTGCCAGCAGCAACGCCGTCACCGACCTGAGCTTCACCATCTCACCGGGCGAAACGCTCGCCATCGTGGGGCGCAACGGCGCCGGCAAGACCACCCTGTTCAAGCTCATCTGCCGGCTGTACGACCCGACCGAAGGCCGCATCCTGATCGACGGCGTGGACCTGCGCGATTATGACCCGGCCGAGCTACGGGCGCAGATCGGCGGCATGTTCCAGGACTATGTCACGTACCAGGCCACCGCTGCGGAGAACATCGGGCTGGGGAACCTGGATGAGATCGCCGACCGCGAGGCCGTGGTCCGAGCCGGCCAGCAGGCCGGAGCCGACTCCCTCATCGCCAGCCTGCCGGAAGGCTACGACACCGCACTCGGCAAATGGTTCGATGCTGGCGTCAACCTCTCCGGCGGCGAATGGCAGAAGGTGGCGCTGGCCCGCGCCTTCATGCGCGACGCGCGCATCCTCCTGTTGGATGAGCCAACGTCCGCGCTGGACGCGCAGGCGGAGTATGACCTCTTCGAGCGGCTGCGAACGCTGACCCGGGGCAAGACCGCGGTGTATATCTCGCACCGTTTCTCGACCGTCCGGCGGGCGGACCGCATCTTGTTCCTCGAGCATGGCCGGCTGGTCGAGCAGGGCACCCATGAGCAGCTGATGCGTCTGGGCGGCCGTTATGCCCGGCTCTTCCGGCTTCAGGCGTCGGCGTACACGGGCGAGGAC
>CAZRMD010000050.1:0-13198 GCA_964601135.1 uncultured Actinomycetes bacterium | reverse complement strand
ATTGCGGTCAGCGAGCTGACGCCAGTGGCCCTGGTCTTCTTCCGCACGGCACTTGCCTCCCTCCTCATGCTCCCGATCGCTGCCGCAACCGGCGGGTTGCGACGGCTGCTGCCCTATTGGCCCTGGGTGCTGGCCTACACGCTCGTCGAGGTCTCGCTCCCATGGTTTCTGCTGGCGGACGCCGAACGCCGGCTGTCCAGCTCGCTGACCGGGCTCTTGGTCGCGGCGGTCCCACTCATCGGCGCGCTGATCACCTGGCTGACGCGGGGACACGACCGCCTCGATCTGCGGCGCGTGGCAGGGCTGGTCGTCGGCCTATTTGGCGTCGCCGTGCTGGTCGGCCTCGACGTCTCCTATCGAGATTTCGGAGCCGTCGGTGAAGTCGGCCTCGTCGCGGTCGGCTACGCCGCCGGCCCGATCATCGTGGCTCGCCGGCTTCCGAACGCTCCGGCAATGGGCGTAGTCGCGGCTTCACTCGTCCTGACCGCCATCGGGTACGCGCCGCTCGTCATTGGGCGGCTTCCGAGTCACGTACCTTCAGCACCCGTCCTCTTCGCCGTCAGTGTCCTGGCGGTGGTTTGCACCGCCCTCGCCTTTCTCCTGTTCTTTGCCCTGATCGCCGAGGTGGGGCCGGTGCGTTCCACCGTCATCACCTATTTCAATCCGGCGGTGGCGCTCCTGCTGGGCGTCGTCCTGCTGCGCGAGCCGTTCACGATCGGCGCCGTGATCGGCTTTTCGCTGATCCTGGCCGGATCGTTGCTCGCGACGCGACGGGTTAGCGCGCCTGTTGCTGACGCCGCGGCATCGTCATCATCGAGTCCTTCGGGAGCTGCAGCACCTGGTAGATCCGGGCTGCGGCGCCGATCCCAAGGATCAGGAAGATAACGGCCAGGACGAACAACGCGACGAAGGTCAGCCGGCTCCCCTCATAGACGGTCAGGTAGAGGACGGCGGCCACCGCCCAGAACGCGGCGATCGCGGCGGCGAGACGACCCCAAAACGGCACGCTTGTCTGATAGCGCTTGTCGGTCCCCAGCCCGAGCGGAAGACGCGCCGCCCAGGCGGGTTTGACGGCCCACGACCAGGCGAGCACGGCCCAGAAGACGACGTTCACGATGGAGAAGATGCTCAGCAGGACGCGAAGGAAGGTCATGCTGCTCCAACGTGGTCAGGCGCGAGAATCCTGCGCCAGTCCGCAACCCCTCGATCACCCGCGCCCTGGTGAGAAAGTAACGAACCGTGGAACCGACCGCGCCGGCAGTCTTCGAGATCGGCTTCGTGCTTTTGCTGGCGGCCGTCCTTGGCTGGCTGGCGCGGCGAGCCGGTCTCCCCGCCGTCATCGGCTATCTGGCCACCGGCCTGATCGTCTCGCCCTTCACGCCGGGCTACGTCGCGGACCGCCATCAACTCCAGTTGTTCGCCGACGTTGGCGTCATCTTCCTGCTCTTTGAGGTGGGGATCGAACTCGACCCACTCCGCTTGGGCCGAGAGAGGGGCCGCTTGTTCGTGCTGGCGCCCCTTCAGGTCGCGATCAGCAGCGTTCTGGTGACTGCCGCCGGGCTCGCGCTTCGGCTGCAACCAGCAGGCGCCATCCTGCTTGCGCTCTCGCTGTCTCTCTCCTCCAGCGTCGTCGTGGTCAACATCACTCGCAGCCGGCGGCGGACGACCAACCCGGCGACCGACGACGAGCTGCTCGGCTGGAGCATCATCCAGGACCTTGTCGGCGTCATCCTGGCGCTGGTCGCGCTGATTGCGCTGGGACTCGAAGGTCGATCTGTTTGGGATGCGCTCGAGCTGACGCTGCTCTATGTGATCCTGGTCGTCGTCGCTACCTGGCTCCTCCCCCGTCTCCTGCACCAGCTCCACACGGAGCACGACCTGTTCCTGATTGTTTCGGTTGCCACCGCGCTGGCACTGGCAGGCATCGGAGGATTAATCTTCGGGATTCCGCTCGCTCTGGCGGCGTTTGTCTCTGGGCTGGCCATCAGTGAGAGCAAGGAGGCGGACGAAGCGCGCGAGCGGTTGCTCCCGTTTCGCGATGTCTTCGCCGTCTTGTTCTTTGTGGCAATCGGCGCCCTCATCGACCCTGGGTCGCTGTTGAAAGGACTGAAGTGGCTGCTCGTGCTTCTCGGCCTGCTTATCGTGACCAAGATGCTTCCGATTTATCTCCTCGCGCGGTTTGGGCGCCTGTCCGGGCGGCCGCGGCAGATCGCGATCGGCCTCGGCCAGATCGGCGAGTTCAGCTTCGTTCTCGCGACCATCGGCCTGTCGCGCGGCGTGATCCCGCCAGAGCTGTATTCGGCAATCCTTGCAGCCGTCGTCATCACCATCGCGGCCTCGACGCTTCTGGTGCGGATGGGATCCAGGCCGGTCGTACAGCCTGCCGGCTAAAACTTAGCGAAGTACTCGACGACTCGGTTCTCGTCCGCCGGGACGTCGATCTCACCGCGCTCCGGTCGGTGTGTGACGCGCCCGCTCAGCGCCTGTGGATCCGCCGTTAGCCACTGGGGGACGCGAAATCCCAGACTGATGGCGTCACGCATCAGTGGTTCGACGGTGCTCCCTTGCTTGACGGAGATCGTGTCGCCCGGTCGGACCTGATACGACGGCTGGTTCACTCGCTCGCCGTTGACCTGGACGTGACGGTGGGTGACGAACTGGCGAGCCTGCGCTCGAGTTCCGGCGAAGCCCAACCGATAGACGACGTTGTCCAGCCGAAGCTCGAGCTGCCTCAACAGCTCTTCGCCGGTCGCCCCCGGCTGGCGCCGGCTGGCATCGAAATAGCGGCGGAGCTGGCCGGCCGGGATGCCATAGAACCATTGGAGCTTCTGCTTCTCCTTGAGCTGGTCGAGGTAATCGGAGCCACGCTTCGGGCGCCGCCGGCCGTGCTGGCCAGGGATGCGAGGCCGGCGGAGTAGGGCACTCTTGCCCGCTGCCTGACGGGCGCCCTTGAGCCCGAGCTCGACGCCGACACGCCGAGAACGCTTTTCAAGGGATCGACGAGCCATCTCGACCTATACCTACCTCTATATATGGCCGCCTGAAACACCGATCGGCCACTCTGGCTCGTTATGCGACCTCCACCCGCACCGCAACCGTGGTCGCGACCGCGACCGTTTTATACAGGGGTCAGTGGCCTTTGTAGTGCTCGACAAGCGCAACGGCCTGAGCCTGCGACGGGCCAGTCAGTCGAAAGACCATCTCGATCCGTTGAAAGACCGATGTGTCGCTGCGCCGCCGAATCGCCTCGAGATCTACCTCAATCGCGTCCAACGGTAGCTCTGTGTCCCGGGCTCTACCCTGGACCATCAGCGCTCCGCACGCAGCAATGCCGGCCACGAACGCATCGGCCGGTGTGATCTTCTCGCCCGGTCCACCGAGATGCGTCGGTTCGTCAATCACCAGCTGCTGGTTTCGGATTTCGTTGATCGAACGTCCAGGGGTGTCCGTGCCGCTCGAGTGGACTCGATTGATGACGAGATCTTCCGTTGCCATGCTGCCTCCTTCGGGCCATAAGCTATCGGGGATGAAAGCCATTGTGATTGAGCGGCCGCACCAAGCGGCCTTCGCTGATATCGAGCCGCCTACCTTCGGCCCGAATGAGGTGCTCGTCCGCAGTCACAAGGTCGGCGTGTGCCGAACCGACCTCGAAATCTTGAGAGGCGAAGTCCCGCCCGCCTGGGTGCGCTACCCGTGCATCCCAGGACACGAGTGGAGTGGGACGGTCGCCGACGTGGGCGCGTCGGTTACCGGTCTCCATCGGGGCGATGCCGTGGTGTGCGAAGGCATGATCCCGTGCAGGCACTGCTCCCGCTGCCGGAACGGAGATACCAACCTGTGTGCGAACTACGGACAGCTGGGCTTCAGTCGGGCCGGTGGCGGTGCCGAGCTCGTGGCCGTCCCCCGGCACATCGTTCACCGATTGCCGGACAACGTCTCGTTGACGGCGGCGGCCCTGGTCGAGCCGGCGGCCTGCGTCTTGCGCGCGCTCGAGCGCTTGCGGCCGTCGCCTGGCGATGCGATTGGGGTGGTCGGAATCGGAACGCTTGGCTCAGCGGCGCTCCAGCTGGCCAGGCTCTTCGGCCCGCGCGCCATCGTGGCCTATGGGATTCGCGATGACGAGCTGAGCTTCGCTCGCCAGCAAGGCGCCACCCACACGATTAACGCACGGGATGTCGACGCCGAGGGTGCGACGGAACGATTGGTCGGCGATCGGCTGGACATCGTGATCGAGACTGCCGGCCCCGTCGAGGCCATCGAGCTCGCCACCCGACTCGCCCGCCATGGCGGGCGCGTGGCGACGCTTGGCATTCCCGGTGAGAGCACCCGACTGGATCTACCGGGAAACCGGTTGGTCGACAAGGATCTCGAACTGATTGCCAGCCTCTCCTACACATCAGCAGTCTTTACGAAGCTCGTCCAGCTGGTCACGAACGGGTTGATCGACCTCGAGCGAATCGTCACGCACCGATTCGCCGCGAGCAAGTTTCAGGACGCCTTCGAGCTCATGCAGGATCGCCAGGGAATGGTGGCCAAGATCCTGCTCGAGCACGAGGCCAGGGAATAGTCCGACGCGGCCCCGGGTAGATATATAGGTATGCCTTCGGTCACGGTCGACAACATCCTCGTTCTGCCCCGGATTCCGGAGCCCGATCCGGCGACGAGCGTCTCCCGCCCGGTGCTCGCCATCACCACGGCGCCAAAGGGCGTCGAGGGCGAAGGATTTCCGGTTCGGCGCGCCTTCTACGGCATCAACCAACGCTTCCTCGACCCATTCATTCATATGGACCAGATGGGTGAAGTCGAGTACGCGCCCGGCGAGCCCAAGGGCACGCCGTGGCATCCGCATCGCGGATTCGAGACCGTGACCTACATGATCGACGGTACCTTTCAACATCAGGATTCAACCGGCGGCGGCGGGCTCATTTCCAACGGCGACACCCAGTGGATGACCGCGGGCGCGGGCATTCTTCACATCGAGCGACCGCCGGAGGCGCTCGTGGCCAGTGGCGGTCTCTTCCACGGGATTCAGCTCTGGGTCAACCTGCCGGCGGCGAAGAAGTGGACGCCACCGCGTTACCAGGACATCCGAGCCGGCCGGATCGCCCTCCTCGCCTCACACGACGGCGGCGCGCTGGTGCGGCTGATCGCCGGCGACATTGGCGGACATGAGGGTCCAGGCGTCACCCATACGCCGATCACGTTCCTGCACGCGACCATCAATCCGGGAGCGGAGCTGCGGCTGCCCTGGCGCCGAGACTTCAACGGCCTGGTCTACGTGCTCTCGGGTCATGGGACGGTCGGCGAGAAACGGGCGCCGATTCGCACCGGTCAACTGGCAGCGTTCGGCGAGGGCGACGTGATCGCACTGACCGCAGACGTCCAGCAAGAAGGGCGATCGCCCAACCTCGAGGTGCTGGTGCTGGGCGGAGAGCCGATCGGTGAGCCGGTCGCCTGGTATGGCCCCTTCGTGATGAACACGCACGAGGAGCTGGCCCGAGCCTTCGACGATTATCAGCGTGGCCGGATGGGTGTCATCCCTGCGGCGCACATCGGTGACTAACCCGAATTAACGCGGCGGCACGGCCGGCGTCTGCTCGAAGATGTAGTAGACCGCGGTCAGGGCGATGATGGCGAGCGCAACCGGAGCGCTGACAAATGCGGTGGCGAACGCCACCAGGTAGACCAGGCCACCAATCGTAAAGCGGATCCAGGCCGCCGGCCGCGCCTCGGGGGGAACGGGGTGATGAGTGCGACCGTCGCCCAGACTCCAGCCGAAGACCGCCGCAAAGCTGAGGGACATGCCCTCAAAAATCAGCGCGTAGAGCTGCATGGCAACCCGGGCATCCTGGTCATTCGCCGTGAGGTACTCGGCCATCGTTCCCGTGCCAAACGGAAGGGCCACGACGAACAGGAGGAGGAGCAGGTTGAGAAACAGCAGCGTTCGGTCGACGGAGGCGATGTTGTTCATCAAGGTGTGGTGGTTCACCCAGATGATTCCAATGGTGAAAAAGCTCACCAGGTAGGCGATGAGCGACGGCCAGCGCTCGGTGAGCTGTCCCAGCAGCGGTCCGTGGCCCGGGCCAGGCACGACCAGGTTGAGGGCCAGCAGCGTGATGGCCACCGCGAAGACGCCGTCGCTGAAGGCTTCGAGTCGCGCCCGATGCATTCCCAGAGCTTACGGTGACCGCCGACCATCGTCGGTTGGACTTATATCGTGATCACTACTTTTCCCCGAGCCCGACCGTCTTCGAGATACTGGATCGCCTGGGGCGCCTCCACCAATGGAAAGACCTTGTCGACGACAGGAGTGACCTTCCCGGCTTCGATGAGCTCGGTCAGGACGAACAGATCCTGGTAGCGCTGACTCGTAATGAACATCGTCAGTCGCTGGGATACGAACGGTGAGATGGCAAGCGCGCGGACCTGACGGCCCATCCCGAACCAGCGACCTCCGCCTTCGCCGCCAACGATGACGAGGGTTCCCTTTGGTGCCAGGGCACGCCGCAACTGGAACAGCGGACGGTTGCCGCCGATATCGAGGATCACGTCGTAGCGCCGTCCACCGGCGAGGTCCTCACGGGTGTAGTCGATGACGTGGTCGGCCCCGATGGCGCCGACCAGGTCGACCTTCGTCGTGCGACTGACGCCGGTGACTTCGGCTCCGAATGCTTTGGCCAGCTGGACGCCGAAGGTTCCCACACCTCCAGATGCCCCGATGATCAGCACCTTCTGCCCCGGCTGGACATGCCCCTGGTCGCGAAGGGCCTGAAGTGCAGTCAGCCCGGACGTAGGCACGGCAGCCGCTTGCTCGAAGCTGAGGCTGGCCGGTTTGCGCGCCAGTTTGTCCTCGGACGCCCGCGCATAATCCGCAAAGGTGCCTTCGGCCAGGCCGAAGACCTCGTCCCCAGGATGGAACCGGGTCACGCGCTTGCCCACCGCCTCCACGACACCAGCGAGATCACCTCCGAGGACGGGGTTTTTGGGCGCGCGGAACCCGAAGCCGGCCAGACGAAGCGGGTAAGGCGTTCCGGTCATGAGGTGCCAGACTCCCCGATCCACACCGGCAGCGCGAACTCGCACCAGCACCTCGGCGTCACCAATGGCGGGCGCGGCGATTTCCCTCAGCTGGACGGCCTCCACCGGGCCGTAGCGGTCCCTGACAGCCGCCCTCATCTCGGCATCGCGGACGCCATCCGCGCTCTCCTCGATCTTCGTTGCGATCATTCTTCTCACCTCTTCGGATTCGTCAGTTATTTACGCTGTAAGTCCGTGACAACACTAAGACTTACGCTGTAAATTGTCAAGGGGTATGCTAGGCTTACGCCGTATGCCACGAGGCGTGAGAACCACGGCGTCCGCGCGAATCGGACGATTGCAGAACACCCGGGCGCGGCGTACCGAAACGCGGCGGGCGCGCCTGACCAGGGAGCGTGTTCTGCGCGCCGCCGTCACGATCGCCGATCGAGACGGTATCGAATCGCTCAGCATGCGCCAGCTTGGTCAGAAGCTCGGGGTGGAGGCGATGTCCCTCTACAACCATGTGCGGGACAAGGAGGACATTCTCGATGGCATGGTCGACGTTGTTTTCAGCGAAATCGATCAACCTGCCGGCGGCGTCGACTGGCGGACCGCCATGCGCCAGCGGGCGGTCTCAGCGCATCAGGTCCTGCTGCGGCATCGATGGGCGATTGGCCTCATGGAGTCGCGCAGCCAGCCAGGTCGGGCGAATTTGCAACATCACGACGCGGTGCTGGGGAGCCTCCGGAAGAATGGCTTTTCAATCGAAGCTGCCGCTCACGCCTACTCAGTGCTGGACGGCTATATCTATGGATTCACGCTGACCGAGCTGACCCTGCCGTTCCGCAACTCGAAGGGTGCCGCAAAGGTAAAGCAAACCATTGTCCAGACCGTGGGAGCCAATGACTATCCCTACCTCATCGAGATGGCGGTCGAACGCGCCATGAAACCCGGCTACAACTATGGGGACGAATTCGAGTTCGGGCTGGATCTGATTCTCGACGGCATCGAGAGGATCAAGCAATAACGAATTGGCGCGCCTGCCGTTGCTATCGACGATGGGTCGTACCTGGCTGGGCGCCTTGCTTTCCTTTTTGATGACCATCGGTGCCGGGTGCGGACCCAGCGCGACAACCCGGCCGCCAGCGACCGCAACGCCAAGCCTGAGCCCGTCCCCCACGCCAACGCCTTCGCCGCAGCTCGCCTGCGCGGACCGAGTGTTCACCACGATGACGCAGGACCAGCGGATCGGCCAGCTGTTCGAGCTCGGCCTGGCCAACGACCGCCTTGGGCCGACCGAGATCAATCTGATCCAGTCCGACCACATCGGTTCCGTCTGGTTCATCGACCGCAGTTATGCCGGCGTTAACGGAATCCGCGCCGTTTCCGACGCCGTCCAGGCCCAGGTCTCGAGTTCGTCGACCGCCAACGTCCGGTTCTTCGTCGCCGCCAACCAGGAAGGCGGCGTCATCCAGGCGATGCAGGGAACGGGCTTCTCCCAGATCGCGGCCGCGGTGGTCCAGGGCACGTGGGCCCCGGATTTGCTCCAGAGCCGAGCCACGGGATGGGCGCAGGAACTGCGGGCGGCGGGGATCAACCTGAACTATGCGCCGGTGATGGATGTTGTTCCTCCAGGCACCGATGCGCAGAACCAACCGATTGGGGCCCTGCAGCGCGAATACGGCCACGATCCGTCGACGGTAGCGAGCAAAGGTGGCGTCTTTCTGCTCGGGATGCGTCAGGGTGGGGTCGCGGTTAGCGCCAAGCACTTTCCCGGGTTGGGCCGTGTGACCGGTAACACCGACTTCACGACGGCAACGGACACCGTGACCACTTCATCGGATCCATACCTGGCCTCCTTCCGAACCGCCATCGCCGACAACACCGATTTCGTCATGGTGGCCCTGGCACGCTACACCCAGATCGATCCGAATCATCTGGCTGCCTTCTCGCCGATCGTGATGAATCAGATGCTCCGCGGGACGATGGGATTCCAGGGCGTGATCATCTCCGACGACCTGGGCGCTACCGTGGCCGTGGCCAACATTCCGCCGGCGACGAGGGCGATCGATTTCCTCTCGGCCGGCGGCGACATGATCATCTCGAAGACCCCCGCCCCCGCTGACGCCATGGTCCAGGCCATTCGGGGTCGAGCCGCTTCCGATCCGAGCTTCCGTCAGCGCGTCGATGATGCAGCTCTGCGAATCCTTCGAGCGAAACAGGCCTGGAGTCTCCTCCCCTGCTAAGGTGACGGGCCAACGCATACGCTGGCCTGAAGAGCCATCTCGAAGGAGGAGCAAGCGATGTCCACGGAAATTCCGCCGGCCCGACGCGATGCGGGGGCGGCCACCGATGTCCAGATCCTCGCCACCGAGCACTGGAGCCTGCTCGCCACCCGCGCGCTGACCTACAACGAAGCCCTCAGCCGGGTAACGATCTTTCTGGCGATCCTGTCCGGTGCCCTGATCGCGCTGGCGCTGGTGGCGCAGGCGGATCATTTCGGCGCCACCTTTATCTCGATCGCGATTCCCATGCTGCTCGTGGTCATGTTCGCGGGGATCGCGACCATCTCTCGCTTGCAAGCGCTCAATCGCGACGACTACCGCTGGGTGCTCGCCATGAACCGGCTCCGGCATGCGTATCTCGAGCTGCGGCCCGACCTGGAGCCGTATTTCATGACCAGCCAATATGACGATCTGCCCGGCGCTCTCCAAACCCTGGGGATCGATAGCGCTCGGGCCGCTCGTCGGGTGGGGTCCGTGTTTCACCTGCCCCAAACGCTGCCGGGAATGCTGACGGTCATCGTGGCGGCCGTTACGGCGGCCATCGGGGCATTGGCCGCTCTCGCCATCGGGATTCCACCACTGGCAATTGCCCTGGTCGGGGCTGTGGTCTTCGTGCTCGCCTTGCTGATGATCGGAGCTTGGGGACGCCAGTCGATCAAGGCAAATCGGCCCAGCCTCCAGTCCAGATTCCCGTCGCCCCGCACCTGACCTGGCGAGAATAACTGGCACCAATCACGGGTTGGGAATGAGTACGAGTTTTCCCTGCACCTCGGCATGCTCGACTTGCTCGTGCGCCCGAATCACATCCTCCAGCGGGAGGCGGGCGGCAATGACTGGCCTGAGCCTGCCCGCGGCGAGCATCCCGAGAAGCGTCAGGAGATCGGCCCGGAACCAGTCGGGGTGCTTTTTCTTCAGTGGTCGAATGTCATAGAAGGCCACGTGCTTCCTCTGCGGCGGCAGGGTTGCGATTGCCAGCAGCAGGTACTGCGATAAGACGTCCAGGATGACATTGCTGCCGCGGTTGGCCGCTTCGTAGAAGCCGTACGCGACCACCACTCCGCCCTTGCGCGCCGCCCTCAACGATCGCTTCAGGTGAGCGGATCCCATCGGGTCGAACACAGCGTCCACGCCCACGCCCTTGGTCAGCACTCCGATGCGCCGCACGAAATCTTCCGTCCGGTAATCAATCGGGATGCCGCCCAAACGAGCCACGAGGCTGTGCTTGGGCTTTGACGCGGTGCCGTAAATCTCGAGGCCGGCAACGCGGCCCAATTCCAGGAAAGCGGTGCCGACACCGCCGGCGGCGCCGTGCACCAGGATGCGCTGAGTGCGGCCAACGTGTGCCACGCGATGCAGCATCTGGTAGGCGGCCAGGTAGTTCAGCACCAGCGTTACCGCTTCGGCCGGATCGACTTCGGCAGGCACCGGGACCAGCTCCTCTACCGGGAGGACGATGTACTGGCTGTAGCTGCCATAGAACGTCAGCGCGGCGACCCGTTGCCCGACTCCCGGCGCAGCGGCCTCGGGGCCCAACTGGTCGACGACGCCGACCATGGCATAACCAGGCGTGAATGGCGGTCGGGGAGCGCCAGGATAGCGCCCACGGCGGACGTTCACATCCGAGAACGAAACATCGGCCGCCAGAATCTTGACGCGCGCCTGTCCGCTGCCGGGAGCCGGAAGCTCATCCTCCACGACCTGTAGGACTTCCGGTCCACCCGTCCGCTGAATAACGACATGACGGTATTTGGTCGTGCGCTTCATCGTATCGTCGAGGGTGCCACAATCATGCCCGCCGACTCGTTCGACTCTACCTACCTCGGTACGCCACCGTGGGATATCGGCCGCCCGCAGCCCGCGATCATCCGGCTTGCCGATGCTGGCGAGATCAACGGGCTGGTCCTGGACATTGGTTGCGGAACGGGCGAGAACGCCCTCTACCTTGCCGAGCACGGCTATGTCGTCGTCGGGATTGACGGCGCCCCAACGGCGATTCACAAGGCTCGCACGAAGGCGAGGGAGCGTGGTCTCGGCGCTCGCTTCGAGGTCGCAGATGCGCTCAACCTGCCCATCCCGGAGCGGCTATTCGACTCCGTCGTCGACTCCGGGCTCTTCCATGTATTTCCCGACGACGACCGTGTCCGCCTGCGCGAAAGTCTCGCGGGCGTGATTCGGCCCGGTGGCACCTACTTCATGATGTGCTTCAGCGAGCGACAACCGGGCAACTGGGGCCCGCGCCGCGTGACACAACAAGAGATCCGTTCAACGTTTGCGCGCGGTTGGCGCGTTAACTACATCGAGCCATCGGCCTTCGACACCAACATGGGCAAAGCGCTCGCCTGGCTCGCGTCGATCTCGCGATCAGACCCAGGTTAAGCCGCTACCGGCTTGGCGCGGGAGTTTTGTAACGGGCTGCCAGCTGGGGCCGGTTTGCCGCTGCCAAAATGGCCCGCTGGCATTCCCAAGATTGTCGAGCAGTGATGGATCGTCGAGCCCCGGAACGCAGATCACCTCCCCTCGTTCGAGTCCGATCAGCGAGGCGGTCACCACCTCGTCCGGCTGCATCGCCATGGCAGCGAGTCGGCCGGGGTCCATCCGCAGATCGTTGTGGAACCCGGTGGCGACCACGCCAGGAAGCAGCGCTTGCAACTTGACGCCGGTGTCCGTCAGTTCCCCAGCGAGCGCCTGGGTAAAGGTCAGGAGGTACGACTTGGCGCCGGCATAGACGGCACGATGCGGCATGGGGTTCGCCGGAATGGTTGCGGACAGCGCTAGCAATGAACCAACGTTCACGACGCTGCCCCGGTGGCGCTGAACCATTCCGGGCAGCACGGCCCGCGTCAGCAGCGTAGGAGCTCGAACCTGCAGGCTCATCAAGTTCTCGGCGACTTCCGGGGACAGGTCGATGAATGGACGGTAGCCGGCAAATCCAGCGTTGTTGACCAGCATGTCGACGTCGCCCTGGGCGGCGCGCGCGGCGACCTCGTCGATGGTCTTTGTTTCGCAGAGGTCGCCAACGATGACCTCCGCCGTTGCACCCCAGCCAGACTGAACTTCCCTGGCCAGGTCCTGCAGCCGGTCGCGGCGGCGGGCGACCAGCACGAGTTCATAGCCCTTCTCGGCGAGGCGGCGCGCATAGCTGGCGCCGATGCCGGATGACGCGCCGGTGACGATTGCAAGAGGGCGATCCGTATCAGTCATGTCCTCACTGTAGTCGGGGAGGTTGGCTTACGGACCTTCGCTTGCCGGCGGAGGACCTGCCGAACCCGAACATCGATGAGCCTCTTGACGAGTCGTTTCGACAGTGGCTTGTCGATCGGGAAGTGCAGCGCACCGGAGGTGGTGACATAGCCGGTGAGCTCGTCGCGCAGCTCCGGGAAGACTGATCCGCTGAATGGAAGGTAGCTCAAGTGCTTCTTGAAGGCCGCAAAACCTGCCACCACCTCCCCATGCAGCCGGAATGCGGGCACCTTGTAGGAAATGCCCTGCTCGGCATCCGGAACGATGCTCAGGATGGTCTCGCGCAACTTTTGTAGGGTGCTCCGACTCGGTTCTTCGACAGTCGCGAGGTAGGCATCGATTTCTTGTTTCGCCATCAGTTCAATCTTGACAAGTGTACGGCGTACGCCTACGCTTCACGCAAGGTGTACAGCGTACACCCACCGGCCCGCTAGGCCGTCGCTGCAGCGTATTGAAGGAGGAAGCGAAGATGGTTTCACAGAGAACGACGGCGCCGAGGGTCTGGGGAGCTGGCCGGCGATCCAGCCACCAGCTCCCTTCCACTCGTGGGTTACGCGGAAACCGGCGCCGGGATGAGTCCCAGCTGGCTCATCAGCGTTAACCGGTCGTATTGTCCCCGACTGTTGATCAGCTTGCCGTCGCGCAGGTCGTAG
>CAZRMD010000049.1:0-16321 GCA_964601135.1 uncultured Actinomycetes bacterium | reverse complement strand
CCGCATGTCCGGTGGTGTGGGAGGGGGCGGCTAGACACCGCTCCCTACCCGATTGCGGGAGCCGTGTACGTCTGCTCGATCGCCTCTTTGATCAATCGGCAGCTTTCCGCCGCCGGCCTGTCCCCAAGCTGTTCTGCGTTTCGCGCGGCCGCTTCGAGGTCGTGGTCCTTGATGGCGGTCTGAAACCATTTCGAGTAATCACCCTTGCGCAGGTGATAGAGCCAGGTCTCATCGTCGACACCCTCCGCAACCTGGAGAAACATCGCGAGATTCTGCGCCCGAATATTGAGCCGATTGTCAGGGCCGCGAAAATGGAACGCACGATCCCCCAGGTCGCCGGTGGCGTATTTCCGAAGGTGCCGCTTTTGCTCCGTCTGACCGCGAACCGTCCGCATCCGACGAGGCGAACCATTGTTCCTGAACCAGACAATCGCCTCGCCCGCCGACAGTCCCTCATCCGCAAGAACGCCGAAAGGCCGGAGGACGTCCGTTGGTGATCCGACGGCGACGACCACGTCGATCCGATCGACCACGCTTTTTGCCAACCGATCCGGATGAACCGTGATGAGGACTGTGCTGGTCAGCGTTTCCGGCAGGGTGAGCCCGACCGGACCCGAGGACGCCGCAAGCATCTGATGCGCCTCATCGATCGCCAGCCAGTGCGGCCGGCCGGCTGCCGCCCGCAATTCCTGAACCCTTGGCAATAACGCGTGGAAGAAGGCAGGCCGCTCCTCCACGCGCAGGCCGACGAGATTGATCACGACGCTCTGTGTGGGGTCGCGAAGGAGTCTGAGAGCCTCATCCACGAGGGGGGCGCGATCTGCTGAACCTAGCGTGACGGCCGCCCCAAGTTGATCGTAGTCGCCTTCGGGATCGACCACACAGAACTGATAGGCCTGTTCCGCCAGGCCCTCGAGGAATCCGCGGAGCACCGACGACTTGCCGGTACCAGACGGTCCTGCCATCAGGAGGCTTGGTCCGTAGGCGCTCACCGTGATGGGCTCGTCACCGGCGTGCCCGAGCAGGATGCGGCGGCGCGACAGCTTCGGATCCGCTGATCGGAGATCCTCCGCGACGAGCGACTCGATGATCTCGCGAACCCCCGCGCTCGCCCGTCCGGTCGTCACCACGTCGGTATGCGCCTTGACCGAATCGAGCGCGTTCGCCACCGCAACGCCGCACTCGCTCATGACCAGAAAGGCGTGATCGTTCTCCGCATCGCCGACGCCAACGACATTGTGGGGCGAGAGCTGCAGTTCCTTGAGGCCCGCTGCCAGCCCGGTTGCCTTGTTCACGGAGGCTGGCAGGATCATCACCGAGCCCTTGTTGAAGATGACCTGCAGCTCGAGGCCGAGCTCGCGGATGACCTCGATCGCTTCGGTTTCATGCGGCTGCACCGTTGCCACCACCACATGGCCGACCGCCAGCGGATCGACGCCCCGGCGTTTGAGGGTTTCCACAAATTCCGCCGGCGGCGGCTGGGCGAGCGTCCGCAGTTCCCGCCGTTGCGGCCTGTAGATGAGCGCACCATTCTCGCCGATGACCTGATCGAAGAGGCCGATCTCTGGAAAGACGTTGGCAAGGTCATCCACTTGCCGTCCCGTCACCAGGACGAGCTTGCGGCCGGTCGCGCGCAGCCGCCGGAGCGACTCGAGCGTTTCTGCATCGACCTGGCCATGGTGGGCGAGGGTCCCGTCGTAGTCGGTGGCGAGCGCGAGGTAGCGCATCTACGGCGCTTTGGCTTCTGCCCTGGTCGCCAGGATGATGCGAAGCGGACGGTCGTGCCGAAGGTAATCCCAGGCCCAGGAAGAGAGGGCGATCACGCGGTTGCGGAAGCCGATCAGGTAATAGATGTGCACGAACAGCCAGGTCAGCCAGCCCAGGAATCCGGTGAATTCGAGTCCGCCACGCAGCTGCGCGACGCCAGCATTGCGACCGATGGTTGCCATCGTCCCCTTGTCAAGGTAGTGGAAGGAGGGGCGCTCGCGCTCGTCGCCCCGGGCCCGCGCGATGATGGTCGCCGCGACATAGCGGCCTGCTTGCATTGCCGGCGGCGAGAGCATCGGCAGCTGGTCTTGATTTCCGGACCGGGGCGAGGCAACGTCGCCGATTGCAAACGCGCCCTCCGCGCCCGGAATCTCGAGGTGGGGGCCGACCTCGAGTCGCCGATTCCGATATCGAGAAGGCGCATCGCCGGCCAAGGCATCATTCGGTCGCACGCCAGCCGACCAGATGATCGTCGCCGAGGCAATCGTCGTCCCCTCGGCCAGCGTCACCTTGCTCGGGTCTGCATCCTTGACGAGGGACTTCAATCGAATGTCGACTCCCCGGCGTCGCAGGACCCGTTCGGCATAATGGCCGAGCCGCGGCGAGAATGCGTTCAGAAGACGATCGGCGCCCTCGAGCAGGATGATGCGGGTCTCCGACCGCGCGATCGCGTGGTAGTCCTTGCCGGCTACCACATCCATGAGCTCCGCCAATGCTCCCGCCGTCTCGACGCCGGTTGCACCGCCGCCGACGATGATGAAGGTCAATAGCGCCTGCCGGGTAGTCGGGTCGGTCGCGGCGTCCGCCCGCTCGAGGCAAGTCAGGACGTGGTTGCGCAATCGGGTGGCGTCGGGCAACGCCTTGACGCTGATCGCCACCTCGGCGACCGCCTGGTTGCCGAAGTAATTGTCGACGCTGCCGCTGGCCAGCACCAGGTAGTCGTACGTCAGCTCGGGCCCGTCGTCGAGGCAGACAACCTTTCGTGCGAAGTCCACGCGATCGACGCGCGCCTGGCGAAATCGGACATTCCGAGAGCGCCGAAAAACCGTTCGCAACGGATAGGCAATGTCGCTTGGATTCAGCAAGCCGGTCGCCACCTGGTAGAGCAGCGGCGTGAACAGGTGGTAGTTGTTCTGGTCGAGCAGGGTGACCGCCACGGCCGTGCCGTCGAGCTTTCGCGCGCAACTGAGGCCACCGAAGCCGGCACCGACGATAATGACGCGCGAGTCAGACATTCCTACATCTTGGCGATCCGGCGCAGCCGCATGCGGGGACCGAAGCGGGGAGCCTGGATTCCGCTGAGCGCCAGCAGGCGGATCACCCTGGCCCGGTGGCCACGATAGGGCTCGAGCAGCTCGAGCATCCGTTGGTCGCTGCCGCGCGGCTCGCCCGCGAGCGCCCAGGCAACCTGGTGCGGCAGGTGGTAGTCGCCGACCGACACGGCGTCCCGGTCGCCGTATGCACCGACCGAGATTTCGGCCGCCGACCATGGCCCGATGCCCGGCAGGCTCGTCAACTGTTGGCGCGCCTCGTGCGGCGGCAGACCGGTCGTGCGCTCGAGTCGCGCGGCCCGGGCGGCCGCGTATTGAATGACGGCGAACCGCCGCTGCTCGATCCCGAGCCGGTGGACCGCCCAGTAAGGCGTCTCGCGCACGCGCTGGGGCGTGGGCTGGAGAAAGAGACCGGCATCGCCCGGGGCGGGGTCACCCAAGGATCGAACGAGGCGCGCGTACGATGCCCACGCTTCAACGCCGGGGACCTTCTGTTCCAGGACCGTCGGTAACAGCGCTTCGAAGACGAGGCCGGTCCGACCCAGCCGCATCCCCAGGTTGCGGCGATGGAGCTCTCTGAGCAGCCCATTTCGGGGCTGGAAGCTCTCCGGCTCGTCGTCGAAACCGAGCCATTGCGGAACCCGGTCGAGGACCCAATCCGATCCGCCGCCCCAGGCCTCGGCCTCCAGTTGGTGCGGCCTTGCCAGCAGGTGGATCGATGCCGGACCATCCGGGGTGCGGCAGGCGCGCCAAGCCTGGCTGCCTTCCAGGCGAATGGTCGGATCGGCCAAGCCGCGCTGCAGCGGACCCAGCGTCAGGCTCAGGTCGATGGGGAAGGGGAGGGGAAACGTCGCGCGGGCGGCGGCAAGCACCCTGCCAACGTTACTCGCTCCCGCTCCTGCCCTTCCCCTACGAGGGGAGGGAGATCAGGGCCGCCTTTTCCACGGGGGGAAGCCTCCGCTCAAGTCCGGGGGTGCGTATTATCAAGAGAGCTGATAGGAGGGATACCGGTTTGAGGCACGCAGGCTTGACCCGCTGCCCCTGGTGTGGCGCGCGGAACTACACCATCGATACCTGGTGCACGCGGTGCGACCACTTTCTCGACTGGGCGCCACCGGGGCGTCGCTACCATCGCGGACTGGCCTTTCTCTCGGCCGCCGCCGCCGTAACGGGCCTCTCCCTGCTGCTGGCGATGCCGGCTGCCGGATGGGTCAGCGGATCGAGGCCCACCGTGTCGCTCAACTTCTCGAACGTCAGGCTGCCGGTTCAGGCCAGCACGAGCCAGGATGAACCGGCTCACCAGATCGCCACGAGGCCCACCCCGAATGCCGACCCTGGGTCCCCGGCCGTTTCGACGCCGCCCGCCAACATCGCGCAGCCTGCGCCGACGGACATGGCGCAGCCCGCCCCGACGGACATCGTGCAGCCGGCGCCAACGGCATTGCCGGCGCCCCAGCCCCAACCTGCGCTGGCCACTCGTATCGGGGCGCCCACCGATGCCGTCAGCCGTTTTTATGCGGCGATATCGGCACACAACTTCGACGTTGCCGCGGACCTGTGGACCGAGCAAATGCAACAGCGCAACCCGCCCACGGTGTTCATCGACGAGCGTTTCTCCGGGACGGAGCGGATTGACGTGGCAACCGAGCGCCTGCTTTCCATCGGAAGCGGCACCGCGATCGTCTACGTGGACGTCAATGAGCTTATCGGCGGACTGAGCCGGCGCTGGGTGGGCACCTGGCAGGTTGTGGATATGGGTTCTGGCTGGCTGCTGAACAACGCGGATTTGCAACCGGGGGCCTGACCGTGCTGAAGCTGCAACCGCGGAAGGGGATCGGCACGCCAGTGCGGTGTCCTTCCTGCCGCCATCCCAATCTGGCCATCGACATCTGGTGCGAGCGGTGCGGAACGCCGCTGGACTGGCAGCATAGCCAGGCCTCGCCTGCGGAGCCCGAGCCAATTCGGCCAGAGCCAATCCGGCCAGAGGCGATCCGGCCAGAGGCGATCCGTGGTGAGGAGCCGGAAGCGGCTCCCATTTTGAGGCCCTCGCGTCGACGGGCGCGCCGCACCTGGACGGTTCCCAGGCTGACCCTGCCGCCGATTGCCATGCCGCGGATCGACCTTTCCCGATGGCGGATGCCGACCGGGAAGATCGGCGGAGCGATTCCGCGGCTCAAACCTCCTGCCATCCCGCGAACTGTCGGAATCGTGGCGGTTGTCGTCGTCCTGTTGCTTCTCGTGCCGCTGGCCTATGGGCTATTTGCTGGGAAGGGGTCGGTTGCCCGACGTCCGGTCGCGGCCCACCTGCCAGCGACAAACGCCAAGAAGACGGCATCGGATACGCCACAGGCCGCGGCGATCGCGGCCGTCGAGGCAAAGACGGGACTGCGCTACGCGAGCAAATGCAGCGGCCCCGGGCCATGCCTATCGGTCACTGGACAAACCACCGGCCAGAGCGCGGCGGCCATCGTTTTTTCAACGGCAGCGAAGGACGGCCGCGAATGCGTCGCCTATGTCGTTCAAAGCGCCGGCAAGTGGCGTGCGCTGAGTACGGTATGCGGCCTTCCCGGTCAGGTCACTCCGTTAGTTGGCCACGACGCCACCGTCCACGTCCCGGGAAGCTGCGCGAATGTGCGCGAGAGTCCCAGCCTGCAGGCCACCGTGGCGATCTGCCTTTATGACGGCACAACGATCAAGGTCGATGGTGGCCCGGTCTACGCCGACGGATTGCTGTGGTGGCATCTCAGCAAAGGCTGGATGGACCACGACTTCCTGGTCGCGCCTTAGTCCTGCTGCCGCGGCCCAGTGGCCCGGAGCCGCTTCACCATCTCGAGCAACATCTTGTACGTCAGGCTGGCGTTCTCCATCAGGAGCGGCTTGACCTCCCAGGAAATGAGCGTCAGGCACACCGTATCGGCATCGGCCCGGACATCGGCTGTCCTCGGTCCGCCATCCAGGACCGAGATCTCTCCGAAGAACTGGCCGGGTCCCATGGTGGCGACGGTTCGGCCGTTCTGGATGATCGAAACTTTGCCTTCCTTGATGATGTAGAGCCCGTGGCCGCCGGTGCCCGACTTCACGATCGTGGCCCCGGTCGCGTAGGACTGCTCCTTGACGAGCTTGCCGAGCATGTCGAGCTCTTTCTTGTCGAGTCCGGAAAACATCGGGACCTTGCGTAAGGATTCGGTAGGGTCGGTCTTGACTGCCATCGAGTCCTCCCTCGCGTGGATGAGCCGTCCCTACCATATCGCAATCGATCGCGTTGAAAAAGGGGCCGGCAGACGCCGACCCCCTTGATCTGGTGGTGCTACCGAGCTTTGACGGCAGCGAGACGCTGCGTCTTCATCTCTTCCATGCGCGTCCCGAGATCCTCGAGCTCTTCCTTCGAGAGGACCTTGTCCTTGACCTTCGGAAACAGGTCGTTCTCTTCTTCGCCAACGTGGTGCTGGACGTCTTCCATCAGCACTTTGAGCCCGGCGAGCCAGTGCTCGGTGTTCTTATCGGCCGAATCCAGGTCAGCGAGCACCTTCTTGACCTGGGCATGCTCCTGGAACGATTCGAGCACGATGTCGTGCGTCTGCTTGGCGTCGCGCACCGCTGGATAGAAAAGCTGCTCCTCGATCTCGGCGTGCACGGTGAGCTCGTTCTTCAGCTCACGGAAGAGTTGCGGGCGGTCACCCTTGTCCTTTTCGATCTCGGCGAAGATCTTCTCGACCTTGCGGTGGTCGTTCTTTAGCAAGCTGATGGCATCCATCGGGCGCTCCTAGTGATGGAAGAACAACAGCCAGAGAATGATCAGAACGATGATCACGGTGCCGATCCCGAAGTGCGGTCCGTAGCGGTACATTCACAACCTCCTTGATAGGCCATTCGGCCAAATACTGATATCGAGACTATCAGGATTGGGCCCGCGGCGGCAAGCCTTCAGGCAGACAGCCGGGAGAAACGGCGCTTAGCCGGCCAGCCGGGCGGCCTGGAACTGGTTGCGCAGTCTCCAGATTCCGTTCACGTACGTCCAGCTGCTCGGGTAGATGCCGAAACGCCGGACGGCGCCGAGTCCCTGATAGTAGGCGGCCAGGACGAGCCGAGGATCCCGGAGCTGGTCGAGGTAACTACGGAGCAAGGCGGCGCCGAGCTCGGCATTGTCGACGGGATTAGCCAGGTTTACGGGGCGATGCAGCAAGGCTGGGCCTGCCCAGACGGCGGTATACGGCTCGATCTGCATCAGGCCGACGGCGCCAGTCCGGGAGCGTGCCGCCTGGTTCCAACCACTTTCCCAGTACGACACGGCGAGGACGAAGTTCGGATTTACCCCATGGTGCCGCGCTGCGCTGATCAAGATCGCTCGGGCCTGGGCCGCCGTCACACGGGCTGGCGCTGGCGCCGCGCGATGGATGGCGTGCGCCGTCGTCTTGCGGTGGGCAGCGTACGCGGGTTGGCCGGCGAGCACAACCGTCAAAGTGGCGGCAGCACCGACGGCGACGGCAAGGCGGGGAAGGCGGGTAAGGCTTGGCACGTGGCACCAACGCCACAACCAGGACCGGGCTTGCGCTTTCCGCTGTCAATTCTTGTTAAGGTGATCTCGATGGCCAGGCAAACAGCGGTCGAATCACCACCGGTGAACATCTATGAGTCTCCTGACCAGATCACCATCGCGGTCCCAATCCCAGGAGCCCACCACGACACCACGTCGGTGATGCTCGAAGGCCGCCGGCTCACCGTGGATGCCGAAGCGCGCTATCCCCAGGCGCAGCAGCGCTATCTCCAGCACGAGTGGTCGGTCGGGACGTCGCATCGAGACATCGAGCTCCCAAAAGCCGTGCGAGCCGGCGGTGCGAAGGCGACGTTGACGCACGGCATCCTGACGGTCTCGCTGCCGATCGGGAAAGAGGAACGCGAGGCACGGATCCGTATCCCGGTGACTGAGCCTTCCGTCCACCAGGGCCAGGCGCACTAACTCCGCGAACCGTTTGGTTCGAGCTGCGGCTCATATGGGAGCTTGTGCATCCCTGGCCGTCGCTGGCGACCGCCCTTGCCGCCGGGGGCTTTGCGCTTGCGGTCGGGCTTCGCTGGAATGATGGCCGTGTGTCGGTCATCGGAATCACGATTCTGATGACGCAACTCTCGATCAGCGCGCTAAACGATTGGGCCGATCGGACACGCGACGCCGCGGCCGGGCGGGCGAAGCCGCTCGTCATCGGACACTTACCCGCGAGCCTTGCGCTGGCGCTGGCCATTCTTTTCGCTATCTGCGTTTTGCCCGGCGCCTTGGCGTTCGGGGCCGTCGCGGGACTCGTTCTCTTGATCGGCTTTGCCGCGGGTTGGGCTTATGACCTGTGGCTGAACACGACGCCCCTGAGCTTCCTGCCATTTGCGGTCGCGTTCCCTCTGCTTCCCACCTGGGTCGGGCTGGTTGCCGGGCGGCCGCTCAGCGGCTTTGCATGGCTCGTTCTCGCCGGCGTGCCGCTGGCAATCGCCATTCATCTTGGCGACTCGTTGCCCGACATCGCGACCGACGCAGCCGTCGGCGTCCGTAACCTCGCCGTGACGCTTGGCGTGGAGCAGACGATCATGGCCATCGTCGCCTTTCTGTTGGCGGGCGCTCTGGTCGCGGTGGTGGCGCTGGTCTGGCGTCCTCTTGTCGCGGTGTCGCTGGGCGTTGCCGCCTTGATCGCGGCCGGGCTGGTTGTTAGCAGCCGCCCTCGACTGCAGCAGGCGCGCTGGATTGTCGGCGCGTATGGGATCGTCGCCAGCCTGGCGTTGCTTGCTCACGCCGGTCATGGCTGACCGCATCGACGCCGATGCGGTAGGCAAGCGCTACGCAGACTGGTTCACACATGGTCTTCGAGGAATCGGCATGCGGTACGTCTTCTCGCGGCGCGGGCTGTGGCTGATCAACACCCCGTATCGCCGGATCCTGGACGCGTCGAAGATCACCGCCGACGACCGCGTTCTCGATCTCGGCTGCGGCATCGGCAACATCCTGATCGCGCTGGCGGAGCAAATCGACTTTGCAACGCCCGCAGTCGGCATCGATGTGTCGCCAACACTGATCGAGCTCGGTCGTCGCGAAGTTCACCGGGCCGGCCTCGATGAGCAAATCCGGCTGGAGGTTGGGGTCGCGAGCAGGCTCCCGTTCGACGACGCGAGTGTTGACGTCGCTCTCACCTCGCACGTCATCAAACATCTCGATGATGCGGCGCTCGCCCAAACGTTTCGGGAAGTGCGGCGCGTGCTGCGTCCCGGGGGACGGTTCCTGCTCTGGGAGTTCAAGAAGAGTCCGTTATCCGCGCCTTGCTTTATCAGTGCCAGGGCGACGGGATTGCCACCGGCGTTCCAGCTGCGTAGCGAAGCGACGCTGCGCCAAGGGCTTGTCGCTGCGGGCTTTCAGCGCGTTGAGCGGGTCTCAACCGGAGTGTTCCTTGTCCCGCCGGTACCGCGGATCGCGATGCTCGCGATTCGGTAACCGCCGCCTACCATTACAGGTGTGGCCCAGACGTTAACGGAGACGATGCACGCCGTGGCGGTCACACCGATGAAGCCCGGCAGCGCTCAGCAGATCGAGCTCCCGAAACCTCAGGCCACCGACGGCCTTGCGTTGATGCGCGTCCTCGAAGTCGGCATCGACGGAACCGACACTGAAATCAACAACGGCGAGTATGGTGAACCGCCGCCCGGATCGAATGTCCTCGTGATCGGCCACGAGGCACTGAGCGTCGTCGAGGCCGTTGGCAGCGGTGTCGCTGGCTTCACGCCCGGCGACCTGGTGGTCGCAACGGTGCGGCGCCCCGATGACTGCCCGAACTGCCGGGCCGGCGAGAGCGATATGTGCCTGATCGGCAACTACACCGAACGCGGGATCAAGGGTGCGCACGGATACATGGGCGAGTTCTATAGCGAGAAGCCGGAATTCATGGTCAAGATTCCGCCGGCGCTTCGCGGTTTCGCCGTCCTGCTCGAGCCCTTGAGCATCGTGGAAAAGGCAACCTACCAGGCATGGAGGATCCAGGAGCGGATGCTCTGGCAGCCGAAGCGCGCCGCGATCCTGGGCGCCGGCCCCATCGGGATCCTCGGGACCCTGCTGCTCCGGCTGCGCGGACTGGAGGTGCACGTCTACGCCAAAACGCCTGGAGACAGCCTGCAGGCCGCGGTCATCAAGCAGCTCGGGGCGAGCTATGAGAGCGTCGACGACCATCCGGTGACCGGGCTGCGTGCTGAGCTGGGACAGATCGACTTCATGCTGGAGGCGACGGGCAACAGCGCCGTCGCCTTCCAGGCCGCAGAGCAGCTCGGCATCAACGGCGTGCTGTGCCTGACCGGTGTCTCGGGAGGCAATCGCAGTATCGAGATCCCTTCCGACGTCCTCAATTTAGCGATGGTTCTGGGGAACCGCGTCATCTTCGGATCGGTCAACGCCAACCGCCGCTACTTCGAGGCGGGCGTCCAGCACTTCCAGCAGGCCGAGGCGCGATGGCCGGGAATCTTCGACCGGTTGATCACCCGCCGGGTCGCCTTCGACGACTTCAAGTCGGCGCTCGATCGCCGGCCGGAAGATATCAAGACGCTGCTGGTCATCGCCAGCTAGGAACGAGGCTTGGCGCTGCGCATCGACCGAACGATCTGTCGTGACCTGACCGCCGCACTGAGCCGCGAATGGCTCGTCACGAACGGACTGGGCGGCTTCGCCTCCGGGACCGTGGCCGGCGTCAATACCCGTCGTTATCACGGACTGCTGGTCGCGGCCCTTAAGCCGCCGGTGCAGCGGATGGTGCTGCTCGCGGCACTGGAGGAGTGGTTACGCATCCCCGGTCGCGAGCCGCAATCGCTCTCGGCGCAGGAATACTGGGACGGCACGGTGTTTCCAAACGGCTATCAGCAGCTCGATGGCATGGAGCTCGAGGGCATGCTGCCGTGTTTTCGATGGGTGATCGACGATCGGGTCATCGAGAAACGCGTCTGGATGGAGCATCGGGAGAATCGAACGGTGATCCGCTATCGCTTGCTCGATGGGCCGCCCGTGACGTTGCAGCTACGCCCGCTGTTTGCCCACCGGGATTACCACCAACATCGTCACGGCCCCGGCGGTTTTGACATGGCCGAGACCACGGGCGGGTGGATCATCGACGCGGAGAATGTGCGCAGCCACTTCCTCGTGCAGCGGGCCGGCGAGGCGCATAGCCGTCCGGACTGGTACTGGCGGGTGCTGCATCGCGCCGAGCGTGACCGCGGCCTGGACGCGGAAGAGGACCTGTTCACGCCGGGCGTCGTCGAGATGTCGCTGGATCCTGGAACCGACGCCACCGTCGTGGTTGGCACCGAACCGTTGCCGCCCGGCTGGGACGCGATGGCCTCGCTCGGCTACGCGCAACGACGCCAGGCCGCCTTTATCGATCCGGCGATCGCGACGCCGCTCGCCGGCCAGCTTACGACCGCGGCCGACCAATTCCGGGTCGCGCGAGGGCGGGATGCGGAGCGAACGATCATCGCGGGCTATCACTGGTTCAGCGACTGGGGCCGTGACAGCATGATCAGCCTCCGCGGCCTCGCCACTCGGCCTGGCACATTGTGGGAGGCGCGCGCGGTGCTCGACACGAATCTGCGCTACCTCGACCAGGGGATGATTCCCAACCGCTTTCCCGATGGCGGTGAGGCGCCCGAGTACAACACGATGGACGCGACCCTGTGGATGTTCCAGGCGCTGGCCGCGTATCTCAGGGCCAGCGGCGATTGGCGGTTCATCGCCGATCGGCTCGATGCGCTGGCTGGGATCGTCGACTGGCATGTTCGGGGAACGCGACACAACATCCGCATGGACGAGCGCGACGGGCTGCTGGCCGGTGGGGAAGAGGGGTATGCCCTGACCTGGATGGATGCTCGGGTTCAGGAGTGGGTGGTGACGCCTCGCATCGGCAAGCCGATCGAGATCAACGCGCTCTGGTATAACGCCTTGCGCCTGATGGGTGACTGGTGCGAGCGCGCTGGGCAACCGGCGGGTCGTTATCGCGCCATGGCGGCGCAGACGTTTGAATCGGCGCAACGGCGTTACTGGTTTGTCGAGGGCGGCTACGCGTACGACGTCCTCGACGGACCTGGCGGCGATGACCCAAGCCTTCGGCCCAATCAGGTGATCGCGCTTGCCCTGATCTATCCCCTGCTCGAAGGGGAGCGCGCCCGAGCCGCGCTCGACGTCGTGACTCGAAAGCTCCTGACTCCGTACGGGCTTCGCACCCTCAGCCCGGATGACCCGCGCTATCAACCCGTCTATCGCGGCGATCAGCGCGCCCGCGATGCCGCCTACCACATGGGATTGGTCTGGCCCTGGTTGCTGGGGCCGTACCTCGACGCCCATCGGCGACTCTATCCGGATGACGATGCGGTCGCGCGGTTGCTCGAGCCGTTCGTTGCCCACCTGAGCGAGGCTGGCCTGGGGACGATCAGCGAGATCTTCGAGCCCGAACCACCGTACCGGCCGGTGGGCTGTATCGCGCAGGCCTGGAGCGTGGCCGAAGTGCTGCGACACGCGGTCGCCTGAGATGACCATCGTCGACATCAGCGTCCCACTCAAGAATGCGATGACGGTCTATCGCGGCAACCCGTTGGTGCGGATCCGGCCGGCCATGACCCTGCGCCGCGATGGGGTCAACCTCAGCGAGCTCTGCCTTGGGTCGCATACGGGCACGCACGTCGATGCGCCGAGTCATTTCATTGCCGGCGGAAAAACCATCGATCAAATGCCAGCCGACCGCTTCATCGGTCCCGCCTGGGTCGCCGATCTTCGCCGGGTGCGCCGTGCGATCAGCCGCGCCGATCTGCAGCGCGCCCGAATTCCCAAGGGTATGAAGCGCGTGCTGCTTCGGACGCAGAACTCGGCGTTGTGGCACCCACCGCGCCCGTTTCGAACAGACTTCATCTACCTGGCCGCTGACGGCGCCGACTGGATGGTGGAGCGCGGGATGGTGCTCGTCGGGATCGATTACCTCTCGATCGAGGGGTACGGTGTGGCGGGTGCGCCAACGCACAAGCGATTGCTCGGCGCCGGAATTCCCATCCTGGAAGGCCTGGACCTGTTCAAGGTCGCGGCCGGTCGCTGGCAACTGGCGGCGTTTCCATTACGGATCAGCGACGGTGACGCGGGACTGACCCGCGCGGTGCTCTGGAAGTAACGCTTACAGCAGCCCGATGTCGGCGGTGACCTGGTCCAGGATTTCCTGGCGGATGGTCGCCTCATCGCGCTCGTGAACGCTTTTCAGGTTGCGGAAGGGGCGATCGAGACCCATCCGACCGTGAATCACCCAGGCGCCGCCCTGTGCAAAGGCCATCAGGTTAACCTCGTATGGCCTCCCCTTGACCTTCCAGGCCAGCGTCCAGCGGGGCGGCTGGCGTTCGTAGGTGACGCGACCGGCGCCGCCGAGCTTCTCCCGATTCACCGCCTCGAGCTGCTCGCGGACGAGGGCGTCGAGCGCCACCAGCAGCTCGAAGAGGCGCTCCCGGTAATTCTCGATCCGACCCTGCAGATTGAAATCGGCTTCGGTGACCGGCATCCGGCTCATGTTAACGGCCCAACGGCGGACCAAGCCACCAGGGTCCCGATTTACCAAAATCTCATGTGAGCATTCACATTCTTGACTGAGCGCCAGGTGGTTGCTACCTTAGGTGCGACCCCGACGGGATCACATTCTAGGGAGGGAGCATGATCGATTCATTCGTGCGTTCGTTGGCGCGCAAAATCGCGCCGCTGGCGATGGGCGCCACGGCGCTGGGTGCCGCCTTCAGCAGCAGCCCGGCCGCTGCCCGGGTGGCGACCATACCGATCCGACCGTTGATCAGCGACTGGGCCTACCTCGGCAATGACGCAAATCCGCCAAGCCAGGCGGCCTGCAATGCCGCGGGCCGACGCTGTTTCAACCCGAAGGCGATGGCCAACTCCTACGATTACGCGTCTATTCAGACGCTTAGCAACGGGGGTCTGGGTAAGACGATCGCGGTCGTCGACTCCTTCGGCGCCTCGACGATCCGCCAAGACCTCGGCGTCTTCAACACAGCGTTCGGCCTGCCGCACCTCTGTGGCGAAACCGGGCCCAATGACCCGTCGGGCAACTGTCCGTCCACGACCCAGTCGCGCTTTGACATCATCCAGATCCAGGGCGGACCACCACCCGTCCCCCCGCCACCGAACAATGGCACGGGGCTCGAGAACCACAACCTCTGGGATCTGGAAGTCGCCCTCGACGTTGAGTGGGCACACGCGACGGCTCCGCTGGCCAACATCATGCTCGTCGAGACCCCGACAGCTGAAACTCTGGGCCAGCAGGGCTTCCAGCAGATGATGAACGCCGAGCAGGAGCTGATCGACGGCGGTCGCGTTGATGTCATCAGCCAGAGCTTCGGCTCCGGTGAGGGTGCCTTCAACAACGGCCTGGCCGCTCTCAAGCAGCTTCGGCAGGCTTTCGTCCACGCGCAGGCCCACAAGGTGACGGTCTTCGCCTCGAGCGGCGACGGGGGTTCAACCAACGGAACGAAGCAGAGCATCGTAGGTCCGCAAGGAGGCGGGGCGGGACCCGATCAGGTGATCCCCTATCCCAGCGTCGGCTGGCCGGCCTCTGATCCGCTCGTGACAGCGGTGGGCGGGACCTATCTCTGCACGAATCCCGTTGTGGGCAGCAAGACGGCCGACGACACCATGCCACCGACCAGCTGCACCTCGAAGCCTGGCGACCGCGAGCCGGCCTGGGTCCCCTCGGGTGGTGGCTACAGCATCTACTTCAGCCGGCCCTCGTACCAGGATGTTCTTCCTCCGGGCAGCTCGTACGTGGGTAGTTCGCCGGGCGCTCCAGGGCCCAACACCAACATGCGCGGCGTGCCGGATGTTGCCTACCAGGCGAGCTCGCGGACCGGGGTGCTCGTCTATCTCACCGAGTCACTGAGCAACAACCAGGCAGGAACCACGTGCGGTGGCGCGAGCCCGTGTAGTACCGGGTGGTATGTGGTTGGCGGGACCAGCGCCAGCTCACCGCAGTGGGCCGGCCTGATCGCCATGGCCGACAGGATCGCGGGGCGCAATCTTGGGTTCATTAACCCGGCGCTCTACGCGATCGCCAACGACCCCGGCAAGTATGCGGCCGACTTCTACGATCCGCACCGGAACTGCAACCAGACGTCGGCGATCCCGGGCTGGTGCGCCAGCAAGGGATGGGACGCGGTGACCGGATTGGGAACCCCGGACGCCGCGCACCTAATTCCCGACCTGATCGCGGCGACCCCGTAGCTCGAGACGTGAAGGGGCCGGCATGCAGCCGGCCCCCGATCGTTCTCCGGAAACTGTTGCAGCGCGAGGTGTGCGTACCATTTGGCCGAATACATCGTTGCACCGACATATGTCGCTCCAGTAATATGTGGTTCGCCAAAACCCGAAGGAGGTAACCACATGAGGGAACGTGTCTCGGCGGAAACAGCGGCCGGCAAGCAGCAGACCACGAGGTCCGACAGAGCGGTCAAGTCCCGTACCGTCGTTGCCAACATTTCGCTGTCGCTCGATGGGAGGGTGACTGGTCCAGGAGGCGACTACGACATGAGCTGGATCGTTCCCCACGCCATTACCGATGTGGCGCGTGACCAGATGATTGCCGTCACCGAGCCGGCCACGACGGTTCTGCTGGGCCGAAAGAATTACGAAGGGTTCGGCGGCTATTGGCCGTCGGTTGCCGACAATGACTCGGCCGATCCTCGAGACCGAGCCTTCTCACGCTGGCTCAACACCGTCGAGAAGGTCGTGTTCTCCTCCACGCTGAAGGAGGCGCCCTGGCAGAACTCTCGTATCGTGAACGCGGATCCGCCCGCGGTTGTCGACGAGCTTCGTGGACAGGATGGCGGCGACATCATCGTTCTCGCGAGCGGCAGCGTGATCAAGGCACTCCTGCGGGCGGATGCCCTCGACCGCCTGAGCATCACGCTTTGCCCTGAGATCGCCGGCGGAGGCGCCCGGTTGTTCGACGACATGCCCGCCTCGTCGTGGGCGCTGCGCCAGAGCAAGCCAACCGAAAGCGGGGCGATTTATCTGCTCTACGAGCGCATCCGGAAAGGCTGATCGAGTTGTCCCCAATCTATCCACAGATTGTGGGAAACTCCGGTCTTGACAACAATATGTTGGGGTTTCAGAATGTGAAAGCCCCCGGATGGAAACGCAGATCGATGTCCAGCTGCTGACCCATACGCCCGACCCGATCCGGGTGATGGTAAATGCCTCGTCACCGTATTCGTCGTGCACCTTGACCGTCGACCCGACC
>CAZRMD010000048.1:0-16788 GCA_964601135.1 uncultured Actinomycetes bacterium | reverse complement strand
GCAGGGAGCGCGCACCGGTCTTGTGCGCGCCTTTGCCGAGGAGCAAGTAATCGCCGAGGCTGAGCCGTGAGGCGAGCCGCGCCAGGCTCTTGGTGTTGACAACGGAGGCACGCAAACGGGTCAGTTCCCCTTCGTCCGAGGTCTGGTAGGTGTGATAGAGGTGCTCGGCCGCGATCAGCTCGAGGACGGCGTCGCCCAGGTACTCGAGCCGCTCGTTGTCGGCGGAGCCGCTTTCGGGATGCTCGTTGTTGTAGGAGCGATGCGTCAGCGCCTGCCGAAGCAGGGCGACGTCATGGAAGCGAATGCGCAGCGTCCGCTGGAGCTTCTGTAGGGGCTCGTCGGCCTGAGCGACTTTCGGCTCAGGTGGTGATGCCGAGCTTCTCCTGGACGTAGTCCCAGGCTGCTCCGACGGTCTGAATCTTTTCGGCGTCCTCGTCAGGTATCTCCATTCCGTATTCTTCCTCGAACGCCATGATCAGTTCGACCAGGTCGAGGGAATCCGCATTCAGGTCGTCGACGAACGAGGCGTCGGGGGTGACTTGCTCGGGCTCGACACCGAGCTGCTCGGCGATGATGCCCTTGAACTTTTCGTAATTACTGCCGTCCATCCGACTCCCCTTTTTCGCTATTGCGAGTCCGTCAAATTCTAGACGAAGCCGCCGCCATCGTCCTAGATCGGCAGACCTCCGTCAATGCCCAAAACCTGGCCGGTAATATAACCGGCCTGCGGCGATGCCAGAAAGACGATGGCCGGGGCCACGTCGGCGGGCGTCCCGATCCGGGGGATGGCGGCCGCCTGGCGGGCTCGTTCCAGGAGCTCAGCCGGCAGGCCACCAATGAGCTCAGTCTCGATAAAGCCTGGTGCCACGGCATTGACGGTGATGTTGCGGGAGCCCACCTCTTTGGCCAGCGCCTTCGTCAGCCCGATCAACCCGGCTTTGGAGGCACTGTAGTTCGCCTGGCCGGCGTTCCCCGCGACTCCCGCCAGCGAGGAGACGTTGATAATCCGGCCGTACTTCTGTTTGAGCATGGGCCGAAGGGCGGCCTTGCTGGCCAGGAACGCGGCCTTCAGGTTCGTCTGCAGCACGACGTCCCAGTCGGCCTCGCTCATCCGCATCACCAGGGTGTCCCTGGTCAGACCGGCGTTGTTGACCAGGATGTCGAGGCGGCCAAATTCTTTCACCACGGCCTCCACCGCCAGGCCGGGTGCCGTCGACTCAGCGAAGTCCGCCTGCAGGGCGAGTGCCTTGCCGCCCGCCTTCGAGACTTCCTCGACGAAGTGGTCGGCCTCGGCTTTGCGGCTGCGGTAGGTGATGGCGATCCGAACGCCGGCGGCGGCGAACAGCTCGGCAGCCGCCCGACCGATTCCGCGGCTGCCGCCGGTGACCAGGGCCACCTGGTCGGGAAAGCCGTCAGTGGGCATGTGCCGCCTGAAGGAACGCCGTCATGCCCGCCATGTCTTCGACATTGTGCAGCACGGCGCCGGGAACGATCTTCTTCACGAGCGGGGTCAGCGTTCGGCGTGGCCCGATCTCGACGAAGGTGTCGATGCCGCGGCGATGCAGCTCCTGGACCGACTGCGTCCACCGCACCGGCCCGGTCAGCTGGCCGACCATCGACTGGCGGACCTCGGCGGGCTGGCTGTGGACGGCGGCGTCCGCGTTAAACACCTGTGGCCGCTGGAGCGGCCGCAGCGGAATTTCCTCCCAGGTCGTGGCAAAGGCCTCGGCCGCTTTTGCCATGAGGGGTGAATGGAAAGCCGCACTGACCGGAAGGCGAACGAGTCGCTTCGCGCCCGCCTGCTCCAACTTCGGGCTGACCGCCTCCAGTCCCGCGTCGGGGCCCGAGATGACCACCTGACCCGGCGCGTTGTAATTGGCCGGCACCACGCCATCGCCTTCTCTGCAGATGCGCTCGACGATGGCGTCGTCCAACCCGAGCACGGCGATCATGCCCGTGCCGGAGGGCGCGGCCGCCGCCATCGCCTGGCCCCGGGCGCGGACGGCACGCAGGGCATCGAGTGGATCGAGACCGCCGGCGGCAACCAGCCCTGCAAATTCACCGAGGCTATGTCCGGCGAGGGCCCCCGGTTTAACGCCCTGCGCGGCCACCAGCCGTAAGAGCGCGAGGCTGTGAAACAGGATCGCGGGCTGCGCGTTCTGGGTTGCTTGCAGCTCGGCCTCGGGGCCCTCCAGCATCAGCCGCCGCAGTGGTAAGCGAAGCCGCTCTTCAGCCTGGCCGAGAAGCTGTTGGGCGCCAGTGTCCTGTTCGATCAGGTCGCGGGCCATTCCCACGAATTGGGAGCCCTGGCCTGGAAACAGGAAGGCGAGCGTCAGGAGCGACCTAGTCGGTCTTGATCACTTCGCGGCCGTCGTAGTAGCCGCAGTTCCGGCAGACCGTGTGCGGCCGCTTCGGTTGGTGGCACTGCGAGCACTCGACGAGCTGCGGGCGCTTCATCGCCAGGTGAGCGCGCCGCTCACCCTGGCGAGCATGGGCGTATCGAGTCTTAGGGAGAGCCATGAGCGACCAATTATAAGGCTGAACTCCGGAACAGGGACCCCGCCCAACAGCAGACTCTCGGTTCGAATCCAGTCGCCAGCCACCTCCTTCAGGCGTACTGACCCGGCGCGTTGGGGAGCCGTACAGCCGTTAGACTTCGCGCTGACGGACGCCTTAAGTCGCCGCACAGAACCGGAGGCACAGGTCGCATGGAGCCATTAGTTGCCCCCCGACGCTGAGCTGACGCTCATCGGTTACTGGCTTGGCCCGTATGACTTGGGCTGGCCCGACGTGAGGAAGTTGGTGGACCCCCAGTGGGACGTCAGCGAGCGCGAGGCCACTATCGCGCACCTACGCAGCGGCAGAGAGTTTCGTTACTACCTCGGGCTGTCCTTCTGCAGGATCTGCAACTGCACCAATGGTGCCACGGAATTGACTGACGGAACGTATTGCTGGCCGGTGGGATTGGCCCACTACCTCGAGAAGCACGACGTGTCCCTGCCGCGGCGATTCGTAGAACACGTTCTGCAAGGCCGAAAAGTGCGCCCGAAGGTGAGGGCACGTGACCTGAAACGTGCAACGGTGTACTACACGTGGTGGAAGGGCCAGACATGGCAGAAGGAGCGCAATGACGGGTCCGATCGAGCGACCGAATTCCTCGAGATTCTTCGGCAAGAACTCGCCTACGTGACGTTCTTCGGTGACGCGCCCCTTTACCGAAAGGCCATGATTGAACAATTGGGAAGGGCTGGCGAGTACTTGCTTCGTGCGCTAGATGAACTACAGCGAGAGCACGAAGCCCGGTACGGGCCGCAGGCTCCGGCAATTGAACACCCACCTTTTGAGGATGTGGCCGCACAAACAAGACGTGAGCCGCCCTCAGGTCGGGATCAGTTTTCTTTTGACCACTAGAATCGCCCCGTGATCAGCGCGTCCGATCCGAAGTCAGATTTGCAACGCTATCTCAGGGTCGCACGCGAGACCATGGTGTGGAAGCTCGATGGGCTCGGTGAGTACGACATTCGACGCCCGATGCTGCCCACAGGAACGAACCTGCTGGGTCTGATCAAGCATCTGGCGGGTGTCGAGGCGGGTTACCTTGGCGCGACGTTCGCCAGGCCATTCGACGAGCCCATGCCCTGGTTCGAGGAGAGTGCGGAGCCAAACGCCGACATGTGGGCGGACGCACACGAATCACGCGATGACATCGTGTCGTTGTACAGACGGGTGTGGACTCACGCCGATGAGACCATCGAAGCGCTGTCACTTGACGGCATGGGCACGGTGCCGTGGTGGCCGCCGGAGCGTCGGGAGGTGACGCTTCACCGCGTGCTCGTTCATGTGATTGCGGAGACGAACCGGCATGCAGGACATGCGGACGTCGTGCGCGAGCTGATCGACGGCGCCGTCGGGTTACGGCAAGACAACGCCAACATGGCGCCCGGAGATGCCGCCTGGTGGACGGCCTACCGCGAGCGGCTGGAGCGCGTCGCGCGCGAGGCGTCGGGACAGGCCTGAACGGCCTGATTGTGATTCACAGGGGGCCGCCCTCAGGAACGGCCGCTGACGACCTCGACCTCTCGGGCGGCTTTGGCCGCGGGGACCCGGAGCGCCTCGACGCCTTTCTTGACTGTGGCGATCGTCCGCATCAGCTGTCCCTCCAGCGACTGCATGACCTCCCAGGCGTAGCGGTCGGCGGCCCGGCGAGTCTCCTCCGCCTTTGTCGCCGCCTCTTTGAGCATGGCCTCGGCTTGCTTCTCGGCGCGCTTCAGCAATTCCTGTTGCCCCATCATCGTCTGGGCGCGCTCCCCAGCCTTGTTGAGGATCCTCGCCGCCTCGGACTGCGCCTCGGCGAGCAAACGCTGCTGCTCCTGCAGCGTCCAGCGGGCCTGCTTGATCTCATCCGGCAGGCTGAGCCGCAGATCGTCGATACACGCGAGCGCCTCTTCCTGGTCGATCACGACCGTTCGGGTCAGCGGAATCTGGCGGCTGTGGGCAATCAGATATTCCATCCGGTCGATCGCTTCATGGATGTTCATGATTTCTGCTCCCTTGTGCTAAGACGTTGCTTGAGTGGTCCGACGACGCTGGGTGGAACGAATTCTGCGATGTCGCCTCCAAACTCGGCGAGCTCCTTGATCAGGCTGGAGCTGAGAAACAGGTGACGGAGGCTGGTGGGGATGAAGACCGTGGTGATGTCGGGTTCGAGCCGCCGATTCATCAGCGCCATCTGGAACTCACTCTCGAAGTCCGACACGGCGCGAAGGCCTCGCACGATGACTCGTGCCCCAACCTGCTGCGCGAATTCGATGGTGAGTCCGTCGAAGGTGGCGACGTCGACCGCAGGCCGCTCCCCCAGGCTTTCCCTGATCATCCGCACCCGTTCGTCGGTGCTGAAGAGCGGCTGCTTGCTCGGATTCTCCAGCACCGCGATCACCACGTGGTCGAAGATGCGCGCGGCTCGATCGACGATATCGAGATGGCCATGCGTCAGCGGGTCGAAACTTCCCGGATAGAGGGCCGTGATCACACGTACCTGTAGAACGTGAGGCGAGTCGTGCCGTAGTCTCGGTCGCGGACATACGCCAGGCGTTGCAGTGGTGGCAGCGGCTGACTCCGATGATGCTCGACGACCACGACGGCCTGCTCGCGAATCGATGCCCGGTCGATGGCCTGCAGTGCTGCGCTCAGGGCGCCGCTGTCACGGTATGGGGGATCCACAAGGAGGAGGTTATAAGTGGCGAGGTCACTCGAGTGGGCCCTCAGCCATTCGATGACATCGGCCCCTGCAACGTCGCCCTGCTGGGCGAAGCCGGTTGCGGCCAAATTCTCGGCGACGATGTTAGCACAGGATTGATCGCGCTCGACGAAGGTGGCCCATGCGGCGCCGCGTGACAGGGCTTCGATGCCGAGCGTTCCGGCCCCGGCAAAGAGATCGAGAACTCGGGCACCGCGTATGCTGTCGCCGATGATGTTGAACAACGCCTCGCGGACCAGCGATGTCGTGGGACGCGTCGCCCGGCCGGGTGGCGTTTTCAACAGCCGCCCACGACTCGTGCCGGCGGTGACGCGAGTCGCGGGACCTGACATGGGATGAGTAAAGCAGGCGAGCTCGCCTTATCGGGCATCCCTGCGGAAGGAGCAGCAGCATAGTCGTCGTCGATGCGATTCTGGGGATCGTGCTCGTCCTGGTCTTGCCGGTCGCGATGGGGCTGCTGGTCGGCCGGCTGCTGACCCTGCTTCGGCCCAGCCGGCCACCCGATGCGCCACCCACGGCGGAGGTCAATCCAGTGCAAAAACCTGACGATACGCCGAAAGCTGGCGGCGGAGGCCCGGCTCGCCAGCCAGCGCCGGGTCGCGGTCGAGGAGGCGGACGGCGTCGCTCTGGGCGTCGCTGATCATCGTCGCGTCGAGTAAGTTGGCGACGTTGAACTCGTGACCGTGCTGCCTCATTCCGAGGAGGTCGCCCATGCCTCGCAGCCGGAGGTCGATCTCGGCCAGATCGAAGCCGCTCTGGTGGCTGACGACGGCATTCAATCGTTCCATCGTTTCCGGGTCATCGACATCGGTGAACAGCAGGCACACGGATTCATACGGACCGCGGCCCACCCGGCCACGGAACTGATGGAGCTGGGCTAGGCCAAAACGGCCGGCACCTTCGATCATCATCACCGTGGCATTCGGAATGTCGATACCAACCTCGAGGACTGACGTCGACACCAGGATGGCGATCTCGCCGTGCTGAAACTTCGCCATCACTTCCTCTTTCTCCGCTGTCTTCATCCGACCGTGCAAGAGCGCAATGCGCGCCCTCAACTCGGGAAAAACGTCGGAACGAAGCTTCTCCACTTCTTGTGTCGCCGAACGGACCCCAAGCTTGTCCGATTCCTGGATTAGCGGGCAGATCACGAAGACCTGGCGACCCGCCTCGACCTGGTGTCGAATGAAGTCGTACGCCTGCTGGCGCTCGTCCGGCGGCACGAGTCGGGTGGCGACCGGTCGCCGTCCTGGTGGCATCTCATCGAGGACGGAAATGTCCAGATCACCGAATAGCGTCAGTCCAAGTGTGCGCGGGATCGGCGTCGCCGTCATCGACAGGAAATGCGGCCACAGCTCGCCCTGACGGACTGAAAGCCGCTGCGCCACGCCGAAGCGATGTTGTTCGTCCACCACGGCAAGGCCAAGGGTCTTGAAACGGACATCCTCTTCGATCAGGGCATGGGTCCCGATGAGCACATCGATCTCCCCACCAGCCACCGCCGCTAAGAGGCTGCGACGCCCCCCGGGAGGCGTGTTTCCCAACAACAGGCCCACGTTGACGCCGAACGGTTTCAGCAACGAGTCGACCACGTCGGCGTGTTGACGAGCCAGGATCTCGGTCGGCGCGAGCAGCATTGACTGGAAGCCGGCCTTGGCGGCGTGATGGATGGCCATGGCCGCGACCACCGTCTTCCCCGAGCCCACATCGCCCTCCAGGAGACGATTCATCGGTTCGCGCTTTCGCATATCGGTGAGAATCTGCCAGGCGGCCCTCCGTTGCGCGTTCGTCAGTTTGAACGGCAGCGCCGCGACGAAGCCTCGTGCGGCGGCCTCATCGAAGGGGATCGCATGCGCCGCATGAGCCTTGCGGGCCCGTTTCGCGAGCTGGTTGGCAACCTGGTTGATGAAGAGCTCCTCGAAGTTCAAGCGGTTGCGGGCTCGCTCCAAGTCCTCGAACGAGTCAGGGAAATGAACCTGCTTGATCGCCGCGGCGCGCGGCATCAGGTTTCGTCGCTCGATCATCTCGGCCGGCAGGTCTTCCTCGAGCTGGTCCGCCAGCCAGAGCAAAGGCAGGATCTTTTCCCGAAGCCAGCGGGATGTCAGGCCTCGAGTCTCCGGATAAATCGGCACGATTCGGGCCGAATGGATCGGATCGCGCGATACCCGCTCGTACAAAGGGTTCTTCATCACCAGGCCGCCGTTCCGATCAACCGTGCCGGCGAGGAGCAGGTGGTCGCCAGGATGGACCTGGTTTGCGATGTACGGCTGGTTAAACCACACTACCTCGAGCTCTCCGGAGTCGTCGGACAATTTGGCGCGCGCGAGTTGGACGCGTTTGTACCTGGTCTGCATTCTTTCGATCTGGTAAACCCGCGCCCGTACTGTCGTCCGCATCCCCGGACGGATCCAGGCGATCGGTGTCACATTCGCAAAATCCTCATGGCGGCGAGGAAGGTACAGGAGGAGATCGCGGACCGTCTTCACCCCGACATGCGCCAGCTTCGCGCTGTAGGCGGTGCTGATCCCGGTGATCGCGGTCACCCGGTCATCGAGCGAGAGCCGCGGCATGGTCAGGCGACGAGGTACGTAAAGCCGATGACGCCCGGGCCCGTGTAGGTCCCGATGACGGCGCCGATCTCGGCAAAGGGGATTTCGAGATCCGGATAGTTGTGCGCGACGCGCTCGCGGAGCCGCTCGGCATCGGTGCGCGCGGCCCCGTGCAGCACTGCGAGATGCGTCAGTTTGCCGGCGCGCCCGAGCTGATCGACGAGCTTGTCGATCGCCTGGACCCGGCCGCGGGCGCGGCCGAGCGGAGCCACCTCTCCCTCTTGCAGCATGATCAGCGGCTTCACGTTGAGCAGCGATCCCAGCAGGGCCCGGGCGCGACCGATCCGGCCACCCTTCTCCAGGTAGGTGAGGGTATCGACGGCGGCAATCACGTGTGCCTTGGGCACAAGGGAGCGGACGCGTTCAGCCACTTCGGCGCGGCTCGCCCCACCTTTGGCCACGCGAGCAGCCTCCAGGGCGAGGAAGCCGAGTGCCATCGAGACAGTCAGCGAGTCGATCACGTCGATGTGATCACCGTCGACGGCTTGGGCGGCCATCTGGGCGGCGCCAAAGGTTCCAGAGACCTTGCTCGAGATGAGCACGGCGACGACGTCGTCGCCGGCCTGGCGATGCTGCCGAAAGACAGCCTCGAATGCTCCTACCGGCGGCTGGGAGGTCTTGGGCAACTGGGGCGCAGCCTTCAGCCGGTTGAAGAACTCGTCGCCAGAAAGCTCGACGTGGTCCCGGAAGACCTCATCCCCAAAACGGACGTTGAGCGGCACCACGGTGATGCCGGCGCTTTGCTGTTGGGATTCGCTGAGGTCCGCAGTGGAATCCGTAACGATCCGGACCACGCCAGGAGTATATCGAGCAGTCGGCGCGACGCACGATCATGCAACGCCCACGCCGTCGTTAGGTGGGACGCAGCGAATCCTGATCAGGCTATAGAACTGTGGCCGTGTCGACAACCAGCTTGAGCTCGCGGCTGACCCAGGCGCTGATCCTCATCACCTTTCTCGGCTTCCAGGCGATGGATTCGCTGACCACCCACCTGGGGCTGGCCATGCGGCACCCGGAGGCGAATCAGATCATGGCGCCAATCATCGCCACCCACGGGGAGCTGGCGGCTTATGCGGTGAAGTTCACCGCGGTCGCGGTGCTCCTCGCCATCTTGATGGTGCTGTATCGGCGGATGCCACGAGTCTGGCGGGCCTATCAGGTTGCCGCCTGGCTGACCGCCTTGGCGGTTGTGGGCAACGTCCTCCAGCTGCTCTGACGCCTTACTCGACAGCGATCAGATACGGATAAAGCGGCTGTTCGCCGGCTTGCAACTCCACCGAGGCCTCAGGAAATTGCTTCACCACCGAAGCACGCAGCGCCTCACGCTCGTTATCGCCGGCGTCGGAGCCGGCGTAGATCGTGATGGTTCCCACCTTTTCCCGATCGAGGCGCTTCAACACGGCCTGCGCGACCTCGGGTGCCGAATCGCCGGCCTCGACGATGCGATCGTTCAACAGGCCGATGACATCATTTTCTTTGATGTTGAGACCATCCACTTCGCTGGCCCGCACGGCTCGCGTCACTTCAATCGTTTGAACCTGCTTGAGGGCATGCGACATGGCGTTCGCATTCGCCTCTAAATCGGCGTTGAAATCAAAGGCAAACAGGGCTGCGATCCCCTGCGGGAGGCTGCGCGATGGCACCACTCGGACCCGTTTCTTGCTGACCTCGGCGACCTGCTGGGCGGTCATGATGACGTTGCCGTTGTTCGGCAACAGCAGAACATCGTTTGAGGGGGAGGACTCGACCGCGGAGAGCATGTCCTGGATTGACGGATTCATGGTCTGGCCGCCACTGACGACCGAATCCACCCCCAGGCCTTCCAGGATTCGACGAAAGCCATCACCATTCGCCACCGCGACGACCGCCAGGTGCTTGGTGAAGGTGGGTCGTCGGACGGCCTCTCCCTGAAGTCGGTGGTGCTGCGCCGACATGTCATCCACCTTGAGCCGGCTCAGGCGGCCCACGCCGCTGGCGTAACCGATGACGACGGCTGGTTCGTGGGTGTGGACATGGACCTTGATCGCGGCATCGTCGCCAACGACGAGCGCAGACTCTCCGTGCCGCTGAATCTGCGTGCGGACCTCATCCACCGGCAGATCCTCGCCGTTGATGATGAACTCGGTGCAGTAGCCCCAGCCCGCCGTTGGGGCCTCGACCTCTTTCGGTCGGGCGTGCGTGCTGGCCGGGCGCACGAAGGCTTCCAGCCGCTCCCCCGTCAGTCGCTTCAGAAAGCCTTCGAGAATCAGCTGCAGCCCGAAGCCACCGGCATCGATCACGCCGGCTTTCCTGAGGACGGGCAGTTGCTCAGGAGTCCGTTCGACGGCCGCCGCCGCCGCATCGCAGGCAGCCTTGACCACCGCCGCCAGATCGTCGGTTTTTCCGGCCATGGCCTCCGCCCCGTTGGCGGCCTCCCGCGCCACCGTCAGCATGGTCCCCTCGGTGGGGCGGATCACCGCGCGGTAGGCCACTTCGGCCCCTTGGCGAAAGGCTCGAGCCAGGCCCTGGGCATCGACGGCGTGATTCGAGCCAATGCCCTGACAGAATCCACGGAACACCTGGGACAGGATCACACCTGAGTTGCCGCGCGCGCCCATCAGGGCCCCGTGCGATGCGCGCCTGGCCATGGTCGAGAGGTCCGCATCATCCTGGTCACGGATATCGTCGACTGCCGATTGCAGGGTGAGCAACATGTTCGTGCCGGTGTCGCCGTCAGGAACCGGGAAGACATTGAGGGCATCGACCTCGTCCCGATTGATGGTCAGCCAGGCGAGCGACCCGAGCAGGGCCTCTTTGAACAGCCGGCCATCGCACTCGGTGATCGGCATCGCGCGAGCGTCGGCCAGGGTGCTCGTATCAGCCGCCGGTGGCGCTGACATGGATACCCTGGACATTGACGTTGACCTCCACGACCGGTAGCCCGAGCGTCCGTTCGATTGAGTAGCGCACGGCATTAGATAGGTTGTGGGCGACCTCGGAAACCCGGGTCCCGTACTCGACGATGACGTAGAGCGAGACCGCGATCCCGTCCTCACGGACTTCCACGTCGACGCCGCGATGCAATTTATCGCGGTGCAGCCGCTCGGCCAGGCCATCTCGCAGGCCCCGGGCCGCCATCCCCACCACGCCGTAGCATCCGGCGGCCGCGTGGCCGGCAATCGTGGCGACGACATGGCGTGACACTTCGATCCGCCCGAGGTCTCTATCCTGGATCAGCGTCCTCGGCGGCTTCCCGGTGCGTGGCGGGTTTGCCTTGGTCTTCGAGTCCATCGTGTGCTAGTATCTGACGCTGATTTCGCCTCCATCATACGCGATGCCTCTGGGGGCGCTGAAGTCATCCAAGACCATGGCACAACGCTGCGCGATCTGCGGAAAGGGCCCGCAATACGGCCATAACGTGAGCCACTCGAAGGTGCGCACGAAGCGCCGGTTCATGCCCAATTTGCACAAGGCCCGGGTCACGATCAACGGGCGCTCACAAACCGCCCTGGTCTGCACCCGCTGTCTCCGGACTCAGGCCAAATCGGCCTAGTCGCCAACGACGTTCGGGCTGATATAGCCGGCGTGCCCACGCGGCGAGACCCAGAGGCGAACGTCAGCCCCCGGATGTAGCCAGGCTTGAGCGGCCTGGAGCTCCGAATCTGACACCACCAGGTAGTAGCTGCCGCCGCCCACCGAAATGCTGCGCCCATGAAGCCGGTCCACGACTCCGGTGACCTGGCGGGGGAGCGCGGTGTAGCTCTGGGCACTGATGAGCGCCAGCCAGGTCGTCAGCACGACGCCTAGGGTGGCGAGTCCAAGGAGGATGCGCCGTCCCCAGGGTGCGCCCTGCCACAGGAGGCCGTACACCATCCAGGGCAGGACGACCACGACCAGTGCCAGGCTGGTCTGTGTTTCCTGCCAGATATTTCGCGCATATTCCCGCTGCCCGCTGTCCGTCAGGTCAGCGCCGGCGACCACGAAGGGGGGCACGTGGAGGGCGAGGACCAGAAGGGCGACGCTGGCCACCAGCGTGGCGGTCACCCGCCCGAGCCGAATATCGGCTGGAAGCCACCACCGCCCTACCCGTAGCGAGCGAACCGCCGAAACCGTCACGAAATCTGTAACTAATCGGACGGCCCAATACCGTCACCTCTAGCGCAGCTGGTCGATGGCCGCCTTCTTGCCCTGGGGATGGGTGTAGACGAAGTTGCCAGCCACCAGAACGGTGGCGCCGCAGGCCACGGACTGCCGTCCGGTCTCCGCCGTCACCCCACCGTCGATTTCGATGTCGAGGCCTGGATTGAGCCGGTCACGCATGGCGCGCATCGCCTTGATCCGCTCGAGACTGCCGTCGATGAATTTCTGGCCACCCCAGCCGGGATTCACGCACATCATGACCACCAGGTCGGCATTCTTCAGCACCGGCTCGAGCAAAGCCAGCGGGCTCCCCGGGTTCAGGCACACGCCGGGTTTGAGTCCGGCCGTCCGGATCCTGTCGAGCACCCGATGGATGTGCCGCGTCGCTTCGACATGAACCGACAGCGTGTTGGCACCGGCGTCGCGGAAGGCCTCGATCGTGCGCTCGGGGTTCTCGATCATCAAGTGGACGTCGAACGGCAGCTTCGCGTAGCGCCGACAATGCTCCACCGTTCGAGGACCGATGGTGATGGGCGGCACGAAGTGGCCGTCCATGACGTCGAAGTGGACCCAATCGGCGCCGGCTTCCTCCAGGGCCGCAACCTCCTCGCCCAGGCGGCTGAAATCAGCCGAGAGCAGAGACGGCGCGACCAGCACTAGCCGACGGTCGGAACGGTGATCGTCACCGGCGCATCGAAGTCGTGGTAGTTGATGACGACTTTTGCGACGGCATGGATGGTCGAGCCGGCCGGCAGTCGGCTGCCGGCGGAGTTCGCAGAACCGAGAGCGCCCAACAGCTGGTTGAGATCGACCTGGTAGTCAGCGTCGCTCTGCACCCGGCGAACCAGGTGGTCGTCCTTGCCGAACCAGACTTCAACCGTCATCGTGCCGCTCTGGAGCACCTGCTTCATTGCCGCCAGGGCGGCCGGATTCTTGAAGCTTGAGCTATCCAGGCTGGCAAGGAGCTTGTCGGTATCCGGGATCAGTTGGTAGTGATGCACCGCGGTGCCATTGAGGGTCGTGTCGCCCAGATCCTTGATGGACTTCACATTCTTCAGAAGCTGGCTGTAGGACAGCGGATCGGGCTCATTAAGCTGACCGGAGAATGCGAGGGCCTGATTGGACAGCTGCCATGTACCGGTCGTGGGATTCTTCACGTAGGCCTGACCGTTGGCCACGACGACCTCGCTCGAGACGGAAATGCCAGACATCTTGGCGTTGACCGTGGCGTGGTAGCGATCGGGGAACTGGGCCTCACCGTTGCCACTCGCGTCGACCGTGACCGCGCCACCCGGCGCGAACTGTCCCATCATCTGCGCCAGCTGTGGGGGAAAGGTCATGACCACGTGACCCTGTAAATCGAATTTTGCCGACTTGAGCTGGCTCGCCCGCTGCGCGGCGCTCGACAACGCCTGCTGCGGCGATTCGGCCTTGGCGAACGGGGAGGCACAGGCGGCCAGCGCCATTACCGTCAACAGGCTCGCCAGCAAGCGTTTCACGGGACTTCTTGAGTATATCGGCGAGACGTTACGAATCCCTTCGTACCACCGGCCTCGTCGCATCGAGCCAGGCGGGTAACTCGGAAAGGCGCGAAATTACGTGGGTCGGCACGACCCCGGCCACCGTCTCCGCACCGGGATGCCGCAGCCACACCCCGGCGATGCCGGCATTGATGGCACCGGCGATGTCAGTGTCGAGCCGATCCCCGATCATGCAGGTCGACGCCAGTGGCACCCCAAGCCGGCGAGCACCTTCCGCGTAGATGGCTGGGTCCGGTTTGGCCCGTCCGAAGTCGCGCGAGGTGACGAGTGCGTCGATGTAGCGGCGGACTCCGGCGCGCTCGAGCGCCTGCGACAGCTCGGCATCCCCCGATCCGACCGTGTTGGAAATCACTCCCAGGCGATAGCGGGGCTTCAACGCGGCCAGCACCTCAACCGCACCAGCGATTGGCGTGATGTCCATCTCCCACAGATGCTTGCCGGGTTCCTCGACGACGAGCGTGTTGCCGGCGTCGAAGAAGACGCCCTGAAATCCGCCGGGCATCAAACCGTCGTCGTGGCGGGCTGCAGCTGGCGCACGCGGAGCTGGCCGCAGGCGGCATCGATGTCGAGCCCACGGGTGGCGCGGATCGTGGTCGAAATGCCGGCCGCCAGCAACACCGACTGGAAGGCTTGCGCTCGCGCCTTCGACGGCGGCGTCAGCGCGCTGCCGTCGATCGGGTTCATCGGGATCAGGTTGACGTGGCTCAGACGGTGCTTGACGAGCGCCGCCAGGCGAGCGGCCTGTTCGCGACTATCGTTGACGCCCTCGAGCAACACGTACTCGTAGCTGGTCCGTCGCCCGGTGCGCTCCGAGTGGGCGCGCGCCGCCGCCACGATGGCGACGATTGGGTATTTGCGGTTGACGGGAATGAGGCTGCTGCGCAGTTCGTCGTCCGGGGCGTGCAGCGAGATGGCGAGGTTGACGGGCAAGCCCTCCTGGCTGAGCCGTTCGATGAATGGTACGAGACCAATGGTCGAGATGGTGACCCGTCGCGGACTGAAGTTGAGCGTGTCAGGAGCTGCCCAGCGACGAATCGCCCCAACCACGGCCGCGTAGTTGTTCAGTGGCTCGCCCATGCCCATGAACACCACGTTGGTCAGCGGTCGCTGCTCGCGCTTCAGGTCGCGGCTTGCCTGCAGGAACTGGTCGATGATCTCCGCCTGGGTCAGGTTCCGGTCGAACCCCGAGCGACCGGTGGCGCAGAAACTGCATCCGATCGGACACCCAACCTGCGAACTTACGCAGATCGTCGTCCGAGGCCGTGAGCGGCTGGTGGCTTGGTAGTGCATGACCACGGTCTCGATGGTCCGGCCGTCCCGCAGCTCGAAGAGGTACTTTATGGTCTCTCCACCATCGGCGGTACGTCTGACCTTCGCGCTTACCGTGCTGTGCGCAAACGAGGATTCGAGGATGCGCCGCGATGAGGCCGGGAGCGTCCGCATAGCCTCGTAGGAGGGGGCCAGTTGCTGCCAGAACCAGTGACCGGCCTGCTGAGCGCGGTAGGGCGGCTCGCCGCCTCGGGCGAGGACGGAACGGATCTCCTCTACCGAGGCGGTTGCAAAAGCCGGCAGGTCGTGCGCTGCTGAAGAAGCGGCCAGGATCGCCCGAATTCTACCGGCCGCCGGACTGAGCGCAGCCAGCTGCGATCGTTGGCGTCTCTCCGCCGACTCGTGGCGCCTTCGTCACTCAGCGTGAAAGGAACTCGAACAAAGGGTCGTTTCACCTGCATCAGGCGAAGGATCCATGCTGGAAGAGCCACAACGACTTACCATGTCGGATGTCTTCACCCTCTTTGGGCGCCACGCTGAGGACACGCGCTGGGTCGCGTCGGCCGATTCGCAAGAATACCTGGCCGTTGTCCTTTATCTCGTTCAGCGGAACAACAGCCGCTAAGCGCCCCGGCGCCCGCCACTTGTGATAGCATGTCTGTTAGATTTGCTGGTTAGGACGTTGTAGCTAAAGCTATGTCAGAAAAACTCACCCTCAGCGAACTTTTTGCCCTATTCGGGCGCAGCACCGACGACACCCGGTGGGTGGGATCGGCGGACTCCGAGGAGTACCTGGCCGTCGTCACCTACCTGGTTCAGCGCTCGAACGCCCGCTGAGTCACGAAGTAGCCACGATCGCGCCACGACCCGTCTGAAACTGGCGAGGTCGCGCGTTATACGCCTCATACTCGGGCTACGGCCTGATTGCGCCGGGCCGGGGAAAGATGGTCACACTGCTTGCAACACGGATTCGGATGCTGTTGGGCTGGCGCGATAGCGAGCACGGCCAGGCTCTGCTCGAGTATTCCCTGATCATGTGCCTGATCGTGATCGTCGTGCTCATCACCTTGATCGTGCTCGGCAACCAGGTCCGGAACACCTACTGCAACATCGAAGGCGCTGTCGTCAGCGCGTAGGTTCTGCGTCTCGAACCGGCATCGCCGGGTTTCCCATGACCACCGTGCCGGGCGCCACGTCGCCGGCCACGAGCGCACCCCAACGGACGACCGCCGCCTCGCCGACCGTCACGCCTTTGAGGATGGTGGCCTTGCCCTGGATCCAAGCATTTCTCCCAATCCGGATGGGTCGACGATCCACGGATTGTCCAGCCTGGCGCCGCGTCCGCCCAACGGCGTGAAAGTCGGTATCAACGAGCAAACAGGGACCGAGGATGGCGTCGTCCTCGATGATGATGGTGCTGGCTGACATCAGGCCGGCGCCATCGATTTCCACCCCATCGCCGACTTCGATCCGCGCGTCGCGGCCGAAGGTCAGCAGGGCGGTCTTGCCGGACCGATTGGTGATGCGTACATCCCGCCCGAAGCGGATGCGGCCCCGCCCTCTAATGCGCAACCGCCACGGAGCAGAAAAACCCGGCCCAAAGCTCACCCGCGGATAGCGGAGACGCAAATAGAGCGTGCTCAGGATCACAGTTTGGGCAATGCCCGGGAAGGGATTTGAACCCTTACAAGCTTGCGCTCACAGCCCCCTCAAAGCTGCGTGTCTACCAATTCCACCACCCGGGCAAGGGCGACAGAGATTGTACCTCCGGCCACGGGCAATGGGCCGAGCGACCGATTCATCGCGGCGCAGGACGCCATAGGCTTGCCCCAAGGGCGCGAGAGGCACCGCTTGCGCCCTCCCAATTCACGAGTCTGTAACAGGGGTCGTAAGCCTGCCTCTCTAAGGTGATTCACGGTGGCGCGCGGCGCGCCGAATGGGTGTGACCCTGACGCGACAAGAGTCATCACATCGTAAAGAGGAATCGTAAGGA
>CAZRMD010000047.1:0-17217 GCA_964601135.1 uncultured Actinomycetes bacterium | reverse complement strand
GGTTGTCATAGATCGGCTGCATCCAGGGGCGCAGCTTCTCGTCCTTGTCTCCCGGGAGGTAGCCGACGTCCTTGCCCATGGGGATGACCGGCCGGGTCACCAGCAGGCGGCGATAGCGATGCTGGTCGAGCACCTTGCTCAGACCGGCGGCGAGCGCGAGCAACGTTTTTCCGGTCCCGGCCTGCCCGGTCATGGTGACGAGCGGCACCCGGTCATCGAGCAGGATGTCGAAGGCGAAGCGCTGCCCGAGATTCTTGGGCTGGATCCCCCAGATCTCTTTCTTGATGGGCGCCAGGGCCACGACCTGTCCGGAGGAGGCATCGAAGCGGCCCAGCGCGCTGGACTTCGTCCCGTTGAGCGATTTGAAGTGAACGAACTGGTTGCAGTAGAGGCGACCGTTCGAGGGCTGATAGATGTTGGTCTTGGTGAAATTCTCGATATCTTCCGGCGGCACGTTCAGCGTTGACATCCCGTCGTAGAGATCGCCCTCCTTGAGCACCATCTTGTCGGTCTCATAGTCCTGGGCACTCAGGTTCAGGGCGTCCGCTTTGACCCGGACGTTGATGTCCTTGCTCACCAGGATGACGGGCGTCCCGTTGCTCTCGGATTTCAGCTGCAAGGTGAGGGCGATGACCTGGTTGTCAGCCTTTTTCGGATCGAGGTCCTGGGGCAGCAACCGCGACTCTTCGTGTTTGAGCTGGACCTTGAGCATTCCCCCTGAGCGCAGGCCGACCCCTTCGGAGAGCTTCCCCTGGGCGCGGAGCTCATCGAGGAAATGGGCCACGAGGCGGGCGTGGCGGCCGACTTCGTCCTGCCGCCGCTTCTGTCCGTCGACCTCCTCGATCACCGCGAGCGGAATGACGATCTCGTTGTCTTCAAACGAGAAGATTGCGTTCGGATCGTGGAGGAGGACGTTTGTATCGAGCACGTAAATTTTCTTCATGCCTGCGCCATCCTCGGCGCATTCGCGCCGCTGTACGCCCCTTGATTTTCCAACGGTAAAAGCTGGGCGATCTTCGTCATCAGGTAGTCAGCGCTCTGCTGGTGATCCATCGGGCTGCCATCCCGGTTCCGCTCGGGAAGCTGGAAGAGTTCGCCGAAGGTCATCACCACGTCGGCGCGCCGCGGGACGCGCTGATGTCGGCCCAGGACGTTCTGGCTACCAACGATGCCAACCGGCAGCAGCGGCGCTCCCGAGCGGCGGGCGATGAAGCCGGCTCCTGGCTCGGCTCGGAGCAGGCGCGCATCCTCAGCCCGATGGCCCTCGGGAAAGAGCACGACCGCGGATCCCTGCTTGAGGAGGTCGAAGGCCCGTCGCAGCGCGGTTCGATCGGGCGAGTGCCGGATCACCGGGAAGGCGTGATAGGCGCGCATCAACCAGGCGAAGCCGCCATGGAAGAGCTCGGCCTTGGCCATGAACCAGACGGTGCGCGGCGTCCAGCCGCCAATGATCACCGGATCGATCGCCCCCACGTGGTTCGACACGATGAGCAAGGGGCCCGAAGGGGGGACATTGTCACGGCCTTGCAGGTGGAATTTTGGGCCGAGAAGGATGCGGGTCAGGAGCCGTGCAAGACGCGTGAGGAAGGAATAGCTCAAAGCGATCAGTGCTTTGGCAAGCGGGCCATCACCTCTTCGAAGACGTCATGGACCGACTTGCCCTCAGTCGCGACGATTATAGCATCGGGTGCCGGCCGCAACGGCGCGATTTCACGCTGCTCATCGGCCCGGTCGCGCGCTTCAACTTCCTGTTCTAGAACCGCATCCGGCGTGGCGCCTCCAGACGCCTGTTCGAGTTCCCGCCGGCGGCGTGCCACGCGCTCAGCTGCTGGCGCGGTGAAGAAAAACTTGACCTCGGCATCGGGAAAAATCACCGTGCCGATATCGCGGCCCAGCACGACGGCGTTTCCGCGTGCCGAGCGGCGTTGCACGTCAACCAGAAGCCGGCGCACCTCCGGGACGCGAGAGATCCGCGAGAGATCAGCCGCAATCGTGGGATCGTGCGCTTGGCCGCTGACATCGCGGCCGTCAATGGTGAGCAGCGGTCCAGTTTGTCTCAGCGGCGAGGTGTTGAGATCGATGTGCATGCTGGCGATCAATGCGGTCAGTGCCGGCGTGTCATCGGCATCAATCCTCCGCTGGCGGGCCTCCACCGTTACGGCGCGATAGAAGAGCCCGGTATCGACCAGCGCGAACCCGAGCCTCTCCGCCACCATACGGCCGATGGTGGTCTTGCCCGAACCCGCCGGTCCGTCGATGGCGATGATCATCGCTGTCGCGGCTCAGGATACCGCGGCTTTCAGGCGCGCAACTTCTTCGGGGCTGAGCGGTCGGACGTCACCCTCCTCGAGGTCGGCCAGCCACAGCCCGTCGATGCGGACACGCTGCAGGTCGATCACCTGGTGGCCGAGCGCCTGCCAGAGCCTTCGGACTTCGCGCTTTCGGCCCTCGCGGAGCACCATGACGAGCCGAGTCTGCTGCAGACCCTGGTCCACAACCCGGACGGTGACCGGCGCAAACGACTCGCCTCGAATCGTCATGCCGGTGGCCAGGTGTTGAAGGGCTTGCTGATCCGGCCGTCCGGAGATGACGACCTGGTATTCCTTCTCCACGCCGTAGCGTGGATGCATCAGGCGCATCGCGAGGTCGCCGTCATCGGTCAGCAAAACGAGTCCGCGGCTGTCGAGGTCAAGGCGGCCCACCGGAAAGACGCGCCGGCCGGTCTCGAGCTGGTCCGTGATGGTCGGCCGGCCACGCGGGTCACCCACGCTGCTCAGCACGCCGACCGGCTTGTTCATCATCAGATAGGTCCGCTCGCTCGCCGGTGCGACCGGATGCCCGTTGACCGTCACCTGATCGACGCCGGGCGTGACCTGTTGTCCTGGGACGGCGGGACGGCCATTGACCAGCACCGCGCCGGAGGCGACCAGCTGGTCGGCTTTGCGACGGGCGGCTACCCCCGCCTGAGCTAGGTAGTGGTTGAGCCGGATTGCGGTGGCGGAGGAAGCTCGTCGAGGCTGCTGAGTCCCAGGATCTGCAGGAATTTCATCGTCGTGCCGAAAAGCCGCGGGGTCCCAGGCGCATCCAACCGTCCCGTCTCCTCGATCAGACCCTTCTCTTCCAGGCTTTCCAGCACCGCCTCGCAGTTGACGCCGCGGATCTCTTCGATCGCGGCGCGGGTCAGCGGCTGGCGGTAGGCGATGATGGCCAGCGTCTCGTATGCGGCCGGCGAAAGCCGCGATGGATATTCGGGACGCAGGACCCGGCGGACGACGTCCGCCTGCGCTGGATGCGTGACTAGCTGCAGCTGATCGTGGTGACGTTGCAAGAAGAGCCCTCGACCGTCGAGAGCCTGGCTCAGGGCGCCGGCCGCGGCTTCGACGTCCGGTAACGGCGATTGCAGGATGTCCTGCAACTCCAGGAGCGTGATTGGACGGTTGAGGGTGAACAGCACGGCCTCGAGGGCTGCCGCCAATCCAGCCGTATCGCGAACGTCCGTGACGCTATCAACCATTGACTTCACGCCGACTCCTTGCTCGATGGCTTTGCTCAGGTGTGGGAGGCTCGGGGCCGGAACCATGCACCGTGATCTCTCCAAAGGTGGAGGCCTGGGCGACGCGGGCCTCACCGATTCTAATCAGCTCGAGCAAGGCGAGGAACGTGACCACCGCTTCGAGCCTGCTCCGGGCATGACGAAAGATGCCGCTGAAATTGACCGGTGCTTGATGCCGCAGCATCGTCCGCAGCTCTGCCAGCTTGTCCGTCAGTGAGACCTGCTCGAGCTCGACGGTCACCTGATCTGGCGGCGGCAAGCGGTCGAGCACTTGCTGGAACGCCGCAGCGAGGACGTCGAGACTGACCTGGACGCGAGCCTGCGGAACCACCTCGGGCTCGAGCAACCCGGCAAAGGTGAACTGGCCGCTGGCATGGCGGCGCATGATGGACTCGGCGAGTTCCTTGAATCGTTTGTACTCCTCGAGCCGGCCTTTGATGGCGTCTTCCCAGGCCTGCAGGTCGTCCTCCTCCCCCACTCCAGGCTCCGGCATCAGCGCAGCGGCCTTCAGTTGCACCAGGCGGGCGGCGATGACGAGAAAGGCTGCCATCCGGTCAAGGGGCGGTCGATCCTGCTCGATGGCGCGCAAAAAACCATCCGTGAGGCTGGCCAAAGGAATCACTTTGAGGTCGACCTCGGCGCGCTGCGCCAGGCTGAGCAGCAGCTCGATCGGTCCATCGAACGCCGCTGTCCGAACCAGGTAAACCGGGTCGCGCTCGAGCTCCGCCGTTTCAGGCGTCAGTTTCGTCGGTCAGCCCTCTGAAGCCGGCGGGTGATGTCTGACCTGGGTTCGGAGTCGTGGTGTTCGGCGATGATCGCGGCTAGCTCATCGGCACCGGTCGCGCGCACCCGATCGGCCCCGATGCGGGCGTGGTCCGCATAGTGCCGATGGCGACGAGCCAGACCCGGCCGAGCTCGCAGCCAGCCATCCAGCAAGCGCGGAGAGAGCGCTTGGAGAAATACCGTGACACTGCGATCCATGACCGAGAATTGGGCGCCCGCCTTGCCGACGTCGTGAAGGAGCGCGGCCTGTTGCAGGAGCCGGCCTGGATTTCCATCGAGGTGGCGCACGGTGTCGAGCACGTCCAGGCCGTGCCGCTGGTCGTTGACCGGGAGCGCATGGAACAGTGGCGCCAGCGAGGGCCCCAGGATGCGATCGGCCAGGGCCGCGTCTTCCGGTCCAACCCGGGCCGAGGTATGCCGCCAGAACTGACCAACACGATGCAGGGCGCCCGTCATGCGCCGTCGCCGTCGATCAGGGGCAGTCCCCAACGAAGCTTGCGTCGAAGCAGATCGAAGAAATTTGGTCCTCCATTGAACTGCACGAGGGACACTTCGAGGCCAGCCGCGATCTGGATCTCAGCGCTCGGCTGCAGGTCAGCGTTCTGCTGGCCATCACAGGTCAGGATGGCCGCGGACGCGGGCACCTTGACGGTGATGCGGGACTTCTCGGGCAGGACGATGGGACGGTTGAAGAGGCTGTGCGGGTTCAGCGGCATGAAGATCAGGGCCCGCACCTCCGGGTGGAGAATTGGCCCGCCGAGCGACAGGGCATAACCGGTCGATCCGGTCGCCGTGGAGATGATCACCCCGTCAGCATCGAACTGCCCGGCGGATATCCCGTCGACGATGACCTCGAGGCGAATGAGGTTGATCTCGATGCCTTTGTGGACCACGGCGTCGTTCAGGGCATGAAACACTCGATCGCCGACCCGCACATCCAGCAGTGACCGTCGCTGGAGCGTGAAATCCCCTGAGGCCCAACGATCGAGCGCCTTGTCCTCCTCGCCAAGTTGGACCTGGGTCAGGAACCCGAGCCGGCCGGCGTTGATGCCCAGCACCGGGACCCGGCCCACCGCAGCTTGTTCGGCTGTCCACAACATCGTTCCGTCCCCGCCGATGCTGACGATCAGCCGCGTCCCGTCGAGGTTCGGCGTCAGGGCGCCCGGCCGTTCGTTTGGGTTCGAGCAGTACGTCCACACCTCGTAGCCGTGGCGCTCCAGCCGGCGACGCGCGTCCATCACCGGTGGTCCACCGAGATTGATCTGCGGGTGGCAGACGATGCCCACGCGCGGCGTGTCAGCCATTTGGCGTCAAGTACAACAGGAATTCGCGGTTGCCTTTCGTCCCCAGGACCGGAGACGGAATCTGTCCGGCCACGTCATAGCCAATCTCACGGACAAAGCTGCTGAGCTCGCTCAGGACGAGCTGATGCTGCGCCGGGTCGCGAACCACGCCGCCCTTCCCGACGGCGCCTTTGCCGACCTCGAACTGCGGCTTGACCAGGGCAATCACGTCACCGGGTGGGGTCAGCAGGCTTCGCACCCGCGGAAGGACCAACCGCAGTGAGATGAACGAGACGTCGATGACGGCGAGGTCCGCCGGGGCGGGCAGGGTTTCGAGGTGGCGGATGTTCTGGCGTTCCAGCACGATGACCCTTGGGTCCTGGCGAAGGCTCCAGGCCAGCTGCCCATAGCCGACGTCTAGCGCGATCACGCGGACGGCGCCCCGGCGCAGCAGCACGTCTGTGAAACCGCCGGTCGACGCGCCGACATCGAGGCACGATCGGCCCGAGACGTCGATCATGAAGTGGTCTAGCGCGGCCGCCAGCTTGGCCCCGCCCCGGCTGACGTACTCGCTGCTCCCCGCCAGCGCGATCGGTTGAGCCGGGCCGATCGGTTGATCCGGCCGGTTTGCCGCGTCACCATCGACCTTGACCAGTCCCGCCCGGATCAAGGCTTGCGCTCGCTCCCGGGACGGAGCCAGGCCGCGCTCAACGAGGACCTGGTCAAGCCGGCGGCGTTCTGCGACCATCATTTCTCGCGGCTTCTCCACACCGGAGCCGCTCATCGCCACATCCCGAGGCCGATGACTACACCGAGAATCGCCCCTGCGATCACCTCGATGGGCGTATGACCAAGCAGCTCTCGCAAGCGCTCTTGATGGATCCCCCGATGGGCAATCAGGACATCATCGAGAAGACGATTGAGGATCATGGCCTGCTGCCCAGCGGCCCGGCGCACCCCGGTCGCGTCGTACATGACGACCGAGCTGAAAATCAACGCCAGCGCAAACAGCGGTGATTGGATCCCCTGCAGGCGCCCAATGATGGTCGTCAACGACACCACGAGCGCACTGTGGGAACTGGGCATCCCGCCAGCCGTGGCCAGCCGGCGGACACTGACCCGATGGAGCAGCACGGAGTCGATGATCACTTTGCTCGTCTGGGCGATCGCCCAGGCGATCAGAGGAACGACGAAATACGGATTTTGCAGCAGCGTCATGGCGCAGGCGGCCGCTCGGCCGTGCGGGCGAGCTCGTTGAGCCGTTTCTCGGCGTCGTCGAGGAGCGTGGTGCAGCGTCGAGCCAGCGCCAGACCACGCTCGAACGCCCGAACCGACTGGGCCAGGTCTTCCTGCTCCCGGCCAAGTTGCTGGACGATCCGTTCCAGCTCAGCGAGCGCGGTTTCGTAGTCCATGTGCGCCACGTCCTCGTCCACGTCAGGCTTCCTGAGCGGCCGCCTCACCGGCGCTCGGCGGGTGGCTTTGAAGGTCGGCCGCGACCCGTCCCAGGATGCCGTTGACGAACTTGCCCGAATCGGGCCCACCGAAGGTCTTCGCCAGCTCGATCGACTCGTTGATGGCCGCCTTCAGTGGCACGCTCGGTAAGTACGAAAGCTCAAACGTGGCGATCCGCAGGAGCGTGCGCTCCACCTTGGCCATCTGGTCCAGGTCCCAGTTGCTGGAGGCTTGCGCCAGCCGGGCGTCGATCTCCGGCTGATGCTCGAGGACCCCGCGGATCAGTGTTCGGGCGAAGTCTGCGGTTTCGGGATCGGCGCGCGATTCGGCGGCCTGGTACTGCAGCGCGTGCTCTGGATCCTCGCCCCCATCGCTCTCGAGTTCGAACAGGACTTTGAGCGCGAGTTCGCGGGCCAGGTGGCGCCGTCCCATTCTCAGTGCAGGGCTCCGGGATGCCGCCGACGATTCGCGGCATCGGCGGTCGATGGTAAGGAGCCGCCGAGCACCAAAGCAAGCGTATACGTCATACGTGAGCGCGGAGCGCAGGCGGCGACGCGACCACTCGGCCGCCTAGGCCGATGAAGCGTCAAGGTATTCCCGGAGCCCTGCACTGATTACTTAGGAATCCTCGGGAAACCTCACGTCGCCGACGAAGACGTTGACCTGCCGCACCTCTAGACCGAGCATCTTGTCGATGGCGTCCGCCACCTGGCGTTGAACCTCGGCCGCCACGGTCGGGACGTGCGCCGAATGGTCGACGATCACGAACAGCTCGATATTCAACGCATCGTGGCCCATGTCCACCCGGACGCCCTTGTAGGAGGTGCTGGCGGGCAGCAGCCGATGGCCATCGCGGGAGCGAGCCGGATACATGCCGACGATCCCCTGCACCTGGCCAGCCGTGAGGGAAGCGATGTGGGCGATGACCTCGTTGGCGACCTTGACCGATCCCAGCGGGCGGTCGCTCACGCGACCCGCTCCACGTACGCGCCGGTCCGCGTATCAACGCGGATCACGTCACCTGCGTTCACGAAAAAGGGGACGTTGAGCGTCAGCCCGGTTTCGACGGTGGCGGGTTTGCCGCCACCGGCTGCGGTATCGCCGCGAAACCCGGGGGCGGTCTGGGTCACCTTGAGCTCGACGGTCGTTGGTAGCTCGACGCCCAACGGCTGGCCGTCGTACATCAGGACCTCGATCGAGGTGTTCTCCTTGAGGTACTTCAGGGTGTCGCCGAGCTGATCGTCGTTCAAGGGCATCTGATCGTAGTTCTGCAAGTCCATGAAGAAGTGACGGTCGCCGTCGCTGTAAAGGTACTGCATGGGCACTTTCTCGATTCGAGCCCGCGCGAACCGGTCTTTATCGCGGAACTTCTGATCGATGATGGCGCCGGTTTTCACGTTACGTAGCTTGGTCCGAAAGAAGGTGTCACCGCGGGCATTCTGACCCTGCTGGAACTCGAGCACGATCCAGAGCTCGCCTTCCCACTCGATGGTCATGCCGTTGCGGAAATCGTGCGGGTTAACCATGTCCGGGTGAGGATTGTACCGTGACGATCCCAATCACTCCCTCCCCCTTGTGGCGAGGATCGGGGAGGGGGTTCTATCCAGCCCGGCGGCGAACGTCGATCTGGGCGAAGATCGCGTTGTACAAAGCCTGCGGATGCGGCACAGTGCTCAGCACTTCGCCGCTTTCCCGCCCCGCTGATTCGATCTCGATGTCGCCAAAGCCCCACACCCGACCCCATCGGCCTTGAAAGGTGCTCAGGTCCTGGATGCGGTCGATCGCGATCGAGCGGGAGAACCTGGACAGGATGCCTTCGTTCACGATCACCCGCCGGTCGGTCAGGACGTATTCGTGCGCCCGCCAGGCCCAGTAATTAAGGTTGAGGACCGCCAATCCAACCAGCACGACGCCCAGCATCAGGAACAGCCGCAATTCTGTCCCGATCGGTAGGAACAGCAGGACGGCCAGTGAGATCACCATGGCCAGCACGGTGCCGATGAATGGCCGGATCAGGACGACCCAATGGCGCGACGAGCTGAGCAGGATCCTCTCGCCGGGGAGCAGGTCGCGGCTGTTCACGGCGCCTGCGTGTACAGGATGATCAGCGTGCCGACGACCAGGAATGGCCCGTAGGGAACCGCCTCTTTGAGCTTCCGGATTCGCGTGATGAGCAGAATTATGGCCACAAAGCCGCCCAGGAACACGCCATACAGCAGGGCGTGGACCATCCGCAGGCTCGAAAGCCCGGTTACCAGGCCGATGAACACCGCCAGCTTCACATCCCCGAAGCCAAAGGCCTCCGTTCCAAACGCCCACTGCCCGCCCAGGTACAGCAGGAGAAACACGCCGCCGGCGATCAGCGCGGCGACCACAGCGGTCCGCCAGTCGGGTCCGGGCCAGGAGAGGTACGGCGACCAGGGCGTCACAAATGCCAGCGCCAGCGCGATCACCCAGCTTGGGAACATCACGAGGTCGAGGATGTACCGTGTTTTGAGGTCAAAGGCCAGCACCTGAACCAGGATGGCCACATAAACGGAATCGATGAATAGCAGGCGCTGTAGACCCAGTTGCCAGGCGAACAAGAAGAAGAGGCCAGCCCCCAGCGCCGGCATCAACAGCCCTTCCGGGACTGACTGTTTGAACTCGATCTCCTCGATGCCGGCCAACCATCGCGACACGTAATTCAGGCCCAGACCAACGATGCCGCCGGCGACCGCCCATGCCAGGGCGAACAGCGCGTGGCTCATGAAGTGAGCCGGCCAAGCACGGCACGCTGGAGCGCGGCTCGCATTGGCGCCTCGACCGCTCGCCGCCCGGTCCAGATCTCGATGGCCCGGAGCCCGGCAAACAGCAGCATGCTGACGCCATTGATGGCCCTGGCCCCGCGCTCGCGGGCACGCTCGATCAGCGGCGTCACGGGTGGCTGATAGATGAGATCGAAGACAAACTGATGCGGCGTGATCCACTCAGCCGGAAGCACGACACCCTGGCCATCCGTTCCCACCGGGGTGGCGTTGACCACCAGGTCGACCTTCCTGGCGAGCAGGGACAGCGAGCCCATTGGCGCCGGCCCACCGGCGCTGACTTGAAGGTCGCGGCAAAGCGCCCGGGCCTGGTCGAGATCGGGGCTCGACACCCAGATCCTGCCGGCCGTTTCACGGAGCGCATCGACACAGGCTCGGCTCGCCCCACCCGCGCCCAGAACCAGGGCGGATCGGCCCTTTGCCGAATAGCCCGCTTCCTCGAGGGCCTGCGCGAAGCCGGTACGGTCAGTATTCCAGCCAGTCAGCGTGCCAGCCCGGTGGCCGATCGTATTCGCCGCCCGGATCGTCTCGGCTTCGCGATCAAGGCCATCGAGCAGTGCCGCGACGGCAACCGTATGCGGCATCGTGACCGCCGCGCCGATGACGCCGGCGTCGTTCCGGATGCGGTCGACAACCAGGGCCAGCTCGCGTGCCGCGACAGCGTGGATTTCGCAGGTCGCCTGGATGCCGGCCGCGGCGAGGCCGGCCTCGTAGAGTTGCGCCGCCAACCCGATGCCGGGCTCGTTGCCGAGCAGCAGCAGGCTTCCGCGGACGGGCTTACTGGAGGCCGTACTGCTTGAGGAGTTGGTTGAACTCGTCGTTGGTCCTGGCGTAGTGATTGTGGCCCTGGGGATCTGAGAGGTAGAAGAAGTAGCCCGTTTGGGCAGGCTGGAGGGCGGCATCGATCGCCTTGATGCCGGGGTTCGCAATCGGTCCAGGCGGAAGTCCGGTATGTAAATAGGTGTTATACGGCGAATTGATCTTGCGGTCGTCGATCGTCACCGACGACTGCCAGATTCCCTTCGCGTAGAGGACGGTGGCGTCGATGTCGAGGGCCCAACCGGCCTGGAGCCGGTTGTAAATCACGCTGGCCACCAAAGGCCGATCGGCGTCGAAGCGGGCCTCGCGCTCGATCATCGAAGCGATCGTGACGATCTGGAAAGCGTTCAGATGCCGCTGGGCCGCCTCCGACTTGCGGGCGTCAGTCCAGTGCTTGTTGAAGTTGTCGAGCTGCAGGGTGATCAACTGCTTTGCCGTCCCCGTGCGTGGGACCAGGTAGGTATCGGGGAAGAGAAACCCTTCCAGGGAGGTCCCTGGCGGAAGGTCTTTCATGAAGTCGTAGTTGAACTGGCCGGCGACGGCCTCCGCGATGTAATCACTGCCCTTGATCACGCCTCCCTTGTCGAGGAGCGGCGCGGTCTTCTTGATCGTGTAGCCCTCCGGGATGGTGACAAAAATCTCTTCGGGGATGGCCGTCTGTAGGGCGTCGAGAATCTGGACCATGTTCAGGTTTCGGCTCAGCTCGTAGGCGCCCGCCTGGACGTTGCGATCCAGGTGTTTGTATCGGGCGTAGAGGTCAAACACGGTGACAGAGTCGATCAGGCCGGCACGGTGAAGGGTATCCGCCACTTCATGGAAGGTTGCCCCCGGCGGCACCACGAACCGGACTTTGGAATTCGACGGGTTGGCCGGTTGGTGGAGCTGATGGTCGACCCAGTTGTAGGCCAGGACGCTCGGGATTCCCAGCGCGGCCGGCAAGAGAAAGAGGATGACCGCGGCCCACTGCACACAGCCCAGGGCACGGCTGCGCTTCCGGGGCGCCGGCGCCTCACTCATCCGTCTTGCCGGAGTGGTCAGTTACTCCTCCGCGCCGCCGTCTTCCTCGCCGTCGTCGTCCTCTTCGAACTCCTCGAGCTGTTCGACCACCCGGTCATGCTCCTCATCGTCGAGGGTGACCAGCGATTCACCCTCGCGCCGCAGGATGAGCACCCGATCCTCGTCATTCTCGGCCTGCAGGACGTAGTAGGTCTCGCCTTCGATCTCGACGACGTCGTGGACGACGTAGCTTTCCTCTTCGCCGGTTTTCTCGTTGACCAGCTCGATCGTTTGAATTTCGCCGTTTGGCTCGGGAATCTCTGGCAATTCAGGCTCCTGGGTCCCGCCTTCGCTGGTAGTCGAGGTACCCCTGCAACATTAACGTGGCGGCCATCCGGTCGACCTCTTGGCGCCGTTTGCCGCGCCGTTTGCCCTGTTCGATCAGGTAACGCTCAGCGGCGACCGTGGTCAGCCGTTCGTCCCAGTATGCTACAGGCCGCCCGGTGGCGCGGCCAACCCGGGCTCCAAATGTCTGCGCATCCTCGGCCGCAGCCTCGAGCCTGCCCTGCATCGTTCGGGGTAGACCGATCACGATCTGCTCGACATCGTGCTGGCGGACCAGTTCAATGAGGGCCTGCAGATCCTCCGCCTCGGTGCGCCTGCGAAGCACGCTCAGCGGTTGCGCGATGGTGCCCGACGGATCGCTCAGAGCAAGCCCGATCCGGACCGTGCCCGGGTCGATCGCAAGGACCCTCACGAGCTCGAGGGGCTGGCGACCTCCTGGATCTTCAGCGTAATGCGTGAGGTGAAGAGCGGTAGCCACGGCAGCCCGAATGGCGACTGGGTGACACGGGCATCGGCCACATTCGGCAGTGATTGCAAGAACGCGTGCGCCTTGCTCGGGCTCATCCCCTTGATGTGTGAGCGAATGTTGCTCTCTACGAAGACCGGAATATAGAAGCCGGAGGCATGACCGTTCAGCGTCACATGGCCGTCGGCCGTGGCGTCGATCGGCTCGTACGTAAGACTCATGTTGCTCGTCAGCTGGGTGCCCTGCGGGCTCTTGCGCTGCAGGGCTGTATGCAAGAGGTCCTTGACCGCTTTGTCGTCAAAGACAACGCCATCACCAGAAACCTTGACCGTCACACCGAATCCAGTGACCTCGTCTCCAACTTTATGGTCGGCGGTCACAGTAGCCTGCACCCCCTTCCCAACCAAGACGAGCTTTTCGCCCTGCGCCTTACTGTTCAACTGGTCCTGCACCCGGGGAATCGCGTCCTTCGAGTAGGCGTCTTTGACGCTGTCGATGTCTGATTGCTGGATGATGGTCGCCGTTCTGGCATCAGCGCCGCCACTCGTTGCGTTCGGATTATCAACCTTGAGATCAGGATCACCCCGCTCAATTGTGGTGATCGTGTGCGCATCTGTATTTCCGTCCGATCCCGGATTCAATGCCGCAATTGGTGCAGTAGCGCTTCCACCGAAGGCGCCGACAGTAACCGCCTTCTGGGTTGCATACCGCTTGCCACCGTCCGTCCGAACGACGAGCCCCTTGGGGAGATCCTGCGAGCAGAAAAGACACGACGACGTGAAAACTACTTCGCCGGTTGCAGCGACTGCGGGAATCGCCTTTTGGCCAGTGGCGACGCCGGGTAAGGTCTGTGACTCACTGGCGCTCACCGTTTTGGTTGCGAACTGATCCCCCGAAGTCACATTGCCGACGGCGCCGCGCAGTGTGATGTCCTCTTTGATTGGCGTGCCCGAAACGAACAGGGTGGCACTTGCCGTCGGCAGGTAAAGGATTCCGGCCAGCAGGCCGAGAACGACCAGGATGCCTGCAGCGATCAGATACGGCCGGTAGCTTTGAAGCGACGGAGCGGAGGACGGCCCTTTCGGTTGGGGTCGTGTTTTCTTCGGCGGGGCTGATACGACGGGGGCCTGCCGCGGCCGGTCCAGGGTTGCCACCCCGCGAGTGCTGGCCGCAAGCTCGGAAGCGGCCCGATCGGCTGGGGGCGCAGGGCCGACCGCCGCGACGGGGTCCACAGGTTCCGGCTGGTGGACCTGAGTTCCGCGATCGTAGGCCTCCATGCTTGGGTAGGCGGTAAACCCGGCCTCGAGCGACATTGCCTGCAGCCGCGGATCCCCGCTGACCAGGTTCACCCGCTTGCCGTAGCTGTCGGCGTACCGCTTGAGCAGGCGGAAGCTCATGGCGCTCTGCAGGGCGCGGGCCCGTTCGGGAACGACGAAGGTAACCTCATCCTCGAGGCTGAGGTCGCGCAGCCGGTCGACGAGATCGGTGATCTCCTCGTCCGCTTCCACGTAGAGCAGCTTGGCCAGAGTCTTCACAGTTTTAACACGTCGCTGCTTTTCATACCGGAAACGTGACTGATTGTCGAGTCGTTACGGTGTCAGGTTTTCTGGCCGCTGGGTGTCAGCGAGGCGCGATTTTGCGCCTGTCAGACTTTCATGGCTTTCAGAACCTTCCGCATCAGTCCGAAAAGGGGCGCCTGATCCTCCGACTGCTGCTGAATGGCATGGAAGGCCAGCCCCATCGGCGTGATGTCCTGCTGATCGAGCAGGAGGCCGGTCGAATCGTAGATCCCACGGATGTCCACCGGGCGCAGGACGTTCACGGTAGGTGTTCGCCCAAATGGAAGTTTTTCGCTCCAGGGGAAGGCCTTCAGCTGATCTTTGACCTCCGAGAGGGCGCTTCCGCCGCCCGCCAGGTAGATGGCGGTCGGCAGGCGTTCACCCTTTGACATCTCCTGAAGGATGATCGCGACACCTTCGACCAGCACCTCGGAATCGCGGGCCAGCACAGCATGCACCTTCTCCGCGTGCTCGGGTGGCAGCTCGCCGCGCGAGTGGCGCAGCTTGACCGCCTCGGCATCGGCGAAGCTGATCCCGAACCGAGACGCGAGCTTTTTCGTGAACACCCTGCCGCCGATGGGAAACATTCGCGTGCCTTCGATCCCGCCATTGCGGATCAGCGCAATGTCGGTCGTCCCGCCGCCGATGTCGATGAAAATGCCGCCAAAGTCATAGACCTCGTCGGAGGCAGCACAGCGCGCCATGGCGTACGGCTCGGCGACCGTGGCCACCAGCTCCAGGTCGAGCTCCGAGGCAATCGTCTGCAGCGCTCCAACATGGGTGAGGGGCGCGAAGGTATTGAAAACCGTGATGATCAGCTGCTTGCCCTGGAAATCCAGCGGATTGTTGACGACGAAGCCATCGATGCGCACGCTGGTGATGGCCGAGTTGATCAACTTCACATCGACGTCAGGAACGCCGAGCTCGAGGCTCATGGCGTGCTGCGCTTCTCGGAGCGCCCGCTTCTGTACCAGCTGCAAGGTTTGCAACAGCTCGGTCTCATTGATCTTCAGGGTCGGGTCCGCACGCGGCACGGTGATCGACGTGCTGAATCCCTTGACCTGTTCGCCGGCGATGCCGATGACCGCCTGCCCGGGGATGGTGTCGCACATGTCCTCCGCCTGTGACATGGCGCGATCGCAGCTGTCGATGATGCCCTGGATGTTCGAGGGCACTCCGCCCTCCATATCGGAAATCTCCTGCCGCTGGCGCGACGCCCCGAGGACGAGGCCATTGCGGCCTTCCCGCTTGACGACCAGCGCCTTGATGTACTCCGTGCCAATGTCCAGAGCCGTGTAGTAGTTCTCATAGTCCGAGCCGCGTCGCAAGCGCTTGATGCGGTCCTTGATCTTGATCACGAGCGTTCCCTCAGCCGGGACCTGACGAACTCCTGCAGTGACTTGAACGCGTCACCGACCCGATCCGGATCGATGCCGCCGCCCTGGCCGACTGGGCCGCGGCCACCCCCCTTCCCACCCGCCACCTGGCGGAAGGCCTGCACCAGGTCGCTGGCCGGTAACCGTCCGGCCAGGGGGCTGGCGACCTTCACGGCGAAATTGCGGCCGCCGACGACAACCGCGACCACGTTGCCGTTGGCTCGGCTCAATGCGTGGTCCGCGAAACCGAGCAGGTCTTTCTCACCGGCGTCCACCCGCTGCAACAGCAACCGGACGCCATCGACATCGGCTTCCTCGAGCGGGACGCTGCCTCCCGACATCAGCCGCTGTCGGAGGGTCGCCATCTCCTTCTCCAACCGCTTAACGTCCGCCTGCAGGGCCGCCACGCGCGAAGGAAGGTCGACCGTGCCCGCTCGCAAGGCTTCGCCCAGCTCGGAAAGGACGCGCTCGTACTCACGGATCCGCAATTCAGCCGCCGCGCCCGCCCGCATCTCGATTCGGCGAACGCCGGCGCCGATGCTCCGGTCGCCGGAGATCAGCGCCAGTCCGATCTCGCCGGTTCGTTCGACGTGCGTGCCGCCGCATAGTTCGCGGGCCCAGTCACCGAACGAGACAACCCGGACCAGGTCGCCGTACTTTTCGTCAAATAGCGCCACAGCCCCAGTCGCGATCGCCTGGTCGAGTGGCAGCTCTTCCACGCGACGGACCAGGTCGGCGCGGATCTTCTCGTTCAGCAGGCTGGAGGTTCGCTCGATCTCCTCTCGGGTCATCGCCCGGGGGAACCGAAAGTCAAAGGTGGCATATTCCGGTTGCACCGATGAGCCCGCTTGGGTCGCCTGGTCACCCAGCACGTCGCGAAGGGCGCGATGGAGCAGATGCGTCGCCGAGTGATGACGCGCCACCGCCTGCCGTCGTCGAGCATCGACCGCCAGGTGCACCCGGTCGCCGGCCTTGAGCCGTTCGGGAGCCACCAGTACTCGATGACGGATCGCCGCTCCCTGCGCCTGCACATCCGTGACCATGGCGTTCTGGCCATTCCAGCTGAGCCACCCGGTGTCGAAGGTCTGCCCGCCGCGTTCGGCATAGAAGGGCGTCTGCTCGACGAACACGTCGGCCATCTCGGCCTCACCGGCGACGGGAAACAGGTCGGTGACCGGGCTGTCGGCCTCCAGCCGGTCGTAGCCGACGAAGCGCGTTGCCCGGCCCGCGATCGGCGCCGCGAAGTCCGCGGTTGCGCCACGACTTCGTTCCCGCTGGCCTTGCATGAGCGTGGCCACCGCCGTCATATCGACGGTCACCCCCCGCTCTTGAGCGAGCTCGGCAGTCAACTCCACGGGGAAGCCCAGCGTGTCATGCAGGTAAAACACCTCTTCGGCTCCGAGGGTTCCCCGGTCGAGCAGCCCCTGCAGGCGCTCCATCCCCTGCCGCAAGGCGATGCCGAAGCGCTCTTCCTCCGCCCGCACGACCTCGACGATCTGGTTCGCCTTGGTTCGCACCTCGGGATAGACGTCGCCGAGGAGCCGCGCCACGATGGGAACGCCTGAGGAGAGACTGGTCGACGGTCCAAGCCGTCGCGCATGGACCATCGCCCGCCGGATCACTCGACGCAGGACGTAGCCGCGGCCATCGTTTGCGGGCATGACGCCGTCGGCAATCAGCATCGTGGCGCCCCGGGCATGGTCCGCCAGCACCTTTAGCGAGATATCGGCCTCCGGTCTGGCGCCGTACTGGTTGCCGGTTTCCGAAGCCCAGTGGCG